>NZ_JBFAWC010000015.1:0-256856 GCF_040680155.1 Streptomyces sp. NPDC052114 | reverse complement strand
CCACAGCGGAGCGGCACGGTCCCGTCCGCCGCGGCGCGGGCGCACCGGCCCCCACCGGGCCGCACGCGCCCGACCGGCCCGAGGGGACGTGGGGGTATGTGCGAACGGAGCACCGAGCACACACTGGCGCCTTTGGACTTGAGGCGCGGCGCAGGGATGGCGAGTACGCACATACCCCCGCGGCCCCGCCCCACAGACGAAGCGAGCGCGGACCGGCAGACGCCAACGCAGCCCCACCCCAGAGACAAAGCAACCGCGCAGGCCCGGCAAGGCGCGGACGCCAACGATGCCAGTCCCGCCCGCGGAACCGAGGCGCACCGCCCAAGGCGCCCCCGCCAGACGACGCGCGCGGGCAACATGACGCCCCCCGCACCCACTTGAGGCACTCTTTCCCCGTGTCGTACACATCTTCGCTTCCGCCGCAGCGCCCACCCTCCCCCGCCACCGGCCACATGGTCGTCTGCGGTGGCGACAACGCCCTCGCCCACCGGCTCGCCGCCGAGCTCCGCGGGGTCTACGGCGAGCAGGTCGTCCTCGTCGTCCCGCCGGCCGGCGGCGGCGGGGAGCCGAACCGGCCGACGGGGCGGGCCAGGACGACGGCGCTGCTCGGCCGCATCACGGCCGCCGTCTCCCGCACCACGACGGGGAACGGCCACGGCAACGGCGACGGCGGCGAGCCGGGACCGCACCGCACCCTCGAAGCCGCCGACCTCACCGACGACGTCCTCGCCGACGCCTGCGTCCCCCAGGCCGCCGCCCTCGCGCTCGTGCACGACGACGACGAGACCAATATCCGCGCCGCGCTCGCCGCCCGCCGGCTCAACCCCCGTCTGCGCCTGGTGATCCGGCTCTACAACCGCAAGCTGGGCCAGCACCTGGAGGAACTGCTCGACCAGGCCGCCGCCGTGGCGGGCCTGGCGACCACCGACGCCAGCGTCACCGTCCTGTCCGACGCGGACACCGCGGCCCCGGCCCTCGCCGCCACCGCCGTCGCCGGGACCAGCAAGGTCGTCCACGCCGACGGACTCCTGCTGCGCGCGGTGGAACGCACCCCTCCGGCCCCCGGCCAGGTGGCACCGCGCGGCCTGGCGACCCTGGCGCTGCTCTCGGCGACCGCCAACGACCCGGCGGGAGCCGAGGGTTCGGACGACGCGGGGGCCGGCGCGGGCCCCCGCCTGCTGCCGGACGACGCCGCCGTGGCCGCCGCCCCGGGCCGCGGCGCGCTGGTCCTGGAGGCGGTCTCGTACGCGGGTTCCGCGCCGCCACCCGGGTTCCTCGCGGGCCGCGGCGTACCGCTGCGCCAGCTGTTCTCACGGCGTCTGCGCTGGTCACTGGCGGGCTTCGCGGCCGCCGTCCTCGGCATGGCCATCGCCTCGATCGTGACCACCGAAGACACCAGCCCGCTGCACGCGACGTATCTGACGCTCCTTGACCTGTTCTCCATCAACGACCCGGCGACGGAGGGGCCGATGAGCCGCCAGATCCTCCAGCTCCTCGCCGGGCTCGTCGGACTGCTGCTCCTGCCGATCCTGTTCGCCGCCGTCCTGGAGGCGCTCGGCACGTTCCGCACCGCGTCCTCGCTGCGCCGCCCGCCGCGCGGTCTGTCCGGCCATGTCGTCCTGCTGGGCCTCGGCAAGATCGGCACCCGGGTGCTCGCCCGGCTGCGTGAGCTGGACATCCCGGTGGTGTGCGTGGAGGCCGACCCCGAGGCGCGCGGCATCTCGCTGGCGCGGCGCCTGCGCGTGCCGACCGTGATCGGCGACGTCACGGAGGAGGGCGTCCTGGAGGCGGCAAAGGTGCACCGCGCGCACGCGCTGCTCGCGCTGACCAGCGCGGACACCATCAACCTCGAAGCGGCCCTGTACGCACGGTCGGTGAAGCCGGACCTGCGGGTCGCGCTGCGCCTGTACGACGACGAGTTCGCGACGGCCGTCTACCGCACCCTGCGGGCCGCCCATCCGGGCGCCCTCACCCGCAGCCGGAGCGTGTCCGCGCTGGCCGCGCCCGCGTTCGCCGGGGCGATGATGGGCCGGCAGATCCTGGGCTCGCTGCCCGTCGAGCGCTCGGTGCTGCTCTTCGCGGCGCTGGACGTCTCGCTCCAGCCGCAGCTGACGGGCCGCAGGATCGCCGAGGTGTTCCGGCCGGGCGCGTGGCGCGTGGTCGCGCTGGAGCGTGCGTCGGACGGGGAGTCCGGCCCGGCGTCGGGGCTGGAGTGGCAGCTCGACCCGGAGTACGTGCTGCGCCCGGAGGACCGCGTCGTCCTCGCGGCCACCCGGCAGGGCCTCGCCGAACTCCTGGCGCGCCGGCCGCTGCGGGCCCAGCCCTGACCGAGCCCTCGCGCCGTCCCGCTCCGTGTGCCCCGGCCCGCGTCAGCCCCGTTCCGGCGCCGGCAGGATCTGCCGCAGGTGCGGGTCGGGGTGGAAGTCCCTGCGCCACTCGCGCGGGTAGCCGACGGACGCCTCGACGTGCGGCACGCCGTCGTGCCAGGTCGTGCGCGGGATGTGCAGATGGCCGTAGACGACGGCGGCCGCGTCGTACTTCACGTGCCAGTCGGCGGAGAGCTCGGTGCCGCACCACAGGGCGAATTCGGGATAGCGCAGCACCCGGGTGGGCTCGCGCAGCAGGGGCCAGTGGTTGATGAGGACGGTCGGCAGGCCCTCGGGGCGCTCGGCGAGCCGCTCCTCCGTGAGCTTGACCCGGGCGCGGGACCAGTCGTCGCGCGTGGCGTAGGGGTCGGGGTGGAGGAAGTACTCGTCCGTGCAGACGACGCCCGCCTCGTGGGCGACCGCGAGCGCCTCCTCCTTGGTGTGCGTGCCCTCGGGCCGGAAGGAGTAGTCGTAGAGCAGGAAGAGCGGGGCCACGACGACGGGGCCGCCCGCGCCGCGCCACACGGGGTAGGGGTCCTCGGGCGTGACCACGCCCAGCTCTCGGCAGAGGGCGACCAGGTGCTGGTAGCGCTCCTCGCCGCGCAGCTGGACCGGGTCGTCCTTGGGCGTCCACAGCTCGTGGTTGCCGGGCGACCACACCACCTTGGCGAAGCGCCCGGCGAGGATGCGCAGGGCCCACTCGATGTCGGCCATCCGCTCGGCGACGTCGCCGGCGACTATCAGCCAGTCTCCGTCGGATTGTGGCCGTATGGACTCGACGTATTTCTTGTTGTCGTCATAGGCGACGTGCAGGTCGCTGATCGCCAGCAACTTCGGGGTCTTCTCGGATGCCATCACCGTGTGAGGCTAACCGAGTTGATCCGCCGCGCGACGACCGATTCCTGATCGGGGCACCGGCGGCCCTTCACCGCCCGGAGCCGCAAGGCCCCAGGCCCCTTGGCCGCCGGGGTGCCCGACCGCCGGGCCGCCGGGCCGCCGGGCCCTCAGTGGTGATCGCCCTCCCCCCGCTGGATGGCCAGGTACTCCTCCGGCGTCGCCTTGGGCACCTGCGCCTTGGGCCCGTACATGGCGCGGGCGAGGCGGGCGCGCAGGCGGTCGGAGCGGGGGATCCTGCGGGCCACTCCGTTCGCGTCGACCAGGGGGCCGATCTCGAAGGGCCGGGGCTGTTCGTGGGCGGTCAGCCGATAGAGCTCGGCCTGCGACAGGGGCTCGTGGATCTCGACGTACTCGCCGTGCGGAAGGCGTTTGATGGTGCCGGTCTCCCGGCCGTGCAGCACCTTGTCGCGCTCCCTGCGCTGGAGCCCCAGGCAGATCCGGTGCGTGACGAAGAAGGCGAGGGCGGGCACGACGAAGCAGCCGATCCGCACGAACCACGTGATGACGTTGATGGAGAGGTGGAAGTGGGTGGCCCACAGGTCGTTGCCGCCGCCGATCATCAGCACGCCGAACAGCGAGAGCCAGGCCACACCGAGCCCGGTGCGCACCGGGGCGTTCCGCGGCCGGTCCGCGAGGTGATGCTCTCTCCTGTCGCCCTTGATCCACGCCTCGATGAACGGATAGACGCCGATGGCCAGCAGGATCAACGGGAAGAGCGTGAAGGGGATGAAGACGCCCAGGTTGAGCGTGTGCCCCCAGGCGTTGATCTCCCAGCTGGGCATCACCCGGATCAGCCCCTCGGAGAAGCCGAGGTACCAGTCGGGCTGGGCGCCGGTGGAGACCAGGTCGGGCCGGTAGGGGCCGATCGCCCAGACGGGGTTGATGGTGGCGACCGCGGCCATCAGCGCGAGCACCCCGAAGACGAGGAAGAAGAAGCCGCCCGCCTTGGCGATGTAGACCGGCAGGAAGGGCGCGCCGACCACGTTCTTCTCGGTCTTTCCCGGCCCGCCGAACTGGGTGTGCTTGTGGTAGAAGACCAGGATCAGATGGGCGACGACGAGCCCCAGCATGATGCCGGGCAGCAGCAGGATGTGGATCGGATAGAGCCGCGCGATGATGTCGTCGCCCGGGAACTCCCCGCCGAACAGGAAGAAGGAGAGATACGTCCCGACGACGGGCACGGAGAGGATGGCACCCTGCGCGAAGCGGATGCCGGTGCCGGAGAGCATGTCGTCGGGCAGCGAGTAGCCGGTGAGGCCGGTGAGGATCCCGAGGAACAGCAGGGTCCAGCCGAACATCCAGTTCAGCTCGCGGGGCTTGCGGAACGCGCCGGTGAAGAACACCCGCATCATGTGCACGAGCATCGCCGCGACGAAGACGAGGGCGGCCCAGTGGTGGATCTGCCGGATCAGCAGTCCGCCGCGCACCTCCATGCTGATGTCCACCGTGGACTCGTACGCACGCGACACCAAGAGGCCCTTGAGCGGCACGTAGGGGCCGTCGTAGGTGACCTCGACCATGCTCGGCTCGAAGAACAGGGTGAGATAGACGCCGGTGAGGATGAGGATCAGGAAGCTGTAGAGGCAGATCTCGCCGAACATGAACGACCAGTGGTCGGGGAAGATCTTGCGCATCTGGGCCTTGGCCAGGGTGTGGATGCCCAGCCGTCCGTCCGCCCAGTCCGCGAGCCGCTCCCCCTTCCCCGGCGGGGCCGGCCGTGTGGGTCGTCCGCTTGTCCCGGTTCGCTCGATGCGTCCGCTCATGCGACTCCCTTTCAGGCGGCTACCAGACTAGGTCGCCTACATGACGGATCCAACGCCCCGAATGTGACAACCGGCAGCTCACCGGGGCGAGTTCACCCCAGGAGATAACGCTCGCACCGTTCGCCCCGCAGGCGGCCCGCCGGGACCCGGCGGCCGTACGCGACGAGCAGCAGGTCGCGCGCGGCACCGTGCACGGGCGTGCCGCTGCCGATGGCCCAGTCGAGGTCGTCGGCGCGCAGCGCGACGCCCGTGACGTCGGCCCCGAAGAAGCGGAGGCTCCTGGGCGTGACGTGGTCCAGGAGGATGCGTACGCGATCGGGCGGAACCTCGCGGTCCAGGCCGAGGGCGACGGTGACGTCGAGGCCGTGCACCACGTCGTGGCCGAGCGCCGAGGGGTAGCCGCCGACCGGGGGCGTCCAGGGGTGGTGGGCGTTGTCCCTGAGCAGCGCGGCCAGTTCGGCCGTGGTGAAGGCGGCGGCGTCCTCGCGGGCGCAGCGGTCGGTCATGCGGTGCAGGCTCCCGCGCGCCTTGACGAGTTCGGCGAGCGTCTTCGGCAGGGAGTGGCGAAAGCCCAAGGACATGTGGGCCACCACCTCGCGCACGCGCCAGCCCGCGCAGAGCGAGGGGGCGTGCCACTGTTCGGGGCTCAGCCCGTCGAACACGTCGGCCAGCTCACGGCGTTCTGCGGCGATCTCGGCCCGTACGGCCGCGGTGTCGTATCCCATGGGCCCAGCGTGATCAACGCCCGGCCATAAGTCCAAGAGCTGTCGGTTCCCCCGGCTAGCATCGCTGGTTATGGAACTTCGACAGCTGCGGTACTTCGTCGCGGTGGTGGAGGAGGCCAACTTCACCCGGGCCGCCGCGCGGCTGCACCTGGCGCAGCCCGGGGTGAGCGCGCAGATAAGGCAGCTGGAGCGCGAGTTGGGGCACCGGCTCCTGGACCGCTCGGGCCGGCGGGTGACGCTCACGGAGGTGGGCCGGGAGGTGCTTCCGTACGCGCGGGCGGCGCTCGCCGCCGCCGAGGGGGTGTGGCGCACGGCGGACGAGTTCACGGGGCTGCTGCGCGGGCAGGTCGCCCTCGGGCTCGTGTCGGGGGCCGCGGTCCACGAGTTCGACGTGGTCTCCGTGGTCGCCGACTTCCACGACGCGCACCCCCAGGTCGAGATCTCCCTCACCGAGGACTCGTCGGACCGGATGCTCGCCGCGCTGCGCCGGGGCGAGCTGGACATGGCACTGCTCGGCATCACGGCGCAGGAGCCCCCGTCGGACGTCTGTGTGCACGTCGTGATCGACGAGCCGCTGGTCGCCGCCGTGACGCCGGACGACCCGCTCCTCACGCCGAAGGAGCGGACGAGCGTGCCGCTGGCCGCGCTCGCCGGGCGCCCGCTGATCTGTCTGCCGCGCGGCACCGGGGTGCGCGGGGTCCTCGACCGGGCGTGCGCCCAGGCGGGGTTCAGGCCGCGCATCGCCTTCGAGGCGGCGGCCCCCGAGGTCCTGGTGCGGCTCGCGGTGCGGGGGCTCGGCGTGGCCGTGCTGCCGGGCCTGACCGATGCGCGGGCGGACGCGCTCGGCCTGCGTGCCCTGGAGATCACCGATCCGCGCTCGCGCGGCAGGATCGCGCTGGCCTGGCGGACGGACGGCCCCGCGGGCCCGGCGGCCCGCGCCCTGCTCGGCAGCCTGCGCGCCGCGCTCACGCCGGTGGGGTCAACCGGTGGAGCCTGAGGGCGAGTTGGAGTTCCAGGGTGCGGGCGGGGGTGTTCCAGTCGTCGCCGAGGAGGCGGGAGACGCGTTCCAGGCGTTGGACCACCGTGTTGACGTGGACGTGCAGCGCGGTCTTGGCGCGGGTGAGGCTGCGGTCGTGGCCGAAGTAGGCCTCCAGGGTGCGGATGAGTTCCGTGCCGCGTTCGGCGTCGTAGTCGAGGACGGGGCCGAGGGTGGTGCGTACATAGGCGCCCAGGTCGGCCTGTTCGCCGATGAGGAGTCCGACGAAGCCGAGGTCCGCGAGGGCGGCGCCGTGGCCGGTGTGGCCGAGGGCGCGCAGCGCGGAGAGCGCGCGCAGCGCCTCGGTGTGCGCGGCGGGCAGGTCGGCGTGGCCGGGTGCCGGGCCCGCCGCGCCGACGGTGACGGGGGCGCCCGTGGCCTGGCCCAGCGCGGCGGACAGGGAGCGGGCGTCGGGGCCCGGGGTGTCGGTCGGGGTCACGAGCACCACGTCGTCGTGGTGCAGCCCGGCCAGGCCGCTGTGCGCGCGGGCGGTGCGGTGGGCGGCGGCGAGGAGCCGCTGCCGGGGCACGCTCTCGCCGTGGGCGACGAACACCGCGTGCGGCCGGTCCAGGCGCACGCCCAGGCGGCGGGCGCGGCCCGCGAGTCCCGCCGGGTCGCCGGTGGTGGACAGCAGGTCGCCCAGGAGTTCGCCGCGCACCCGGTCCTCGGTCTCGGCGACCGAGCGGCGCAGGAGCAGCAGCAGCGCGGTCACCACGCTCGCGCGCTCGAACAGCCTGCGGTCGGCGTCGGCCAGTTCGGCGCGCCCGGTCAGGGCGATGCTGCCGAGCAGTTCGGGCCCGGCGAGGACCGCGCACACCCAGGTGCCGTCCTGCGGGACGGCCCGGCCGCTGGCGCGTGAGGCGGCGACGGCCGGTACGGGCGGGGACAGCGGTCCGGCTCCGGTGCGGGCCAGTTCGACGCCGTCCGCGTCGTGGATGAGGACGCCGCCGTCGAGCAGGGCGGCGATGCCGTCGGCGACGTCGTCCGCGTCGCCGCCGCGCAGCACGAGGTCGGTGAGCTGGTCGTGGGCCTGTTCGGCGCGGCGCATGGCGCGGCTGTGCGCGCGGATCGTCTCGGTGGCGGCGTTGAGGTCGACGAGCGCGGCCCGGGTCTCCTCCAGGAGCCGCGCCCCGTCGATGGCGATGGCGGCGTGGTCGGCCAGCGAGGACAGCAGCACGATCTCCTCGGTGGCGAACTCGCGGGCTGCGCGGTCGGCCGCGTACAGCACGCCGATGACGCGCGCGCCCAGGCGCAGCGGGACGCCGAGGATCGCGCGCAGCCCCTCCTCCAGGACGGCGCTGTCGATGGCGTCGGTGTGGTGGAAGCGGGGGTCCTGCTGGTAGTCGCCGGTGACGTAGGGGCGGGCGGTCTGGGCGACGAGGCCGCCGAGGCCCTCGCCCATGCCGAGCCGCAGCTGCTGGAAGGCGGCGGCGACGCTGCCGTCGGTCACCCGCATGTAGGTGTCGCCCGCCGTCTCGTCGTTGAGCGAGAGGTACGTGACGTCCGTGCCCAGGAGCAGTTTGGCGCGCCGGACGATGGCGCGGAGCACGGCGTCCGGGTCGCGCAGCGCCGCCAGGTCGCTCGCGGTGTCGAACAGCGCGGTGAGTTCGGCCTCGCGGCGGCGGTGCGCGCCCAGGGTGCGGTGGATGCGCAGGGCGACCTCGGTGGCCTGATCGAGCGCGGCAAGGTCGGCGGCCGTGGCGCCCGCCTCGCGGGCGCGGGCGGCGGGGCGCGCGAACTCCTCGGCGGGGGCGCCCCGGTCGAGGAGGTCGAGCAGGGTGCGCGGGCCCGCCGGGGGTTCGGCGTGGCCCGCGCCCGTGGTGGTGGGGAGCATGGAGCGATCGTCTCCCGGCGGGGTGGGTGCGGTCGATGGTCCGCCCCGGATCCGGGGCGGACCGCGTGCGGCGCTGCGGCCGCCGGGGAGGTCAGCCGCCGAGCGGTACGGAGCCCTCGCGCTCGGCGGCCGGGCGCGGGGCCGGGCCGCCGGTCTCGTCGGCGGCCAGGTCCCGTCCCCTGGTCTCCCGGGCGAAGCGCACGGTGACCGCGGTGACCAGAGCGGCGGCACACATGTAGAGGGCGACGGGCAGCGCGGACGCGTAGTCCTTGAGCAGTTCCACGGCGATGATCGGGGCCAGGGCGCCGCCGACGATCGAGGCGAGCTGGGAGCCCATCGAGGCGCCCGAGTAGCGCACCTTGGTGTCGAACAGCTCGGAGATGAAGGCGGCCTGCGGCCCGTACATCGCGCCATGGAAGAGCAGCCCGACGGTGACGGCGAGCGCGATGACCGGGAAGGAGCGGGAGTCGAGCATCGCGAAGAAGGCGAAGGCCCAGGCGGCCATGCCGACGGCGCCGATCAGGGTCACGGGGCGCCGCCCGATCCGGTCGGAGAGGGCGCCCCACAGCGGAATGGTGACGAAGTGGACGGCGGAGCCGATGAGGACGGCGTTGAGCGCGTCGCTCTTGGGGAGCTCCAGATGCACGGTGACGTAGACGAGGACGAAGGCCGTGAGGATGTAGTAGGAGACGTTCTCGCCGAAGCGGGTGCCGATCGCGGTGAGCACTTCACGCCAACTTGTGCGGAACACCTCGACGACGGGCGGCTTCTCCTCGATCCCCGCCGAGGCCGCGGCCTCGGCCTTGCGCCGGGCGTCGAGGAAGACCGGCGACTCGGTGACCGAGATGCGGATCCACAGGCCGATCATCACGAGGACCCCGGAGAGCAGGAACGGCACGCGCCAGCCCCAGGCGAGGAACGCCTCGTCGGACTGGACGGCGGCGAGCAGCGCGAGCACCCCGGTCGCCAGGAGGTTGCCGCCGGGCGCGCCGGCCTGCGGCCAGGAGGCCCAGAAGCCGCGGCTCTTGTCGCCGCCGTGCTCGGACACGAGGAGGACGGCGCCGCCCCACTCGCCGCCGAGCGCGAAGCCCTGCACCAGGCGCAGCACCGTGAGCAGGACGGGCGCGCCGACGCCGATGCTCGCGTGGGTGGGGAGGAGCCCCATCGCGAACGTGGCGCCGCCCATCATCAGCAGGCTGATGACCAGCAGCTTCTTGCGGCCGAGCCGGTCGCCGTAGTGCCCGAAGACGACCCCGCCGAGCGGGCGCGCCGCGAAGCCCACGGCGTAGGTGAGGAAGGAGAGCAGCGTGCCGACCAGGGGGTCGCTGGCCGGGAAGAAGAGGCTGTTGAAGACCAGGGCCGCGGCCGAGCCGTAGAGGAAGAAGTCGTACCACTCGATGGTGGTGCCGACGAGGCTCGCGGCCACGATGCGACCGATGCCGGCGCGGGTCGGCGGAGCGGATCCTTGCGAGGCCATGTGCACCACTTCCAGGAGTTCTGCGGGGACGCTTCCGTACCGGCACAAGGTAGGAAGCCGCAGATCAGTGGCGTATATGTCGGAGCACCATGGTTCGGGACGCGGCCGTGTGCGCGGCCGACATGCGCGCTGCGCAAAGGGGTCCACGGGCGCGGTTCCGGACAGTTGTGACACCGCGTTATCACTTGATCCACATTCGTCTGGCACCTTCATGATCAAGAGGGCCGCACGACCTGCGGCCCTGCCATGGAGGGGAATGTGAACAAGTCACCCATGAGCTCAACACCTGGCAGAACCGGGGGAATTCGCCGGGCCCGGATATCCGGCGCCACGGCAGGCGGTGCGGCGCTGCTCGGTGTGGCGGCCCTGCTGGCCGCCCCGGCACCGGCCGCACACGCCGCGGATCCGGAGCCGGAGCTGATACCCGGGCAGCGCACCGCGACGCCCGCCCTGGTGGAGGGCATCGAGGAGCGCACCCAGTCCTCGGGCAGCGTGGCCGAGGCCGCGAAGAAGCACCTGGAACAGAAGAAGAGCCGCTACCGAATAGCCGACCCCCGGCGTGATCTGACCGCCGGGAAGACGGTGCGCGGGCGCACCGGCGAGGCGGTGCGCTTCCAGCAGAAGCACCGGGGCATCCCGGTGCTCGGCGGCCAGTATCTGGTGCGTCTGGAGGAGAAGGGCGGCGACCGGGTCGTCACGGGCACGTCCGGCAAGTACTTCACCGGTCTCACGGTGGGCGCCGAGGCGAAGGTGTCGGAGCGCACGGCGATCGAGCGGGCCACCGCGTCCGCTCTCGCGGGGCTCTCCGAGGGCGGCGCGAGCAACTGGACGAAGCTGAGCGGGCCGAAGGCGGGGCAGAAGGCCGAAGGCGCCGGGAAGCACGGGGCCGCCGCCCCCAAGAAGCAGCAGGGCGGGAAGAGTTCACTCAATGGCACCTCCCACGGCCTCGTCGTCCTACCCCAGGGCAAGGGCGTGCTGACCTACCACGTGACCGTCACGGGCGAGGACCCGGCGACCGGGGCACCGGTCAAGCAGGAGATCTACGTCGACGCGGACGCGGGGTTCCCGGTCCTGAGCTACTCCGGCATCCAGGCCTTCGACGGACCGGCCGGCCACCCCGGCGCCACGGGGTCGGGCGTGAAGCTGGACGGCGGCAAGGTCGCCCTCGACGTGACCAAGGACGCGAAGACCGGTGCGTACGGCCTGATCGACCAGCGCCGTCAGTGGGGCGGCAGCAAGAACCCCATCACCACGTACGACGCCCGTGACGTGGACGCCGACGACGCCTCGGGCCGGTGGCCCGCGGGCCTCAAGGACGTCACCTCGCCGACGCCGGAGTTCGGCAAGGACGCCACCGAGTCGGGCGCGGTCGACGCGCACTGGGCGGCCGGTGAGGTCTACGACTACTACAAGTCCCGGCACGGCAGGGACAGCCTCGACGGCAAGGGCATGGCCATCAACTCCCTGGTGGGCGTGACGGATCAGGGTCTGCCGTTCGTCAACGCCTTCTGGGACGGCCAGAAGATGGTCTACGGGGGCGGCGACGAGGAGAACAAGGTGTTCTCGGCCGACCTGGACGTGGTCGGCCACGAGATGACGCACGGCGTCGTCGAGCACACCGCGGGTCTCGTCTACACGGGCCAGTCCGGCGCCCTGAACGAGGCGGTCGCCGACTACTTCGGCAACGCCATCGACGTCACGGCCACCGGCAACGAGGGCTCCCCGGAGGCCTCGCTGATCGGCGAGAACCTGTGCCGCACGCAGGGTCCGAAGGACTGCGCGATGCGCGACCTGAACGACGGCCGCACCACCGGCAAGGACTTCCTCGGCGTCACGTACGCCACGGACAGCGGCGGCGTGCACCTCAACTCCACCATCTTCTCCGGTGCGTTGTGGGACATCCGCGAGGACCTCGGGGGCAAGCGCGCGGACCGCATCGTCTACAAGGCGCTGACCGAGTACCTCACCCCGCTCGACGGCTTCACCGAGGCCCGCAACGCGGTGGTCGCCGCCGCCAAGGACCTCGGCACCAAGGGCGCCGACCTGCGCGCGGTCCACCGCGCCTTCGACGCGCACGGGATCGTCAAGGGCTGGGAGAAGGCGATCGGCGCCGACTCCGACAAGCTCCTGGGCGACCTCAACACCAAGCGGACCGGCGCGGGCGCGGGCGGCGGCTGGTGGGCCACCTCGAAGTCCGACGAGGCGGGCGAGGAGGCGTACTCGGTGTACGCGGGCCGCACCTCCGGCACGGGCGCCCCGAAGCTGATCAGCCCGAACGACGGGCGCTTCCACGTGTACGCGGACACCGACGGCAAGACGGTCGCGTGGGCGGCGTACGGCCCGGACAGCGTCGAGGTCCTCTCCCGTCCCCTGAAGGGCGGGCCCGTCAAGAAGCTCTGGTCGGCGGGGACCACCGTCGGCAACGTGCGGGTCTTCGGCGACACCGTCGCCTGGCAGGAGTCCAGCCCGTTCGGCCAGCAGCGCGTCGCGTACATCAAGCCGGGCGAGCGCGAGCCGCACTTCGTGGACGACGGCCGGTACGACGTGCTCACGGCGCTGCCCACGCTCCAGGGCGACAAGCTGGGATACGCCAAGGTCTACACCGACGAGGACGGGGTCCAGCAGGTCTCCACCGAGATCGCGGACGTGCGGACCGGCAAGCGGACGCTGGTCCCCGCCAAGGGCGCCTACCTCGGCATCTCCACCCCGGCGATCAACGGCAAGTACCTCTACTGGCTGGTCGACGACATCGCCGACGACAACCGGCAGGGCCTGCGCCGCGCGAAGCTGGACGGCACGGGGCTGACCGACGTGATCCCCGAGAACAGCGACGACGCCCACTTCTGGGGCCTCGACGCCTCCGACTCGGCGCTGACGCTGACGCAGTGGAAGCCCGAGCGCGGCTGGAGCAACGGCAACCTCACCAAGCTCGTCCAGACCGACCTGGACGGCAAGGGGCTTCAGCGGGTCTCCTGCAACCGCGGTGAGCAGAGTTACGGCGCGGCCGACACCGGCCGGCGCGTGGTGTGGATCGACGGCACGACCGGCCACACCGACCTGGTCACACGGGCCCGCCCGGCGGGCAACTGCTCCTAGCTCCGCCCGACGACGGCCCCGCACACCGAAGGCCCCGGCCCCTCCCCCGTCCGGGAGGGGCCGGGGCCTTCCCGTCGGCGCGGCCGGAAATTACCCGCAAGTATGGCGTGACTTCCCATCCTCACGGCAGTAGAACTCGTTTTCATTCACTCAAACGTGAGGAAGATCACATGAGTGCATCTGCCGTGTGTGGCACGACATCTGAGGGTGTGTCACGTCGAAGATTCATCACTGGAACCAGTTCTATTCTTGGCGCCGCGGCCCTCACCGGTCTGGCCGCGCCGACACCCGCCGCGGCCGCCGCCGTCCGGCCGATCGCCGACGGCGCCCGCGTCCCCGTCCTGGTGATCGGCTCCGGTTACGGCGGCTCGGTCACGGCGCTGCGGCTCGCCGAGGCGGGCGTCGACGTACAGCTGGTCGAAATGGGCATGGCCTGGGACACCCCGGGCTCCGACGGCAAGATCTTCGCCAACACCACCAGCCCCGACGAGCGTTCCTACTGGCTGCGCACCAAGACCAAGCAGCCCATCAGCAACTTCCTGGGCTTCCCCATCGACAAGAACGTCCCGCGCCACACCGGCATCCTGGACGCCGAGGAGTTCGGCGGGATCATCGTCTACCAGGGCCGCGGCGTCGGCGGCGGCTCCCTGGTCAACGGCGGCATGGCGGTGACCCCCAAGCGGGAGAACTTCGCCGCGATCCTGCCGTCGGTCGACGCGGCCGAGATGTACGGCACCTACTACCCGCGCGCCAACGCGGGCCTCGGCGTGAACACCATCGACCCGGCCTGGTTCGAGACCGCCGAGTGCTACCAGTACGCCCGGGTCGGCCGCAAGCACGCGCAGCGCTCCGGCTTCGGGTTCGTCTTCGTGCCCGACGTCTACGACTGGGAGTACATGAAGCAGGAGGCGGCGGGCACCGTCCCCAAGTCGGCGCTGGCCGGCGAGATCCTCTACGGCAACAACCACGGCAAGAAGTCCCTCCAGCAGACCTATCTGGCCCGCGCGAAGGCGACCGGGCGGGTCACCGTCTCACCGCTGCACCGCGTCAGTTCGGTCACCCCCGCGTCCGGCGGCGGCTACCGCGTCACCCTGGAGCAGCTCACCACCGGCGGCGGGACGAGCGCCACCAAGGAGGTCACCGCCGACAAGGTCTTCTTCGCCGCGGGCAGCGTCGGCACCAGCAAGCTCCTGGTCAAGCTCAAGGCCACCGGCGCGCTGCCCGGCCTCAACGGCGAGGTCGGCAAGGGCTGGGGCGACAACGGCAACGTCATGTGCGGACGCGCCAACCACATGTGGGACGCCACGGGCAAGCTCCAGTCGTCCATCCCCACGGCCGGCATCGACAACTGGGCCGCGGGCGGCGCCTTCGCCGAGGTCGCGCCCCTGCCCACCGGCATCGAGACGTACGCGTCGTTCTACCTGTCGATCACCAAGAACCCGAACCGCGCCGAGTTCACCTGGAACACGGCGGCGGGCCGCGCCGAGCTGAACTGGCAGACCGCCTGGAAGCAGCCCTCGATCGACGCCGCCAAGACCATCTTCGACAAGATCAACGCCAAGGAGGGGACGATCTACCGCACCGACCTCTTCGGCACCTACAAGATCTGGGGCGACCACCTCACGTACCACCCGCTGGGCGGCGCCGTGCTCGGCAGGGCCACCGACAACTACGGCCGTCTGCACGGCCATCCGGGGCTCTACGTGATCGACGGCGCACTGATCCCGGGCAACACCAGCGTCAACCCGTTCGTCACCATCACGGCGCTCGCCGAGCGGAACATCGAGAAGATCGTCGCCGCCGATCTGTAGCTCCCCTCGGGGACCGGCGGCTCAGGGCCGGGGCAGGACGCACACCGTGTCGAGACCCAGCACGTGGTTGAGCCTGCCGAACGCCAGCCAGGACCCGATGCTCATGCTCAGCTCCACGATCTCGGCCTGGCTGTAGTGCGCGGTCATCCGCGCCCAGAACTCCTCGTCGAGCCCCAGGTGATCCAGTGCGTACCGCTCGGCGTACTCCGCGGCCAGCCGTGTGCGGTCGTCGAAGGCGTCGGTGGTGCGCCACTGGGTCACCGCGTCGGCGAACTCCTCCTCGACCTTCTCCCCGTCGCGCTCGGTGCGCCAGTCCAGGCAGAACGCGCAGCCGTTGATCTGGGCCACCCGCAGCCGGGCCGCCTCGAACTCGCGCAGGCCGAGCTTCGTGTGCGCGTACACGGCGAGGGAGAAGTTCGACGCGGCCGCCCCGATCTCGGGGACCATGTCGCCCCACACGTAAGGGATCGCGTCCTGTCCCTCGGGGATGTCGATGCGCAGGGATCCGCCCATGGGTCACTTCCTTCCGAGTCGGCCCGCCACCGGGCGCAGCGGGACGTCGAGCGCGTCGTAGACGCCCGGTGCGGCGTCCACCAGCCAGTCGACGGCGTTCACCAGGCGGCCCACCGCGGTCGCGTTGCCGCCCGCGGAGCGGTTCTCGCCCTCGTCGGTGGCCTCGATGGTCACCTCGATGCGCGGGCGGCCCTCCACGACCACGCGGTGGGCGCCGTCGCCGCCGTCGGGCGGCAGGGGCCAGTGGGGCGCGCAGGAGGGGTGGATGCGGGTGACGTGCTCGATGACGATGCGGGGTTCGCCGCCGACGATCCCCTGGACCTCGAAGCGGACCGCGCCCTGCGTGCCCGCCGCGAACTCGCCCATCGTCCTGGTGCGCACCGTCGCGTCCAGCGCCTGGCGCTCCAACGTCTCGCGGATCTCGTCGAGTTCGACGCCGAGCGCCCGCGCCATCAGGCGTATCTGCCCGCCCCACACCATGGTCGGGATCGACGGCGCGAGCATCAGGGGTTCGTAGTCCATCGGGTGCCCCATGCCGATCAGGCCGCGGACCGCCTCTTCCTGGTCGTACGTCGAATAGTCGAAGATCTCCTGGCAGCGGATCGCGTCGACGGTGGAGCCGAGGCCGCTGACCAGCAGCGGCAGCACGTCGTTGGCCCAGCCGGGGTCCACCCCGGAGACGAACAGCGAGCCGCCGCCCTCGACGACGGCCGCGCGCACCGGGTCGCTGAACTCCGGCGGTGCGCTGCGCCGGTCGTAGAAGGCGTAGAGCGCGGGCGTGACGACCACGGCCCCGGCGCGCACCGCCCTGACGACGTCGGCGAGCGCCTCGTCGGGGCGGAGGTCGCCGGAGGCCGCGTACACCACCGCGCGCGGCCCGGCGGCCAGGACCGCGTCGACGTCGTCGGTCGCCGCGACCCCCAACCGCTGCTCCATACCGGCGAGTTCACCGGCGTCGCGGCCGACCTTGGCGGGGCTGTGCACGAGCACAGCGGCGAGTGAGAGCGCGGGATGGGCCTCGACGGCTCGGACGGCCGCACGGCCGACATTGCCGGTGCCCCAGACCACCGTGGGAATCATGCGCGGAGGGTAGCGAGGGGTGCCTTCGGTTGACAGAGGCACGACCCGAGAAGAAAAGATACGTCCCCCTCCACGGCTCTCCGAAGTCACGTACCGCCGGTACGCTGAACGCATGCTCCTGGGGCGTTCCGCGGAATGCGCTCGTCTTCTCGCCCTCATCGACAAGGCACGCGGGGGCGAGAGCGGCGCCCTGCTCATCCGCGGTGAGGCGGGCATCGGCAAGACCAGCCTCGTCGGGTACGTCGCCGACCAGGCCGACGACCTGCTGCGGCTCGACACGCGCGGCGTCGAGGTCGAGTCGGACCTGCCCTATGTGGGGCTCGCCGATCTGCTGCGGCCCGTGCTGCACTTCCTCGACCGCATCCCCGAGCGCCAAGCGGCCGCGCTCACCGGCGCGTTGGCGCTCGGTCCCGCCGTCGCCCAGGACCGCTTCGCGGTCGCCGCGGGCACCCTGAGTCTGCTCGGGGCGCTCGCCGAGGAGGGCCCCGTCCTCGTCACCGTCGACGACGCGCAGTGGCTCGACCCTTACTCCCTGGACGCGCTCGCCTTCGCCACCCGGCGGCTCGGCCGCGAGGGCGTCGTCGTCCTGTTCACCACGCGCGACGAGCTGGAGGAGGCCGTCGCCCGGCTCGCGTCCATCGAGACCCTCAACCTCATCGGCCTCGACCACGACTCCGCGCTCCGCCTGATCACCGAGGAGGGCACCGCCGAACTCAGCGACCGGGAGCGGTCCCGGCTGCTCGCCGAGGCGCGCGGCAATCCGCTCGCGCTCATCGAACTGCCCGCCCTGCTCGCCGGCAGCGCGGTGGGCGACGAGGAGGCGGACGCCGGAGCGCCCCTGCCCATCGGCGAGATGCTCGCCCACACCTTCGGCAGCGCGGTGGCCCGGCTGCCCGCGGAGGCGCAGGACGCGATGCTGCTGCTCGCCGTCCTCGGGACCCGGCCGCTGGCCGGCACCGAGGCGGCGCTGCGGGCGCACGGTCTGAGCTACGAGTCGCTGGAGGCCGCCGAGGCCGCGGGGCTGGTCGTCGAGGAGCGGGACGGGTACGCCTTCCGGCACCCGCTGGTCCGCTCGGCGGTCTACCACGGCGCGACGCCCGTGCGCAGGCGCCGGGCCCACCACGCGATCGCCCGCTCCCTCCAGGGCGCCACAGCCCCCGCCCTGGAGCAGTACGCCTGGCACCTGGCCGCCTCGGGCGCGGAGCCGGACGAGCACGTCGCCTCGCTCCTGGAGAACGCGGCATCCGGCGCCCCGGAGACCCTCGCCTATCCGCTGGCCTCGCGGCTGTACGAGCGGGCGGCGCGGTTCACCCCGCCGGGGCAGCGCAAGGCGGAGCGGCTGCTGTGCGCGGCCCGCGCCTCCCAGGCGGCGGGCTCGCTGAACGAGGCCGCCGCGATCCTGGACCGCGCGCTGGAGCACGCCGAGCAGCTCGGCACCCAGCTCGACATCCGCCAGCTGCGCTGCTACCTCGACGTGCAGCGCGGCCAGCCGATGCGCTCGCGCGAACTGCTGAAGTCGGCCGTCGACGAGGCGGAGAAGGTCGACCCGGCGCTCGCCGCGGTCATGCTCGGCGGCATCGCGCTCACCGAGCTGGCGGTCGGCGACCTGACCGCGGCCCGCGGCAGCTCGGCGGCGGCGATGGAGCTGGCCGACTCCGCGCACGAGACGCTGCTGCCGGTGCGCCTGCTGCGCACGCTGGTGCTGCTGCTCGGCGGGGACGCCGAGGCGGGCCGTGCCCTGCTGCGGGAGCTCGCCGAGCCCCTCGCCTCGCCGGACCCCGCCTTCCCCTATCCGCTCTCCGGGGTGGGCGGCCTGTGCCACCTGGCGGCCGAGGAACTGGACGAGGCGCACAGCCTGTTGGACCGCGCCGCCTACACGGCGCGCGGGTCCAGCGCGGTGGGGCTCCTGTCGCATCTGCTGTGCACGCTGTCGGTGGTGGAGTTCTGGCGGGGCCGCTGGACGCCGTCGCTCGCCCACGCCGACGAGGCGGTGCGGCTCGCCGAGGCGACCGGACGGCTGATCGAGGTGCCGCGCGCGCTCGCCTCGCTCGCCAGGACCGAGGCGGCCCTCAACCGCGAGGAGGACTGCCGGCGGCACGCGGCGCAGGCGATGGAGTGGGCCGCCTCGACGGAGCTGCCGATGGACGCGGCGCGGGCGGGCGGCGCGCTCGGTCTCCTGGAGCTGGGCCTCGGCCGCTTCGAGGAGGCCGTGCACCACCTGGAGGAGGTGCGGTCCTTCTCCCGGAGCCACGGCCGGGGCGACGGGCTGTATCTGACGTGGGCGGCCGACCTGGCGGACGCGTACGTCCATCTGCACATGACCGCCGAGGCGCGGGAGGTCCTCGACGTCCTGGAGTTCGAGGCGAGCCGGGGCCACCGTCCGGTCACCGCGGGGGCGGCGGCACGCTGCCGGGGACTGCTCGAACCGGGCGACCCGGAGAACGCCTCCCGGCACATGCGGCGTTCCCTGGCACTCCTCTCGGAGCGTCCGGTGCCCTTCGAGCGGGGGCGGACGGAGTTCGCGTGGGGCGAGCAGCTGCGCCGGCAGGGCAGGCGCAGCGAGGCCCGCCGCCTGCTGGAGCGGGCCCTCGCCACGTTCGAGCGGCTCGGGGCGACCGGCTGGGCGGCGCGGGTGGCCGCCGAGCTGCGCGCCGCGGGCGGCACCGAGGTGCGCCCGGAGCGGGCGCCGCTGGAGCGGCTCACCCCGCAGGAACTCCAGGTCGCCCTGGTGGTCGGCCGGGGGCTGACCAATCACGAGGTGGCGGAGCGGCTCTTCCTCAGCGTGAAGACCGTCGAGTTCCATCTGAGCAACATCTACCGCAAGCTCGACGGGGTGCACCGCAGGGCGCAGCTGGTCCGGCTCCTCGCGCAGGCCTCGGAGGCCTCTCAGGTCTGAGCACCCGTGAGGGCCCACTCCAGTACGGCCGTCGCGCTGCTGAGCTTCATCGCGCCCTGCGTCCACGCCACCGACCGCGGCCCTTCGAGGACGGCGCCGGACACCTCGTCGCCCCGGTGCGCGGGCAGGTCGTGCAGGAACAGCGCGCCGGGCCTGCGGGCCATGAAGTCCTCGTCGACGTGGAAGGGCCGGAACCGCTCGCGCCACGCCGGGTCGCTCTTGCTGGTGCCGGTGGTCTGCCAGCGGGTGGTGTAGACGACGTCGACGCCGGTCGGCAGGTCCCGTGCCGTGTCCCGCTCGGCGATCGTCGCGCCCGCCCCGGCCGCACGCCCGCGCGCCGTCGCGAGCAGGTCCTCGGGCAGTCCGTGGCCGGGCGGGCAGGCGAAGGTGACCTCGCAGCCGGGCACGCCGGACAGGGCGAGCGCGAGGGCCGTCGCGGTGTTGTTGCCCTCCCCCACGTACAGGAGGCGCAGTCCGCGCAGGTCGCCCAGGCACAGCGTCAGCGTGGCCAGGTCGCACAGGCCCTGGGAGGGGTGCTCCTCGGTGGCCATGGCGTTGACCACGGGGAGGTGCCCGTACCGGGACAGGCGCCGCAGTTCGTCCAGGGGGCCCGCGGTGCGGGCGACGAGGCCGTCGAGCATGCTGCCGAAGATGCGTCCGGTGTCCTCGACGGTCTCGCCGGTCGACAGCTGGAGGTCGCCGGGGCCGTAGGTGACGGGGGTGGCGCCGAGGCGGACGGCCGCCACCGTGAAGGCGGTGCGGGTGCGGGTGGACGGCTTGGTGAACAGGACGCCGACCGTGGCGCCGGCCAGCGGCCTGTCGTGTGCGGTGGGGTCGCGGTGCAGGGCCACGGACCGCTCCGCGAGCCGGGTGACGGTCGCCGCGGGCAGGTCGGCCAGGGAGAACAGTCCGGCCTCGGTGGCCTGGGGCGGGGCGCCCCGGGGGACGGTGGTGGTGGCGGTGGTCATGGTGTTTCCTCCAGGGATGACACAAGGGGATCCGGCCGGTCCGGCACGTCGTCGAGCAGACCCGCCGCGGCGAACGCGTCGGTGGCGCCCGGCAGTTCGAGGACTCCGGTGTCCCGGAACAGACGGACGCCGTGGCGCGCGGTGGCCCGCAGCGTCCGGGCGCTGCGCCCGTCGCGGTAGCTGTCGGCGATGACCTCGCGCACGTCGTCGGCGTCGAGGCCCGCCACGGTCAGCGCGGCGCCCACCGGCCGCAGGTCGGGCGTGAGGCTGGAGACGATCAGTTCGGGCAGGCAGTGGGCGGCGCGGCGCTTGAGCGGTGTCGACAGGTCGCGCCAGAGCCGTTCGAAGAAGCGGGAGAAGTAGACGTGGTGGTGTCCCTCGTCGCGGGCGTGGTCGCGGACGATCTCGCGCACCACGGGCAGCACGGCGCGGTCCTTGGGCACTTCGTTCAGGACGGAGGTGACCAGCGTCTCGAAGACGACGACCTGAAGGAGCTGGGCCAGCACCGGCTCTCCGGAGAGGAGTTCGGCGCCGATGCCGTCGAGCCGGTTCAGGAAGGGGTCGAAGGCGTAGGGCAGCGGCGGGATGCCGGTGGCCTCGGCGATCTGCTCGACGACGTCGAGGCTGAACAGCGCGTGGTAGCCCTCGTCGCAGTAGATGCGGTACGCGTCCAGGCGCACGGGGGCGGGCAGGGCCAGGCCGGAGCGGCCGTCCGCGATGCGCTCGGTGGCGCGGTTGACGACGCGCGTCTCGAAGTGGGCGGTGAACGTCAGGTAGTGGTAGAGGTGCCGGGCGAGGAGCTCGTGGCGGCGGCGGTCGGGCAGGGCGCGGACCAGCGGGTGGTTCCAGTACGGGACCAGGTGGTGCGGGAAGAAGCGGGTCGAGGGGTCCAGGGGTCCCTGGACGGTCCGGTGCGGACCGCTGCGCACCCCCGACCGCTCGTACCAGTCCGGCGTGTCGTTGTTCAGCATCTCTTCTCTGCTCTCGGGCAGTTGACGGTGTACGGGCGGCGGCTAGGCGGTCGGCGCGGTGCGCAGCGCCTCCGGCTGGCGCACCCCGGAGCGGGCCGCCGCCGCGGCGAGCAGCCCGACGGCCGCGAAGAGGGGCCAGACGGCGGCGCCGAGCCCCTGGAACAGGAGCGCGCCGAGGGCGGGCCCCGCGGCGTAGCCGACGCTCTGGCTCGCGGAGAGCGCGGCGATATAGCGGCCGCGTGCCCCTTCGGGTGCGGTGAGCGCCGGGTAGGCGAGGGTCGAGGGCGCGGCGACCATCTCGCCGAGCGTCCACACCACGGTGGCGACGACGAGCAGGGCGGCTCCCGCGTGCACCCCGTACAGGCCGATGCCGACGCCGATGAGCGCGATGCCGCCCGCGATGGAGACGCGCATGGGCCAGTGCTGCACATGGCGGGTGAGCGGCAGTTCGCCCACGATGACCAGGAGGCCGTTGAGCGCGACGAGCGCGGTGTACACGGCCGTGGGCACGCCGCGGTCGCGCAGGTCGAGCGGGAGCGCGGAGAGGTACTGCGACTCGACGAGGGCGATCAGGAACAGGGCGAGGACGACGAGCGTGAACCGCCGGTCGCGCAGGACGTCGGCGTAGCGGGCGCGGGTGCGCTCGGCGGGCGCGGTCGCGTCGGGCCTGCCGTCGGGCAGGGCGGCGAGCGCCACCAGTCCGAACACCACGGAGACGGCCGCGTTGACCTCGAACATCAGCGTGTAGGAACCGGTCAGGAGGGCCGCGCCGGCCAGCGGCCCGAGGGCGGCGCCGACGTTGAGCGCGAGCCGGAAGGCGGCCGATGCCACCACCAGCCTCTGGGGCGGCAGGAGTTCGGCGAGCAGCGCGGAGGCCGCCGGGCGGTAGACCTGGGAGGCCGTGCCGATGGCGGTGACGGTGATCAGGAGCGTGGCGTAGCCGGGCGCGGCGGGCAGGACGGCGGTGAGCAGCCCGGTGACGATCACAGAGCCGGCGATCGCGAGGCGGTTGCCGATCCGCTCGGCGAGGGTCCCACCGAGCAGGGTGCCGAGCACGGAGCCCGCGCCGTAGCCGGTGAGGACGAGCCCCGCCTGCGCCGCCGTGTGGCCGAGGGAGGTGACGTACAGGACCACGAAGACCTGGACGTAGGAGCCCATGCGGTTGAGGGCGACTCCGGCGAGGAGCAGCCGGGCGGGTCCGGGCAGCGCGCGCAGGGCGGCGCGGATGCCCGGGTCGGGCCGCTCGCCCGGGGCGGCTCCGGCACTCCCGGCGGCCGGGTCCGTGGCGGTCATGTCACCGCCCGCTCTTCGGGCGTGAGGTCCAGCGCCCCTCGCTCCAGGTGCACTTGGGCCGTGGCCGCGTCGAGTCGGGCGGCGCACGCGGCGGGGGTGCCGGCCTCGCACAGGACGTACGCGTACCGCTGGAGGTAGTCCAGGGGCGGCAGGCGGAGTTCGTCGTCGGGCGCGGCCAGGGCGACGGCGCGCAGCAGCCCCCGGTCGGGGTCGGGGCCGGGCACGGCGACGTGTTCGACGCGGCAGTGCTCGGGCGGGTACAGGAAGCGGATGCCCAGGGTGCGGGCGCGGTCGCGGGTGAGGTCGGGCGCGGTGCGCACGGCCACGTCCACGGCGACCAGGCCGGGGTCGATGCCGGTGGCGAGCGAGCCGAGGTAGGGGATGAGGTCCCCGCCGAGCCGGCCGTTCACCTCGATCACCACGAATCCCCTTGAGGTCAGGCGCAGTTCGGTGTGGGTGATGCCGTCGGTGAAGCCGAGCGCGCGGTGGGTCCGGTCGAGCACCCAGCGCAGGGCCGGGTCGTCCAGGAGCCGGTCGTCCGCGCTCACCATGTGGCCGGTCTCCTCGAAGTACGGGGAGAGGCCGACTTCCTTGCGGGCCAGGAACATGGGCAGGCACCGGCCGTCGTGGACGGCGGAGTCGACGCTGATCTCGGGCCCCTCCAGGTACTCCTCGACGAGGATGCCCGCCCGGTAGGTGGGGACGCCCGGATAGTCGGCGGCCCGCGCGTCGGCGAACAGGCGGGCCAGGTCGGCGGCCGAGCGGACCAGGGCGACGCCGCGGCTCGCACCGAGGCCCCGGGGCTTGACCACCACCGGATAGCCGATCCACTCGGCCGCGGCGCCCGCCTCCGCGAGGTCGGCGACCAGGGCGTAGCGGGGCTGCGGGAGCCCGGCGTCGCGCAGCAGCGCGCGGGTGCGGTTCTTGTCGCGGCAGTTGCGCACGGCGGTCACGGAGGGGCCCGGCAGGCCGAGGGCCTCGGCGACCTGGGCGGCGGGCAGGATCAGCGCCTCGTCGTAGCACAGGACGCCGCGCACCTTGCGGTGTGCGGCGACCGAACGGGCCGCCTCGATCAGGGAGTTGGTGTCGCTCGGGTCGACGGCGGTCGATCCGGCGAGGTGCGGGGCCTGCCAGGTGGGGGCCGCCGCGTCGAGCAGCCAGAGGTCGGCGCGGAGCGCGGCGGAGCGCAGCAGGTACGCGCGGTACTCCTCGGTGCCGCTGCCGACCACCAGGACCGTTCCGTCGACGGGCTTCATCGGCCCTCCTTCGTGGGGTTCTCGCGCCGGGGCAGGGCCACGCACTCCGGCGCGGACACGAAGCCCTGCTTTCGGTAGAAGTCGCCGGAGTGGTTTCCGGGGTGGACGACGAACTTGACGCCGGGGTGCGGATCGGTGGCCCGGCGCAGGAGTTCACTGCCGATGCCGCGGCGCTGGTGCCCGGGGTGGACGGCCAGGTCGGCGACGAAGGCGTTGAACGACAGGTCGGTCAACACCCTGATGAGGCCGACGAGTTCGCCGTCGACGCGGGCGGTCAGGATGTGCTGGGAGGTCTCCAGCATGCGGCGCATGCGGTCGGGTTCGTCGAGCGGGCCGTTGAGTTCGGCGGCCCGGAAGAGGCCGGCCACCTCGGCGGCGTCGGGGAGTTCCTCGGCGTAGCGGACGGGCGGCGGCGTGCGGAGCGGGAGCGGCGGGCGCCCGTCGCCCGGGCGGCCCTTGGGGCCCTGCGGCCGCCCGGTGTCCTCGGACGTCCGCCCGTCCCGGGCGGCGACGAGGGCGCCCTCCAGGCCGTCGAGGATGCGGTAGGTGTCGGCCTTGAGGGTGGCGGGGTCGTCGGCGGTGACGTACGCGATGCCGCCGATGCTGAGTGCGGCGGCCGCGGCGTCGTAGCGGGGCATCACGGTCCCGTCGGGCACGGTGCTGCCCTCGGCGACCTCCACCGTGGTGCCGGGCGAGACCAGGGAACTCCAGTCGAACGTACGCCAGTTGAAGCGCGGCAGCGTCCGCCACGGCGTGCCGCGGGAGTCGGTGGCGATCAGCGCGAGCGACGCGGCGGCCCGGCCGCCGCCGGTGACCGCCATCCGCTCGGGGTACTTCTGCGGCTCGCCGAGCGCCTCGCGTGCCTGGAGGGTGATCAGGTCGACGCCGAAGACCTCCTCGACCTCGCGGGTGACCATGGCTCCGCCGACGCGGGCGGCCGTCTCCAGGAGGGTGACGCGTTCGTCGGCCATCAGCTTCAGCTCGGTGTGCGTGGCGCAGGTGTCCAGGCCGAGGGCGTCGACGGCGCGGCGCGCGTGCTCCTCGACGACGCGCTGGAGCCGTTCGGGCAGCACGCACGGGGCCTGGTTGCTCAGTTCGGTGAAGGGCGCGACGGTGGGCAGCCGGCCGGTGACGCAGACGGGGTGGTACGTGCCGCCCGCGACCATTCCCTCGACGCTCACGTAGTCGCCGTAGCCGCGCGTGCCGTCGTCCTGCGGCGCGTACCAGGACTCGGTGGTGGAGGCGATGAGTTCCTCGGCGACGAACGACGGCACGTGCGCGCCGTGCGCGTAGTCGCCGAACCCGTCGCGGTACGCGGCCTTGTCGACCTCCAGGGCGCGGTGCCAGACCTCGACGATGTCGGTGTCCTGCCCGATGACGACATGGCCGATCGACCCCGCGCCGTCGGCGCGCTTGAGCAGGAAGGGCGTGGCGAGCCGGTCCCTGGCCCGCTGGAGGTCGCCGAGGCTGCCGACCTGGCGGAAGCACGGCACGGGCAGGCCGGCGCGCTGCCAGCGCAGCCGCATGAGCCATTTGTCGCGCGCGCGGGCCGCGTTGGCGCCGGGGCCGGGCAGGCCGAGCCGCAGGCAGGCATCGGCGACGGGCCGTACGGCGTACTCCGAGAACGTCAGGAGGCCGTGGGCGCCGACCCGTTCGGCGTGCGCGACGAGCGCCTCGACCGGGTCCGGCGCGTCGGCGCGGTCGGTGACGTCGGCGCAGTGCTGGTCCAGCCGGGCCCGTGCGAAGGCGTCGACGGGCGAGAGGATCACCGCGTGCACGGACGCGACGGCGGCGAGCTTCGGCAGGGCGTAGTCCAGGGACGGGCCGCTGCGGCCCGCGACGAACAGCAGTCGTTTCACAGTGTTCTCCGTGGTGTACGGAAGGCGAGTGCGTGGTGTGCGGGGCGGCGTCAGCGCGGCAGCGCGGTGCCGAGGCCCCGGTGGCGGGCGATCCGGAACACCCGGTGGGCCAGCGCGATGTCCTCGACGGCGAGACCGAAGGGGTTGACGACGATCAGCTCGTCGTCGGACTCCCGGCCGGGGCGTGTGCCCGTGAGCAGTTCCCCGATCGTGGCGGCGTCCTCCTCCCGCACGCGTCCGTCGCGCAGGAGCCGGCCGAGCAGCCGGTGCGGGTCGTCCCGGATGAGGTTCCAGTCGTCGACGTACAGCTTGTCGGCGCCGAGCAGCACGTCCTCGGTGAGGTCGTCGAGCGAGACGTTCACGGCGAGCGCGCCGGGGGCGAGCCAGTCGCGGGCGATGTAACCGCGCCGGGTGCTGGTGCAGGCGACGACCACGTCGGCGCCGTCGGCGGCCGCGCGCGCGTCGTCGGCGGCCTTGACCTTCACGCCGTACGCGGCGAGGCGCGCGCCGGTGTCGCGCTCGAACTCGGCGACACGGCCCGGCGCGGAGTCGTACACCGTGATCTCCTCGATGCCCGGCAGCCTGCGGGCGAGCATCAGGGCGTGCTCGCGGGCGATGACGCCCGCGCCGTAGAGGGCCGCGGTGCGCGCGCCGGGCCGCACGAGGCGGCGGACGGCGAGCACGGAGACGGCGGCGGTGCGCAGGGCGCTGATGTGCGCGCCCTCCATGACGCACAGCGGCCGTGCGGTGCGCGGGTCGAAGAGCACGGTCAGGCCGCTGGCGCGCGGCAGGCCGTGGGCGACGTTGCCCGGGTTGGCGTTGATGATCTTCGTGCCGGCGGCGGTGAGGCCGCCGTTCACCAGGCCGGGCATGTTGATGCTGCGGGCCTCGCCGCCGCCGGCGGGCTCCCAGCCGAGGTAGGCCTCGGGCGGCAGGATCGTCCTGCCCTCGGTGTGCGCGACGAGCGTCTCGTGCATGCAGGCGAGCGGGTCGATCTCGGCGCAGGCCTGCCGGACCTCCTCGCCGGACAGATAGGTGAGCGTGTCGGGATGGCGCGTGATGGTGCCGTGAGCGGGCATGGTGGTGTGGTCCCCCGTTGTGGTGCCTGTCGCGGTCGTACGCGGTGGTGCCGAGTGGTCCGTGCGTACGGGTTCTTCGGTGGTGCGGTGCGGTCCGTACGGATGGCGAGGCGGCGCCGCGCGGTCCGTGCGGATCTTTCTGTGGTGCCGCGCGGTCCGTGCGGATCGTTCGGCCGCGCCGCGCGGTCCGTACCGCTACTTCGGTGGTGCCGTGCGGTTCGTATTGGTCTGTGGCCGTCTTTTGTCGTCCGGTCTGCCGTTCGCCCTGCTCCGTCGGGGCCGTCAGGCCAGGAGCGCGGTGTCGAAGGCGGGCCGTGCGGACGCGGTGTCCGCGAGTCCCTGGTCGCGCACCCAGGCACGGCTGTAGACGGTGTCCTCGTAACGGTCGGCGCCGTCCGCGCACAGGCAGACGACCCGTCCGGTGTCCGGGTGTTCGGCGAGATGGCGGGCCGCCGCGGCGAGCACCGCGCCGGAGGAGCCGCCGACGCCGACGCCGGTGGCCGCGCGCAGCCGGTGGCAGGCCGCCACGGCCTCGGCGTCCGGCACGTGCCGTACCTCGTCGCAGTCGGCGGGGCGGGCGAACGCGGACGGGCGGCCCGCGCCGATGCCGGTCAGCGCGCGCCGTCCGGGCGGGCCGCCGAGCGCCACGGAGCCGCGGACGTCCACGGCGACGACGCGGCACTCGGGCGCGACCATGCGCAGGTACTGGGCGACGCCCGCGAGCGTGCCACCGGTGGAGACGGCCACGAAGACCACGTCCGGCCTCCCCTGGCCGTGCCGCAGGATCTCCGGTCCGGTCATCTCGCGGTGGACGCGCGGATTGGCCGGGTTGCGGTACTGGTCGGGCCAGACCAGGGAGGCGTCGGACGCGAGCAGGTCGCGGACCCGGTCCAGCCTGGTCTGGAGGTAGCCGCCATGGTCGTCGGGCCGGTCGACGCGTTCCACGACGGCCGACAGGGCGGTCATCCCGTCGACGTTGCGGCTGCTGGTCTTGGGGTCGACGACGGCGACGAACGGGTAGCCCCGGCTGCGGCACACATAGGCGAGGGCCGCGCCGAGGTTCCCCGACGTGGACTCCACCACCGTGCGCCCCGGGCCGAGCAGCCCGCGGTCCTCCAGGTCCTCGACCAAGGCGTAGGCGGTCCGGTCCTTGACCGAACCGCCTGGGTTGAACTGCTCCAGTTTCAGGCCCACTTCGCGCCAGCGTCCGGCGACCCGCAGCCGTATCGGCAGCAAGGGCGTGCGGCCGATCCCGGAGACGTCCCGCTCCCGAGCGGGGGTGCCTTCCCCGGGCACCCCCGTCCCCCGCCCTCGTGACGGTCGCTCCCCCGGTCCCGGGCGGCCCGTCCGTGCGTACACCCCCGTAGTACGTCCGGTCACCGGCTTTCTTCTCCCCCGTGTCGGTGTTTCAGGTCCGCCGCGGCTCCGCGACCGTGGGTCCACCTTGGCCCCTTACAGGGGCGGGGGCGACCGTGAAAACCCTGGGGTCTGGCGGTGGGGGACCGGGTGGGCGGCCGGGGCGCGCGGGACGGTCGGGGCGGGCGGGACGGGACACGTCGAACAGGGGCTCGGTGAGCCGTTGGTTCCGTCGTTCAACCACTGCTCGGGGCGGCCGACCCCAGGGTTTCCCTGGGGCAGGCAGCGGTGCCGGTCCGGGTGACCGCGGACGGTTCAGCTCGCGCCCCACCCGCCGTCGACGGGGAGCGAGGCACCGGTGACATACCCGGCGTGCGCCCCGCAGAGCCAGACGGCGAGGGCGGCGACCTCGGCCGGTTCGATCAGCCGCTTGACGGCGGAGCGGCCGAGCAGGACGTCCGTGACGACGTCCTCGGGGGCGATGCCGTGCACGGCGGCCTGATCGGCGATCTGCCCCTCGACCAGCGGCGTCCGTACGTATCCGGGGTTGACGCAGTTGCTGGTGACCCCGTGCGCCGCGCCTTCGAGGGCGGCGACCTTGCTGAGCCCCTCCAGGCCGTGCTTGGCGGCGACGTACGCGGACTTGTAGGGGCTGGCCCGCAGGCCGTGCACGCTGGAGATGTGCACGGCGCGCCCCCAGCCCCGCCGGTACATGTGGGGCAGGGTGTGCCGCAGGAGAAGGAAGGGCGCGGTGACCATCAGGCGCTGGATCCGCTCGAACCGGTCGGGCGGGAACTCCTCGATGGGCGCGACGTGTTGGGTGCCCGCGCTGTTGACCAGGATGTCGACGGCGGCGGGCAGCGCGGGGATCGCATCGGCGTCGGTGAGATCGACGGCGTGCGGCACGCCGCCGACCGTACCGGCCACGGCCTTCGCCGACTCCGCGTCGACGTCGACGACATGGACCAGGGCACCGGCGGCGGCGAACGCCTCGGCGCAGGCCCGTCCGATGCCGCTGCCGCCGCCGGTCACCAGGGCGGTGCGGCCGGTGAGGTCGTGTTCGCTCGTCATGCCCGGAACGCTAGGGAGGCGGAGCCGGGTCCTCCCATGGTCACGGCCACCACAGAACGGGGCACGGGGGTGTGGGCGAACACCGTACGCGAGGTGGGTCGACGCGGGACGGCTCCCCTACGGGAGGCGAACTCCCTTACCTCTAAACCGAGTTCGCGAGCGCCGAGGGCCCATCCGGAACCCGACACCAGGTGACAACCTCCGGTTGACACCGCCGCGAGCGTCAACCTACGGTTGTCACATGACGCACCCCCAAGGCACCGCAGCGACCAACCCGGTCCGCCTCGACGACCTCATCGACGCCATCAAGAAGGTCCACACGGACGCGCTCGACCAGCTCCAGGACGCGGTGATCGCGGCCGACCACCTCGGTGACATCGCCGATCACCTCATCGGCCACTTCGTGGACCAGGCCCGCCGCTCCGGCGCCTCCTGGACCGACATCGGCAAGAGCATGGGCGTCACCCGGCAGGCCGCCCAGAAGCGCTTCGTCCCCAAGAAGCAGGGCGAGTCGCCGGACCTCGACCCCAGCCAGGGATTCAGCCGCTTCACCGACCGGGCCAAGAGCGCCCTGATGGCCGCGCAGGACGAGGCCAAGGCCGCCGAGCACGCCGAGATCCGCACGGAGCACCTGATCCTGGGCCTGCTGAACGGGCCGGAAGCGCTGGCCGCCAAGGCGATCGTCGCGCAGGGCGTGAGCCTGGAGGACGTGCGCGCCGCCGCCGTGGAGCACCTGCCCGCGACGGCCCCCGAGGTACCGGCGCTCGTTCCCTACGACGCCGACGCGCGCAAGGTCCTGGAACTGACGTTCCGCGAGGCACTGCGCCTCGGGCACAACTACATCGGGACGGAGCACCTGTTGCTGGCGCTCCTGGAGCACGAGGACGGCTCGGGCCCCCTCGCCGAGGCCGGGGTCGACAAGGCCGCCACGGCGGCCGCGATCGCCGAGGCGCTCAGCTCGTCGTGACCCGCGCCCACGGCGCTCCTTCGCCGTGACCCCCGCCCCCGGTGGCCCCGGCGGCGGGGGTGTCGCTGCGCGTCGTGCAGTACCACTTCGACAGCAAACACCGGCTTCTCGTCTGCGCACTCCGTCTGCTCCACGAGGACAACGACCGCAGCGCACGCTCCCGCATCCCCGCCGGCCTCACCGACCCCCGCGCTCCGCTTCGGGCCGTTCTCGACGAGTTTCTGCCTCTTGACGGCCAACGGGACACCGCACTGCGGGTGTTCGCCGCCCCTTGCGCGCGCAGTCCCACCGCCCCCGGGCCCGGCATGGACGTGGCGCACGACCGGTGCACCCCGGACGACGTGCGGGGCGCTCTCGAATATCACGTGGCTCGTGTCTTCCGACAGACCGGCGGCTCGGATTCCGCCATCAACTCCGGGGTTGTCTAGACCCATTGACAGCCTTTGGGGGCCTCCCTAGTGTCCCAAGGACCGCGATGAACAACGTCACCGCAGGATGCACGACGTCACTGCACACCGATCATGCGTGGGGGGTTCGTGAACAGCACACCCGGTTCCGGCGACATTCAAATGGCAGCCCCCCAAAATCGTGAGGGACTACCGATCGTCAGCCTCGATCAGGCGCACTCACCACAGAAGGTCCTCGCCCACGGGGAATTGCTGCGGCGCTTCGTGGCGGGCCAGGAGATCAAGCCCGTCCATATGCGGATCGGCATCATGGGCGCCTGCAATATGCGTTGCAACTTCTGCAACTTCCACTCACCGAACGAGGAGCAGTTCTACGACCTGTTCTCGTTCAAGGACTCGATCGCCACCGACAAGGCCGTCACCCTGCTGCGCGAGTTCGCGGCGAACGACGGGCGTGCCGTGACCTTCTGCGGCAGCGGCGAGTGCACCATCCACCCCGGGTACACGGAGATCTGCCGCGCCGGGCACGAGGCCGGGCTGCGCATCGGTCTGATCACCAACGGCTCGCGCCTGGGCCGCCCCAAGGTCGCCGACTGCGTCGCCGACACGCACACCTGGGTCCGCATCGGCCTGAACGCGGGCACGGAGGCGACCTTCGACGACATCACGCGCGACCGCGAGCAGACGTTCTCGAAGTTCATCGGATCGGTCGGGCGGCTCAGGGAGCGCGCCGTCGACCCGGACTTCCGCATCGGCTTCAACTATGTGATCACGCTGCAGAACTACCGGGAGATCATGGAGGCGGCCCACATCGCCCATGAATCCGGGGCGCATTACGTGCGCTTCGAGCCGGAGTTCTACAGCGCCCTCGGCCACGAGACCATCGAATCCGTGATGTCCGAGATCTCGGAGTCCCTGACCCGCGCCGCCGCCCTCTCCACGGACGCCTTCGAGGTGTCGGTGCCGAAACTGGACCGCGGCCCGATGGACCAGGTCGAAGAGGTCGAGGGCGACTTCGAGCGCTGCCATTACAGCCGTTTCGTCACGGCCGTCGGCGCCGACGGAAATCTCTATCCCTGCCCGCAGGTGCACCTCAACAGCCGCTATCTCATCGGCAATGTCCTCGAACAGGGATATGAGCAGGTCCTGGACGGCGGCCCGCGCGCCGAATGGGAAGAGTCCAATCCGCGCAGGACCGACCTGTGCAAATCCTGCTTCTACCGCCCGCAGAACGAACTCCTGGAACTCCTCAAGCGCGGGCAGATCAAATTGGACGAGGCGCTGGACGCGTACGCGCTGGAAGTCCCCAGCACCCTGCACGGCGATTTCGTCTGAGCCCGCATGCAACTACGTCACCTCCGCCGGCTCCTCGCGGCCGAGCCCGCACTGCGCCACACCAAGACCGCCGCGGAACACCCCGCGCGCGCCCGCCAGGTGCGCGCCGTCGTCGAGCGGCTGGCGCGCGTCGAGCGCGTCCCGCTCACCACGGCGGAGTCCACGGTCTCGGTGCGCGACGGGCTGCGCCATGAGCGGCTGGTGTTCGCGTCGGCCGTACGCGGCTCCTTCTCCGGCACCCTCCTGGCGCCGGAGGACGCCGCGCCCGGCCCCGCCGTCCTCGTCCTCGGCGGCAAGAACGCGCGCCTGGACCAGCTGACGGGCGACGTGCCGCCGGACCACCCCGACCGCAACGTCGCCGAGCAACTGGCGCGGGCGGGCTTCGTCACCCTCTCCCTCGACCACGGCATCGGCGGCGCCATGGACGAGGGGCGCAGGGCCGGGCGGGACGAAGGGACCCTGCTGGCCCACGCGTTCGCGCTCACGGGCCGTTCCCTGCTCGGCGCGCTCACCGGTGACGCCCTGGGCGCGCTCGACGTGCTCACCGCGCATCCGCTGGTCGACCAGGACCGCATCGGCCTGTTCGGCCACAGCCTGGGCGCGGCGGTCGCCCTGCACACCGCCCTGCTCGCCGACCGCCGCGGCCTCCCGCTCTGCGCGGCAAGCCACCTAGGCACCTATCCGGCGCTGTTCGAACGGCTGTTGACCGGTCACGAGGGCGCGGTGCTCCCCGGCATCCTGGAGTACGCCGACCTGCCCGACCTCTACGGCACGCTCGCCCCGGCCCCGCTCCAGTTGCAGTACGGCACGGCCGACGCGTATCTGGAACCGGCCGACGCGCGGGCGGCGGCGGACACGGTCCGTGAGGCGTACGCGGCCGCCGAGGCCGGCGCCGTCGCGGAGATCCACGAACTGCCCATGGGGCACGGCACGCACGTCGGACACGCGGCGGACTTCTTCACGCGCGCGCTCGCCGTCCCCGCGTACGACGGCGACGGATCACGCGCCCGGGCCGCCCAAGTACCCGCTCAACGCATCCACTTCGAGGTGTCCGACCGGCGTGCCGTGCTCGACCGCGTCGACGCCGCGCTCGCCTCCGGAATCCTCACGCAGGGACCGCAGGTGGCCCGCTTCGAGGAGCTGGCCCGCCCCTGGACCGGCACGCCGACCGCCGCGGTCGCCTCGGGCGCGGCGGCCCTGGAGATCGCGCTGCGCATCATCGGCGTGGCGGGCCGCACGGTTCTCGTACCGGTCAACACGTTCTTCGCGACGGCGGCGGCAGCGGTACGCGCCGGGGCCGCCGTGCGCTTCGTCGACATCGAGCTCGACGGGCTCGGTCTGGACCCGGACGCCCTGTGCGCCGCCCTGGACCGGCACCCCGACACGGCCGCCGTCCTGCCCGTGCACATCGGCGGCATCGTCTCGCCCGCGCTCGACACGGCGCTCGCGCACTGCCGCGAGCGGGGCGTGCCCGTGGTGGAGGACGCCGCGCACGCCTTCGGCGCGACGCTCGACGGACGGCCCGCAGGCAGCTTCGGACGGTTCGGCGCCTTCTCCTTCTTCCCCACGAAGGTCGCGCTCAGCGGCGAGGGCGGTCTGGTGTCCTCGCCGCTGCCGGACGACCTGGAGCAGGTGCGGCGCTGGCGCGACCACGGCAAGAGCGCGCAGGGCTCCACGCTGCACGACCGTCCCGGCGGCAACTGGCGCCTGAGCGAACTGCACGCCGCCGTCGGCACGGTCGACCTGGAGCGGTTCGACCGCACGCTGGCGGTGCGGCGCGAACTCGCCGCGCGCTACGACGCGTTGCTCGTCGACGTGCCGGGCGTCCGGCCGCACGCCGTGCCCTCGTCGGCGGGCAGCAACTTCTACAAGTACCTCGTCTATCTCGACCCCGACGGGCCGCTGGACCGCGCGCTCCTGAAGAAGCGGCTGCGGGAGCGGCACGGGGTGGCCCTGGCCGGTGAGGTCTACGACCACCTGCTGTGCGACCACCCCTTCTTCGCGCCGCTGCGTCAACAGGCCGCGGAGGAGGGCCCGTTCGCACGGGCCCGCTGGTTCGCCCGCCACCACGTGGCCCTGCCGCTGTACCCGTCGCTCACGGAGGACGAACAGCTCCGCGTGGTCACCGCCCTCCGCGGCGAGCTCTCGTGACGACGGTGCTGAGTGCGTTTCGCCGGGGGGAGTGGCGGACGTCGTTGGACCGGGCCGCGTTGCCCGGCACGAGCGTGGAACTCGCCCTCGTTCCGGAGATCGTCGCCGACGCGGACCGCCGCTGGTGGGACACCGTTGTCGACGACCTTCCCCCGCTGTCCGGCCGCCGAGAACTTCTCCTCGACGCAATGGAGTTGTTCGCCCAGGGCACCGTGACGGTCGGGGGCCTCGGCGAGCAGAGCGCCGACGACTTCCGCACCGCCCTGTGGGAGAGTGCGGGTCTGCCGGGGCCGCTCGTCGACCGGTGGTGCGCGATGCTGCGCGACGGCCTGCTGAAGGAGGGCGGCGCTCCGGAGCCCGACACGCTGCTGGCCCTGGTCGCCCTGCCGGGCAACACCTTCACCTGCCTCGCGACCGCCTGCGACCAGGCCGAGCGCTCGGCGGGCGTCTGGCTGCGCCCGAGCCGGCGCGAGCCGTTCTCCGCCGCCCGGTTCGTCGCCGCCCTGCTCGCGGCGGGCTGGCCCGCGTCCCGCGTCGGCCTGTACCCCGCCGAACAGCGTGTCCTGCACGGCCTGTTGAGGCGTACGGACCGGCACGTCGTGTACGGCGGTGCCGGGCTCGCGTCGTCGGTGCGCCGCTCCCCCGCACTCACCCTGCACGGACCGGGCCGGGGGTGTGCCCTGGTGCCCCCGGAGATGACCGTCGACGAAACGGTGACGTGGCTGCTTCCGTTGATCGCGGGGGACGCGGGGCGGTTCTGCAGCAACGTACGCACCGTGGTCTGCGAGGCCCCCGACCAAGCGCAGCTCCTGGCCCGCGCGCTGGCCGACGCCCTCGACGCGCTTCCGCCGGACGGCGCGTGGCCCCTGACGGCCCTGCGGGAGCGGGGAGCCGCACACAGCGCGAACCGCTCGATCCTCGACCGCCTCCACCCCGAAGACCGCATCCTCACCCGCCGCCCACCCGTCGCCCTCGGCGACGCGGGCGACGTGTACGCCATGCCCCGACTCGCCCTGCTGGACGGCCACGTCACCCGCACCGCCGGCCTCCATCCCCTCATCGGCCACGAGGTCCCCTTCCCCTTCGCCGCCGTTCTCAGCGCCACGCCCGACGCCACGCGGGCCATCACCGCAGAGTCCCTGTTCGTGTACCGCCCCGCGAAGTGAGGTCCCGCATGACGACCGTCTTCGGCACGCTGCCCGACACGCTGCGCGAGCGCGTTCCCGAGCTCGGCATCGACCTCGACACGTGGACGCGCCGGATGATGCGCTGGCACTTCGAGCCGGAGACCGGCAGCCCCTTCTGGGTCGGGCGGCGCGACAAGCTCGGCTTCGACCCGGTGAAGGACATCGACGGCGTCGCCGCGCTGGAGCGCTTCGGCCTCTTCGACAAGGCGGAGCTGCGCGCCGCGAGCGCCCGCGACCTGCGCCCGCGCGGCTACGGCGACCGGCCCTTCCGGGTCTTCGAGACCGGCGGCACCACCGGCACGCCCTGCCGGATCGTCAACGTCACGCGCCTCGCGTACGACGTGGAGATCTACCGCACGGTCCTGGAGGCGCGCGGCGTGGCCGGCGGCGACATCCTCGCGATGACGCCGAGCGGGCCGCACGCGTACGGGCACTTCGTGGAGGGCCTCGCCGACAGCTGGCGCGGCGCCGTGTTCGCCATCGACTTCGACCCCCGCTGGGTGAAGGCGTCGCTGCGCGCGGGCGGCGAGGCGGACGCGTACACCGCCCATCTGATCGACCAGACCCTCGCCCTGCTCGCCGCCGAGCGGCCCTCTCTTCTCTTCACCACCTCCCGGCTGCTCCTGGAGCTGGCGATGCGGCTGCCCCGCCCGCTGCACACCTACGGGATCCGCGCGGTGTGCACCGGCGGCACCTCGTGCACCGCCGCCGAGGCGGAGTTCCTGCGCGCGGAGCACCTGACGGGGGTGCAGTGGATCGACACGTACGGCAACACCCTGGTCGGGCACGCCCTTCAGGCCGACGCCGTGGCGGGCGCGCCCGAGGTGCCCGACGGCACCGGGCACTCCTACCACCTGCCGCCGCCCTTCGCGGTCCTCACCGTCGTCGATCCCGCCGATCCCTGGCGCGAGGTCGAGGTGGGGCAGCGGGGCCGCGTGCGGACCACGACCCTCCTCGAAGACCTCTTCCTGCCCAACCTCCTGGAGCGGGACAGCGCCGTCAGGACCGGTCCGCACCCCTGGTTCCCCTGGGACGGGGTGGCCGCGGTGCGGCCCTTCCGGGAGTCCGCGGACGCCGGGGAGGCGGTGGAGGGCGTCTACTGACCGACGGACCTAAGGACACGCATCGTGAACCTGTCGTCGAACGGCTTGCCCATCCCTTTTACGCCGGAGCTCTTCGCCCCGCTGCGGTCCAGCGCGGACCTGCTGGCGCCGCGAGACCCGGCCTCGCTGCGCGAACGCCTGCACGCGGACGGCTTCCTGTACCTGCCGGGGCTGCTCGACCGCGCGGAGGTGCTGCGCCTGCGCGGCCGGTACTTCTCGCTCTTCCCGCCCGAACTGCTCGCGCCGGGCAGTGACCCCGAGGACGGGGTGTTCTCCGGCCGGGTGCCCGAGGGCGTCCCCGAGTACGGGGTGGCGGGGCACCCGGCGTACGCGTTCGTGCGCTCGGCGCCCTTCGACCGCTTCGTGGGCAATCCGCTGCTCGCCAAGCTGGCCGCCCAGCTCCTGGACGCCGACGTGGAGATGCTGCCGCGCCGCATCCTGCGCCACTTCCACCGGGGCACGCGCCGCGCCTCCCGCGCGCACGTCGACTTCGACTACATGGACCAGGGCTCGCCGCACGTCGTCACGATGTGGATACCCGTCGGCGACTGCCCGCCGCGCACGGGCGGGCTGGTGTACCTGGAGGGCTCGCACCGGCTGTCCCCCGAGGAGTACGCCCCGCTGCGCGACATCACCGACCGGCCGGGCGACCGCCGGCAGATCTGCCACGACCTGGAGCTGACGGCCCGCACGCTCCGCCGCCGCTGGCGGTACGCGGACTTCGCGGCGGGCGACGTGATGGTGCATCTGCCGCGCATCATCCACGCGTCCCTGGACACGACGACGGACGCGATGCGGCTGTCCGTCGACGCCCGATTCGTACGCGCCGACGACACCCCCGACCCGCGCTGGATGCGGCCCTGGGCGGCGGACGACGGGGCGTGAACCACCGCTGTTTCAGGCCACCTTCAGCCCCAGAGCCGAACTCGGCCGCCGCCCGCCGCCGACGAGACGTCCGCCGCCGCGATCACCTCGTCGACGAGGCCCGCCTCGTCGAGCGGGCACACCGGCGCGCCGCCGCCCGCCACGGCGGCGGCGAAGTCGGCGAGCAGCGGCTGGTGCGGATTGGCCGCCGGAGGGAGGTCAAGGGGCGCCGCCGTGAGCCCCGTGACGCGTCCGGAGTCCAGCGGGTCGAGGGTCACGGCGCGTCCGCCTCCGGTGAGCCGGAGCCGGTCCACGGGCGGGCCCTCGCCCCACTCCACCAGGCAGTGCGCCGTCGGCCCCGAGCGCCAGCGCAGGGTCAGTTCGGCCCGCCGCTCGGCCCCGCGCGGGAAGCGGTCGCCGAGCCGGGCCGTCAGCTCGTACGGCCGTCCGAACAGGTGGAGCAGCAGGTCGATCCGGTGGCTCCCGGCGTCCGCGAGGACCCCGCCGCCCGAGACGGCGGGGTCGGTGCGCCAGCGCATCGGATCGTCCGGCGCGGGCGCGAAGGGGCACCGGAAGCGCACCTCGACGCGCTCGGGCGGTCGGCCGTCGAGTTCCTGGCGCAGGCGTCGTACGGCGGGCGCGAGCCTGCGGTAGTAGGCGACGCCCGCGCACCGCCCGGCGACGTCGAGGGAGCCGCCGTCCGCGAGGCCCCCGGCGAGCGGCTTCTCGACCAGGACGGGCAGTCCGGCGGCCAGCACGGTGCGGGCGAGCGGCACATGGCCCACGACGGGCGTGGCGACGTACACGGCGTCGACGCCGCTCAGCAGCTCGGCCGGGTCGGCGCACGTCCTGGCGACGCCGTGCCGCGCGGCCGTGCGCGCCGCGCGGTCCGGGTCGCGGCCCCACAGGACGGCCGGTTCCTCGCCGAGCGCGTGCAGGGCGGGGAGCACGCGCCGCGTCACGATGTCGCCGTACCCGGCGATGCCCCATTTCACCGTGGTCCCCTCTCGTCCGGCTGCCGCTCGTCCGACCGGCCGCTCAGGGCACGATCGCCACCTTCAGCGTCTCGGACGGCGGGCCGTCGTAGGGGGCGTGCTCGGCGTCCGGGTACAGCGAACGGCTGGCGGAGAGCTGCTCCATGGCCTTGGGGAGTTCGTCGAGGGGATAGGTGTGCGTGTGCAGGTCGGGCAGGCGCAGAAGGCCGGTGCGGCGGTGGGCGAGCCGTTCGGCGACGGCGAGGGCCTCGGCCCGCGCGGTGTCCAGGGGCTCCGCGGAGCTGTGCACCCGCAGCCCCTTGCGCTCCCAGGTGACGAGGTCGACGGTGACGTGGGTGTCGACGTGGTGCGTACCGAGGAGGACGACGAGGCCGTTCTGGCGCACGAGTCCCACACAGGCGTTGAGCGTGGTGGGGGTACCGACCGCGTCGACGGCCACGTCGAAGTCCGCTCCGACGGCCGCGAGTTGCTCGCTGCTGCCGTCCACACGGCGCACGTCGTCGGCGCCCGCCGCGCTCGACCGCCGCAGGCGCCAGTCGTCGAGGTCGACGGCGACGGCCTCGGCCGCGCCCCGCGCCAGCGCGACCCGCAGGGCCATCTGCCCGACGGGCCCCTGTCCGACGATGACGACGCGGTCGCCGAGCCGGATGCCGCGCGTGGCGTGCACGGCCAGCGGCAGGAGCTGCAGGATCGCGCCCTGTTCGAAGGGCACGGCGTCGGGCAGCGCACCCACGGACACCTCGCGGGCCAGGGCGTATTCGGCGTATCCGGTGGTGAGCGGGGTGCGCACGAAGACCCGCTGCCCCGGCACGACGCGGCGCACGCCGGCGCCCGTCGCCTCGACCACACCGGCGATCTCATGGCCGAAACAGCCCTGGGAGCAGTGTTCGCGCAGGCCGTAGTAGTGGAAGTACGCCAGGTCGCTGCGGTTGCAGACCGTGCACGCCCGCACGCGCACGAGCACCTCCTGCGGTCCCGGGTCGGGCACCGCGACGTCGTCGACCAGCCTGATGTCGCGCCTGCCGACGAGCTCGTACCTGCGCATGAGCCACTCCCCTCAGCCGATGCCGTGCCGGAAGTCCCAAGGATTCCCCAACTCCTGGCCCGTGATGTTGAATTCGCCGGTCTCGACCGGTTCCGTCTTCTTGACAGCCCCGATTGGTCCGAGCCAATATCCACTATCCGATTGGCCTGGACCAATCAGCAGAGGCCTCGCCTCTCACCCACGTCCCACGAGCCACATACCCGCACACTTCGGAGGTCGCGCCATGGCATCGAGCAGTGACCCGACTCTGGAGCGCCTCGCCCATTCCGTGCTGCAGCCTGGCTTCGAGGGACTCACGGCCCCCGACTGGCTGCGTCGCGCGATCGCCGAGGGCCTCGGCTCCGTCGTGCTGTTCTCCCGGAACATCGACACCCCCGAGCAGGTCGCGCGGCTCACCGCGTCGCTCCGCGCGGAGAACCCCGACCTGATCGTCGCCATCGACGAGGAGGCGGGCGACGTGACCCGCCTGGAGGCCTGGACCGGCTCGTCCCGCCCCGGCAACCTCGCCCTCGGCGCGGTCGACGACATCGACCTGACCGAGCGCGTGGCCCACGACATCGGCCGCGACCTGCACGCCGCGGGCGTCTCGCTCAACTTCGCGCCCAGCGCCGACGTGAACTCCAACCCGCTCAACCCGGTGATCGGCGTGCGCTCCTTCGGCTCGCGCACCGACATCGTCTCCCGGCACACGGCCGCCTGGATCCGCGGCCTCCAGGAGGCGGGCGTGGCCGCCTGCGCCAAGCACTTCCCCGGCCACGGCGACACGATCGTCGACTCGCACCACGGCCTGCCGCAGATCCAGGGCTCCGCCGAGGAGATCGCGCTGACCGCGCTGCCGCCGTTCATCGCGGCGATGGAGGCGGGCGTCCGCGCGGTGATGACCGCGCACCTGCTCGCCCCCGCCTACGACCCCGACCTGCCGGCGACGCTCAGCCCCCGCATCCTGGTGGAACTCCTGCGCGGGGAGCTGGACTTCGACGGGCTGCTGGTCACCGACGGCATCGAGATGGGCGCGGTCACCGACCGCTACGGCATCGACGGCGCCACGGTCAGGGCGGTGGCCGGCGGCGTGGACGCAGTGTGCGTGGGCGGCGAGAGCGCGGACGAGGGCACCTTCGACCTGCTCTCCACCGCCCTGGTGAAGGCCGTGCTGGACGGGCGGCTCCCCGAGGCCCGGCTGGCCGAGGCGAGCGCCCGCGTGGGCGCGTTCGCGGCCTGGTCCGGCGAGCGCTCCCGCGCCGTGGCACGCGCGGCGGAGCCCTCCGACATCGGCCTGGTCGCGGCCCGCCGCGCGGTGCGGGTACGACACCGCGCGGGCACGGCGAACGGCGCGCTCCCGCTCACCGGCGCGCCGCACGTCGTGGAGCTGGCCCCCACGATGAACCTCGCCGTCGACGGCCGCACCCCGTGGGGCGTCGCCGAGCCGCTGCGCGATCTGCGCCCCGGCACCACGTCCGTGCGCCTGACGGAGGCCGAACTCGCCCACGGCGACGACCTCCTGGACCGCGAGGCCCTGGCCCCGGCGACGGGCCGCGCCCTGGTGGTCGTGGTCCGCGACGCGGCCCGCCACCGCTGGATGACCGACACCCTCAACCGCCTCCTGCGCAGCCGCCCCGACGCCCTGGTCGTCGAGATGGGCATCCCCGCCCCCACCACCCTGGGCGCCGCCCACCTGATCACGCACGGCGCGACGCGGGTCTCGGGGATCGCGGTGGCGGAGGTGCTTGCGGGCGCCGCGGGCTGATCCTGCCCCTCCCCCGCCGCGGGCTGACCCCGGCCCCTCCCCCGGCGGGCCGCCCCGCGGCCCGCCACCACGCTCACCCCGTCGGCAGCAACTGCCGCAGCAGCTCCTCGAACTCGTCCGCCGTGGGCGGTACATCGGCCAGCAGGCCCTGGAGGAGCAGGCCGTCGTAGGCGTGCGCGAAGAGCTTCACGCGCACCGGGTCGTCGGTGAAGTGCCGGGCGAAGGCCGCGAGCGCCTCCTTCCAGCGGCGGGTCGCCGCGCGCTGCTCCGGGCGGCGCACCGCGAGCAGGCACATCTCGAACTCGGCGAGCAGATGCCCGGGGGCGGTCAGCAGATCCGCCATCAGCAGGGCGAGCGCCCTGATGCGGTCCGTGCTCTCCAGCTCCCGCACCGGGGCCTCGACGAGGCGCTCGATGCGCGCCGAGTCCTCCTCCATGCAGCTGGTCAGCGCCGCGGTCAGCAGGTCGCCGATGCTGTCGAAGTAGTACGTCGTGGCGGTGGTGGGCAGCCCCGCCTCCTGGGCGACGGTGCGGTGCGTGACGCCCGACGCCCCCTCGCGTGCGATCACGCGCACGGCGGCCTCGATCAGTGCGCGGCGGCGGCGTTCGCCCTTGGCGCGGCGCCCGTCGGCGATCGGCGCGGTGTCCGACATGGTCCGTGTGACTCCCCTGGCCGGTGCGTTCTTCCTCGGCGACGGTACCCCGGCGGCCCCACGTGATAGAAAGTGGAACGCACGTCCCACTTGTTTTCCGTGCGGCGCGCCGGGTTCCCGCATGCCCGCGCGTCCGGAGAACCGACCCCGGAAACAGGTCACGCCATGCCCAGTCCCTACCGCGAGATCTTCGCCGCGCCCGGCGCGAAGGCCTTCAGCTCCGCAGGGCTCCTCGCCCGGCTCCCCCTGCCGCTCACCCACATGGGCATCCTCACGATGCTCTCCGAGACCACCGGCGAGTACGCGCTCTCCGGCCTGGTCGCGGGCACCTTCACCTTCTCCATGGCGCTGCTCGGCCCCCAGGTCTCGCGCGCCGTCGACCGGCACGGCCAGGCCCGGGTCCTGCCGATCGCCACCGGTATCAGCGTGCTCGCGCTCGCCGCCCTGCTGATCTGCGCCACCACCGACGCCCCGACCTGGACGCTGTTCCTCTGCGCGCTGCTGTCCGGCCTGATGCCGAGCATGGGCGCGATGGTCAGGGCCCGCTGGACGGAGCTGTACCGCGGCACGCCCCGCCTCACCACGGCGTACTCCCTGGAATCCGTGGTCGACGAGCTGACCTACGTCATCAGCCCCGCGCTCGCCGTGGTCCTGTCCACCGCGCTCTTCCCGCAGGCCGCCCCGCTGGCCGCCGGCCTCCTGCTGGCCGTCGGCGTCGCGCTGTTCGTCCCGCAGAAGCGCACCGAACCGCCCGTCCGGCGCCGGGCGGACGAGTCCTCCGGCGGCTCCTCGTCGGTCATCTGGTCCCCGCCCGTGCTGCTGCTCGCGCTCACCCTGCTCTTCGGCGGCGCGATACCCGGCATGGTCGACACGATGGGCCTGGCCCTCGCCGAACACCAGGGCGACAAGGCCCTGTCCGGCATCGTCTTCGCCGCGTACGCGATCGGCTCCGGCGTCTCCGGGCTGCTCTTCGGGGCGCGCGACATCAGCGTCCCGCTCCCCCGGCTGCTGCTCATCGGCGTCACCGGTACCGCCCTGACGACGCTGCCGTTCCTGTGGGTGGACTCCGTCGCGTGGATGGCGGCCGCGGTGTTCGCCGCCGGTGTCTTCTTCGCCCCCACCATGGTGGTGATCATGGGGATCGTGGAGCGCACGACGCCCGAACACCGGCTCACCGAGGCCATGACGTGGATGATCGCGGGCCTGCAGAGCGGCGTCGCGATCGGCGCGGCCGTCACGGGTGTCGTGTACGACGCGTTCGGCTCCGCCGCGGGCTTCTCGGTCGGCATCGGGGCCGGGGCCGGCGCGCTGCTGCTCGCGCTGTGCGGGCTCCCGATGCTGCGCGGCCGCCTGGCGAAGTCCGCCGGGGCCCCCGCGTCGCCCGCGGGGGCCCCGGCGGCCGGGCTCACCCCTTCAGCGGGCCCTCACAGCTGAAGTCCGCCGTGCCCGCGCGGCCGTCGGACCAGATCTCCACCTCACCGAACGAGCAGTTCATGTCGGTCAGGTTGTTGTCACCGGACGCGGCCCGGTCGAGGACGAAGTAGTCCACGGTCTCGGACATGTCCTTGAAGACGGCGTCCGGGTCGCCGGACGCGCCGAGGTTCGCGGTGATCCTGCTCTGGCAGGTGAACCGCGGACGCTCCGGCGCCCCGTTCGACGTGCACACGGGCGTGATGCCCGTCGTCGCCGTGAACGAGGCCCGCACCTGGTCGGCCGAGGTGTCGCGCAACTGACCGACCGGCACGTACGTGGTGTCCGGTACGAAGAGGTCGTCGACCCGCGCGATCTGCCGGTCCAGGAAGGCGTCGTAGGCCCGCTGCACGGCGCCGTCGCGGCCGAGCCGGTCGCGCCAGGCGTCGAACCCGGCCGGGTCGTCGGCGCGCAGCGTCCGGTACATCTCCTTGAGGAGCGCGGGGCGTTCGGCCCACAGGAACTCGAAGAACGTGCCCGCGTAGTCGTAGAAGCGGAAGCCGTCGCCGTCGTAGGTGGCGTGCAGGATCTGGTCCACGGTCATCCGCGGCCCGCCGTTCGCCGTGTCCGCGATGATGCCCTTGACCAGCGACTTGCGGACCTTGACGCCGTCGTCGCGGGTGGCGCCGTCGAAGAACTCGGCGGTGCCCTCGTCCATGGCGGTGGTGCGGTCGTTCTGGTACCACGGGCCCTCGCCGAAGAAGCCGGGCACCGCCCAGCGGCCGTTGAGGTAGTGCGTGTACTCGTGGCGGAACAGCTCCTCCAGCGTCAGCGAGGAGTCCTGCGGGACACGCCGCTGGTACGTGTAGAAGGTCGCGCCCCGCTCGATGTAGACGCCGCCGTTGTTCGTGTCCATCCCGGTGAGCAGCGGATGGTAGTTCTCGTAGTCGGCGCGCGAGGCGTAAAGGACCGTCGTCAGCGTGGTGTTGGGGTCGCCCGCGAGCGGCTTCTCGGTGCCGACGACGCGGTGGAACTGCGCCTTGACCTGCTTGCTCGCGTAGTAGAGCTGGTCGACGGTGGCGCGGTCGAGCGCCGTGCGGACCTTCATGCCGCCCTTGTCGTACGTATAGGTCTGCGGGAAGAGGCGGCGCTCGATGTCCGCGCGGCAGACGCGGTAGGGCGCGCAGGCGTCGTACTCGTTCAGCCAGGTGGCGACCTTCGCCCACGGGGCGCTGCCCTCGCCGAAGGTGCGGGACGTGACGTCCACGAGGCCGCCGAGGCCGGTGACGATCTCGCCGTTGAGCCCGTCGATCTGGCCGAACCTGCCGTACTCCAGCAGCGCGTCGCGCGCCACCCAGGCGTTGTTCGTGCCCTTGAGGTGGGCGTACGCGCCGAAGGCCTTGAAGGCGGCACGGTAGGCGGCGTCGCCCTTGACCGCCGCGTGGAAGGCGGTGTCCCTGTTGCCGGGGTAGACGCCGAGGTAGCTCACGGAGAGCGCGGCGAGGGCGGAGCCGGCCCAGGAGGCGTCCTTGGCGGTGTCGGGGTGAGCGGCGTCCATGGTGGCCAGCACCCTTTTGATCAGCGGGAGTTGGTGCTGGCGCAGACCGGGCGCGCTCGCCGCGTAGAGGGCCTCGCGCAGCGACTCGGCATTGGTGCGGGTCACGTCGAAGGTGCGCGGCGCCGTTCCGAAGGCGTCGACGGCGCGGCGCATCGCGTCCACGGTCGGGGCGTCGGTGACGTCGATCTCGTCGTGCGAGAAGTCCTGGTAGGCGACGGCGTGGAGATAGGTGAGCAGTTCCAGGAGGTTGCTGCCGTTCCTGCCGTCGTGGGCGGCGGCGAGCCGGGTGACGCGGGCGGAGACCGCCTGGACGTGGGCGTCGGACATGACGGGGGCCAGGCGCCGGTCCCAGGTCCAGATCAGCGTGCGCAGACAGCCGTCGGCGGTGACGGCCGGGTCGGCGAGGAAGTCGGCGAACCGCTCGGGCGACAGGCCCGTGACGCCGTCGAGGGTGCAAGGGGCCGCGGCCGCCCCGGCTTTCGGCGCGCCCTTCGGCTTCGGCGTGGTCGCGCCCGGGGTGCCACCGCCGGTGAGTCCGCCGGGCGCCGGGACCTTGAGGGCGCCCGGCGCGGGGGCCTTCGCCCGGTGCTCCACGACGTCCAGGGGGTTCGGGGCGGCGGGCGCGGAGGCCGCGGCGGTACGGGGCCCGGCCACCGTTCTCGGGGGTTCGGCCGCGTGGGCGTACTGCGCGGCCGAGGCGCAGAGGGCCGCCGCCAGCACGCCGGCGAGCACGGATCTTCGCAGGGTTCTCGGTCCGGCCAGGGTTCTTGATCGCGAGGGGAACACCGATGACTCCTGTGGGAGGTGAGAGTGGACACCGTCGTCAACTCCGGTGCGCCCGGAGGCAGTTGGGCGTCACCTCCGGGCCATGTGATGCGTAACGTAGTAATGTGAAATTGCACTGACAACCCCTCGGGCCCGGGAATTCAGGCGCCGGGACCGCTCCCCGGCTCGCGCAGGGTCCGCAGCAGGAGCCAGCCCACGGCCGGCAGCGCGATCAGGGGCATGAGCGCCGTCCGCAGCGAGGCCGCGTCGGCGAGGGTCCCGATCAACGGCGTCGCGAGGCCGCCGACACTCACCGTCAGCCCCAGGGTGACGCCGCTCGCCGTACCCATGCGCCGGGGCAGATAGTCCTGGCCCAGGGTGATGTGCAGGGAGAACGGGACGGACAGACCCGTCGACGCGAGCGCGACGAACAGGTACACGGGCGGCCCAGGAACGAACACGACACCCGCCACCGCGAGGACCGACAGGGCGTACGACCACCGCACGACCGGCATGCGGCCGTGGCGCGCGGCCAGCCTCCCGCCGGCCACCGTGCCGACCGCGCCGCCGAGATAGAGCACGAACAGCGCGACGGTGCCGAAGGCCTCTCCCCCGCCGGTGCGCTCGCGGACGTACAGCGCGATGAACGTGCTCAGTCCGGCGACGACGATCGAGCGGCACATGATGGCACCGGTCAGCAGGAGGAAGGACGGCCAGTCGTCCTCGGCATCGGCCGGGGCCGCGCGCGTGCTCCCGGCGTCGGCCGTCTCGACCGCCCGGACGCCGCGCAGCGCGGCCACGCACAGCGCCGTCCCGGCGAGGGCGGGGACGACGAGCAGCGGCGAGGCACCGAGACCGCCCGTGGCGACGACGGCCGCGACCAGCAGGGGCGCGGTGGCGAAGCCGAGGTTGCCGCCGAGCGAGAACCAGCTCATGGCGGTGTGGCTGCCCCGGCTCGCCTGCCGCGCCACCCGCGCGGCCTCCGGATGGTACGCGGCGACGCCGATGCCGGACACGGCGACGGCCAGCAGGGTCAGGGCGTAGTTCCCGCCGATCCCGGCGCAGGCGACGCCGACACCGCCGACCAGTGTGCTCACCGGCAGCAGCCACGGCAGGGACCACTTGTCGGTGAGCGCGCCGAACAGCGGCTGCACCACCGAGGAGAGGAGGGAGGCGGCGAGGACGACACCGGACGCGGCGGCGTAGGTGTAGGCGCGCTCGGAGACGAGGAAGGGCACCAGGGCGGCGACGGCTCCTTGATAGACGTCGACGCAGGCGTGCCCCAGGGCGAGCAGCAGGATGGGGTTCCGTTCCGGGCCGGAGAGCCGCCTCCGCGCGGAACTCCGCTTCGGAACGGCGACCGGCGTCCGCGCCGAGCCCCGCTTCGGTACGGCGACCCGCCTCCGAGCCGAGCCCTGCCCATCACCCGACAGCCCCTGCGTACGTGAGTTCTGATTCGTCGACACCTCCTCATCGTCGCGATACCCCGCCCTGGCGCGCTTCCGATAAAGTGCCAACCTGTGCCGAACATCCGCCACACCCCCGAGGCGCCCACCGCCATCCGCGAACTGGCCCCGGGCGAGCGCATCGACGCCCACCGCCACGACGACCACCAGATCGTCTACGCCGGCTCCGGCGTCGTGGCCGTCACCACCGACGCGGGGACGTGGTTCGCGCCGGGCACGCGGGCCATCTGGGTCCCCGCAGGCTGCGTGCACGAGCACCGGGCCCACGGCCATCTCGCCCTGCACCTGGTCGGCCTGCCCGCGACCACGAACCCGCTCGGCCTCCGCGCCCCGACCGTCATCGCCGTCGACCCCCTGCTGCGCGAACTGATCCTCGCCCGCACCCGGGCCCCGGACGACGCCTCCCCACAGGGCCGCCGTCTGCGCGCCGTGCTCCTGGACCAACTGCGCGCCTCGCCGCAGCAGCCCGTCCAACTGCCCACGCCCACCGACCCACGCCTGGCCGCCGTCTGCGACCTGCTCCACCGCGACCCCGCGGACCCCCGCGGCCTCGCCGAACTGGCCACCGCCGCGGGCGCGGGCGAACGCACCCTCAGCCGCCTCTTCCGCCGCGATCTAGGCATGACCTTTCCGCAGTGGCGCACGCAACTGCGGCTCTATCACGCGCTGCGCATGCTGGCCGACGACACACCGGTCACGGCGGTCGCGCACCGGTGCGGCTGGTCGTCCACGAGCGCCTTCATCGACGTGTTCCGACGGGCGTACGGCTATACGCCCGGGACCCACAACCGGCGCGACTGACACCCCAACTGGCCACGCGACAGCGCCTCCTGAGCCACCGGGAGCCGAACCGGTTGCGGGGGCCATCCGTCACTGATTTACTGATCGCACCGCGCACATACCCCCTGGGAGTATCGAGAGATCTCAAGGAGCATGATGAACACGACCATCACAGAAGACCCGCGGGGCTTTCTGGAGAGGCTCTACAACAACTTCCAGAACGAGATCTTCGGCGAAGAGGACGCGGGCGAGGTCATCGACCGCTACTACGCTCCCGGATTCCTTCAGGTGAGCGACGGAATCGAGATCGACCGGGACCGTCTCATCAAGCACATCCGCCCGGTGAAGAAGAGCGTCCTGAGCGGAAGTTACGAAGTGCTCGAAGCCGTCGTGGACGGCAATCGCCTCGCGGCCCGTTTCGTGATCCGCGCCGTCACCAAGCAGGGCAAGGAGACCGAGAACGAGGTCCACATGTTCTGCGAGATGACGGACGACGGCCGGTTCGTCCGCATCGACCAGATCACCCGCAGCATCAAGGGCTGACCCCGCCGGGCGCCACGACGGCCTGATCCACCGTCACACGCCCGCACACCCACAGAAGTTCACGCGCGATCCCCCGGAGTACCGAGACAGCCCAAGGAGCGAAGCATGAGCATCGAGACCGTCACGGATCCGCGGCGCTTCATCGAGGACCTCCACAACAGGTACCACGAGGATGCCGTGCACAGCGACGAGGATCCCGCCACGGTCATCGACCGCTACTACACGCCGGACATCGAGCTCCGGAGCGACGGCGTCAGCATGGGGCGCGAACGCCTCATCAAACACCTCAGGCCCGTACGCAAGAGCGTCGTGAGCGGGCACTACGAAGTGCTCGACGCGGTACGGGACGGCAATCGGATCGCCGCGCGCCTCATCATCCACGGCGAGACGAGGGCGGGGGCGACCGAGCAGATCGAGGTCATCGAGTTCTGCGAGGTGACCGACGACGGCAGGTTCGCCAAGGTCACCGCCCTCACCCGCCCCCTCGGCGACTGACCGCAACGGCGCCCCCTTCCGTCTCACCCACCGCGCCGCACCTCGCCGCTTCAGGCGCGGCCGGCCACCTCGTACCCGATGTCGTCGAGGGCCTGGTCGACCGCGCTCTCCTCGATCTCGCGCTCGGAGCTGACCGACACCCGGCCGCCCTGGACGTCGACGTCCACATCACGCACGCCGTCGAGGGCGGTGAGCGCCTCGGTCACGGAGGCGGCGCAGTGCCCGCAGACCATGCCCTCGACCAGGTAGGTCACGGTGACACCCCCCGCCGCGGAGGCGCCAGCGGCCCCCTTCGCGTCGCCATCACCGTGGGAAGTTGCAGGGGAGGCCATGAGCTACTCCTGTCGTCGGCACCTCGGTCGATCGCTTGGACCACCATACCCTCTGGGGGTATCCAATCAACCCCGTCGAGCGCCCCCATGAACGGCGCACACGCCATATGAAAGGCGCGCACGCCAGATGAACAGCACATACGCCGGACGCCGCGCGGCGACGACCGCACAGCCGTCGGCCCGACAACGCAAAGCGCCGGTCGGGATCTCTCCCGACCGGCACCAGTCGTCCTGCTCTGTGTCCGAGGGGGGACTTGAACCCCCACGCCCGATAAAGGGCACTAGCACCTCAAGCTAGCGCGTCTGCCATTCCGCCACCCGGACTAGGTGTCTGCCGCTCGGCGGGGTGTTCCCCCCGGCGACATGGACAACAATACCAAGGTTTCGGAGTGCCTTTCACCTGCGTATCCGCCCGTCGGCCGGGGGATGCGCGGCGCTCGCCCCCGGGACGCCTACAGTCTCACCATGAGTGACGGATCGATTACGGGGACGACCGGTGCGCTCGGCGAGGTGAAGGTGCGCCGACCTCGGTTGCTGTCCCCTCTGCGCGAGCATCTGCGGGACACCATGTGGTTCGCGCCGACGGCGGGGCTCGTGGGGGCGATGCTCCTGTGGTGGATCTCCTCGGCGGTGGACACGGAGATCGTCAGCACGCTCCAGGACGCCGGCGAGTACGACGCGATCAAGGACCTGATCGGGATCGCCGACGACGCCAAGACGGTGATCAGCACCATCGGCAGCGCGATGATGACCTTCATCGGTGTCGTCTTCAGCATCTCGCTGGTGGCCGTGCAGATGGCCAGCGGGCAGTTCAGCCCCCGGGTGGTGCGGCTGTACGTCCGGTCGCGGATCACGAAGGCCACGCTCACCGTCTTCATGGCGACGTTCCTGTTCTCCCTGATGACACTGACGTCCTTCGACGGCGAGCCGGACCCCCGCCGGGTCTCGAACGTGCCGCTGATCGAGTCGCTCCTCGCCATGGCGATGGTGTTCCTGAGCCTGCTGCTGTTCGTGGCGTACGTGAACGGGACGGTCCGCATGATGCGGATCGGCTTCGTCATCGACCGGATCGCCCGTGAGTCGTTCCGGGTCGCCGTGAAGCAGCCGACGGACCTTCCCGTGGACACGGAGCAGCTCGGCCCCGAGACCGCCACGATCACTCATCAGGGCAGGGCGGGCGTCCTGCGGGACGTGAACATCGCGCGGGCCGTGCGCGCGGCCCGTCGCCAGGGGGTCGTGCTCCGGCTGATCCCCCGGATCGGCGACTTCGTGGTGCCGGGCACGCCCGTGTACACGGTGCACGGCGGGGCCGCGCCGTCACGGAGGCTGCTCGGCCACACGGTGTTCGTGGGGGTGGAGCGCACCTACCACCAGGATCTCGGGTTCGGTCTGCGGCAGCTGTCCGACATCGCGCTGCGCGCCCTGTCCCCCGCGGTGAACGATCCCACCACCGCCGTGCAGGCCCTGGACCGCATCGTGCAGTTCCTGGCCTCGGTCGCCCCGTACCCACTGGGCGCGCTCGGCCACCGCGACCGGCGCGGGGCGCTGCGGCTCGTCCAGTCGGTCCCGGACTGGACCGCGCTGGTGGACCTGGGCTTCGCCGAGATCCGGGGATGCGCGATCGGCAACCCCCAGGTGACCCGGCGCATGCTCGCCGGGCTCGACGACCTGCTGCTGCTCGCCCCCGAGGAACGGCGCGAGCCGCTCCTCCGCCACCGGGAGCTCCTCGCGCAGGCCGTGGAGCGCTCGGTGCCGGAGGCGGCGGACCGCACCTTCGCACTGCTGCCGGACCGGCAGGGCATCGGCTGAGGGGCCGGCGCCCCGCCGACCGGTCGCCAGTGGGCCACCGACGGCCCGCCGACGGGCCGCCGACGAGTGGACGCATCGCCTCCCTCGGTCCGGGGCCCTGTCCACGCCCGCCTCCCGTCTCCCGCCTCCCTCCTCAGGCCCTCAGGCCCTCAGGCCATCAGGCCATCAGGTGATAGTCCGGGAAGTTCCCCGGCGGCCGCTCCCCCGCCTCGCCCCGCGTGACGGCGCGCACGAGCAGCTCGCCGCCGACGAACGCCCCGCGCCAGGACGCGCCGAAGCCGCCGAAGAGCTCCTCGCGGTCACCGCGCGAGCGCGGTGCGCCCCGGCCCACCTTGAACGCGCGGATCTGCGGCGCGAGCCGTTCGTACGTCGCGGGGTCGTCGGTGGAGAGCGTCGCGACGAGCGCGCCGTTCGACGCGTTCATGGCCGCGAGCAGCTCCGCCTCCGTGTCGACGAGGACGATCGTGTCGACCGGACCGAAGGGCTCCGCGTGGTGCAACGGTGAGGACGGCGGTGGGTTGAGGAGGGTGACCGGGTGGAGATACGCGCCGGTGTCCTGGCCGGGAAGGAAACGCCCCGGTTCCTCGGCGCCGCGGTACAGCGGTACGGCGCCCCGGTCCACGGCCTCGGTCACCTGGTCGGCGAGCTCCTTGGCCTTGGCCGCGTTGATGAGGGGACCGAAGTCCAGCACGGGGAAAGGGTCTTCGGGGTGCGCTACCGCGAGGGGATGCCCGACGCGTACGGTGCGGACGGCCGGCAGATACGCGGCGAGGAATTCGTCGAACAGGGCGCGCTGGACGACGAAGCGCGGGTACGCGGTGCAGCGCTGCTTGCCGTAGTCGAAGAGCTTCGGGACGAGCGCGGCGAGCGCGTCCCAGTCGCTGTGGTTCCAGATGCCCCAGGTGTTGAGTCCTTCCTGTTCGAGGATGTGCCGCTTGCCGAGGTCGGCGACGGCCGTGGCCACCGCGGCGCCCGTGTCACGGCCGCCGACGAAGGAGACGCAGCCGATCTCGGGCGCGCGCACGAGAGCTTCGGACAACTCCCCGCCGCTGCCGCTGACGAGGGTGACGGGCAGTCCTTCGCGGGCGGCGAGGGCGCAGGCCAGGGTCAGACAGGCGACGCCACCGTCGGTCGGGGTCTTGGCGATGGTCGCGTTGCCCGCAAGTACCTGAACCAGCATGGTGTGAACGAGCACGCTCATCGGATAGTTCCAACTCGCGATGTTGGACACGGGACCGTCGAGCGGTGCCCGCCCCTCGGCCATCTCCGCGATCCCGTCGACGTACCAGCGCACGCCGTCGATCGCCCGGTCGACGTCGGCCTGCGCGAGGTGCCAGGGCTTGCCGATCTCCCAGACGAGGAGCAGCGCGAGCAGTTCGCGGTGCGCGGTGAGGGAGTCGAGCGTCGCGCCGACGCGGGCGCGGCGTTCGGGAAGGGGGACGTGCCGCCAGACCCGGTGCTGGTCGAGGGCGGCGCGCACGGCCCGGTGGGCGGTGGCGGCGTCGAGGCGGGGCGGTCCCGCGAGCGGGGTGCCGTCGACGGGGCTGGTCGCGGGCAGGGCCCGGCCGTCGGCCTGCCAGGTGCCGTTCCACAGGTTCAGGACGCGGTCGTCGCGGAACGCCTCGGGCGCGGCGGCCAGACAGCGCCGCCAGGCGTCGGACCAGGCGGTACCGGCCTTGAGGACGGAGGGGTTGGGGCTGCCGTTCGGAGGTGGGCTCGGAGGTGCGCTCTGGGATGTGCTCGGGGATGTGCTCGGGGATGTGCTCGGAAGTGTCATGTGGTCGTCTCCGCTCACGGTGCACGGTCGGGGCGGGATCGGGGGGGGCGGGGGGATCGGGGTGGGATGAGTGCGACGGTGAGGGTGAGGTCTGCGGTCACTCCCCCAGGCGGTCGAGCACGAGCCGCGCCGTCTCGGTGGGGGTGCGACCCACGCGTACGCCGACGGCTTCCAGGGCCGTCCTCTTCGCCTGCGCGGTGCCCGAGGAACCGGAGACGATCGCGCCGGCGTGGCCCATCGTCTTGCCCTCCGGCGCGGTGAATCCCGCGATGTAGGCCACGACGGGCTTGGTGACGGACCGTTCGATGTACGCGGCGGCCCGTTCCTCCGCGTCGCCGCCGATCTCCCCGATGAGGACGACGAGTTCGGTGTCGGGGTCGTCCTCGAAGGCGGCCAGGCAGTCGATGTGCGTGGTGCCGACGACGGGGTCGCCGCCGATGCCCACGCAGGTGGAGAAGCCGATGTCGCGCAGTTCGTACATGAGCTGGTAGGTGAGCGTCCCGGACTTGGAGACCAGTCCGATGCGGCCGGGCTTGGTGATGTCGGCGGGGATGATGCCCGCGTTGGACTGCCCGGGGCTCGCCAGGCCGGGGCAGTTGGGGCCGATGACGCGGGTGCCGCGCTCTCGCGCGTACGAGAGGAAGACGACGGAGTCGTGCACGGGGACGCCCTCGGTGATGACGACGGCGAGGCGGATGCCGGCGTCGGCGGCGTCGAGCACGGCGGCCTTGGTGAAGGCGGGCGGGACGAAGACGACCGTGACGTCGGCGCCGGTGGCGTCCATGCCGTCGCGGACCGAGCCGAAGACGGGGACGGCGCGGTCGTCGAAGTCGACGGTGCGGCCCGCCTTGCGGGGGTTGACGCCGCCGACGACGTTCGTGCCCGCGGCGAGCATGCGCCGCGTGTGCAGCATGCCGACCGCGCCCGTCATGCCCTGGACGAGGACCTTGCTCTCCTTGGTGAGGTGGATCGCCATGTCCGGGCTCCTTAAGGCGCGTGGGCGAGGTCGGCGGCGCGGCGGGCGGCGCCGTCCATGGTCGTGGCCTGCTGGACGAGGGGGTGGGCACGGGCATCGAGGACGGCACGGCCGCGGGCGGCGTTGTTGCCGTCGAGGCGGACGACGAGCGGCTTGGTCAGACGGACGGATTCCAGGGCCCGGACGATGCCTTCGGCGACCGCGTCGCAGGCGGTGATGCCGCCGAAGACGTTCACGAGGACGGACCTGACGGAGGGGTCGGAGAGGACGACGGAGAGGCCGTCCGCCATGACGTCGGCGGAGGCGCCGCCTCCGATGTCGAGGAAGTTGGCGGGGCGCGCGCCGCAGCCGGCGACCACGTCGAGCGTCGACATGACGAGCCCGGCGCCGTTGCCGATGACGCCGACCTCGCCGTCGAGCTTCACGTAGTGGAGTCCCTTGGCGGCGGCCGCCGCCTCCAGTGCGTCGTCGTGCGCCTCCCGTTCGGCGCCCCAGCGATCCTGGCGGAAGCGGGCGTTGTCGTCGAGGGTGACTTTGCCGTCCAGGGCGAGGATCTCTCCCTGCGCGGTGCGCACGAGCGGGTTGACCTCCACCAGGAGGGCATCCTCACGGATCAGAACGCGCCACAGTTTGACCAGGGTGTCGGCCGTGGCTGCGGGGAGACCCGCGGCGGCAGCGATGGCGGCGGCCTTCGCCGGTGTCACTCCTTCCTCCGGGTCGATCGTCAGGCGGGCCACCGCCTCGGGTCGGCCCGCCGCCACCTGCTCGATCTCCATGCCTCCCTCGGCCGAGGCGATCGCGAGGAAGCGGCCCGCGGCGCGGTCGAGTACATAGGAGACGTAGAACTCGGCGTCGATGTCGACGGGTTCGGCGATCATCACAGTGCGCACAGTGTGGCCCTTGATGTCCATGCCGAGGATCTGTCGTGCCGTGATGTGGGCCGCGGCGGGGTCGGCGGCGAGCTTCACACCGCCCGCCTTGCCGCGTCCCCCTGTCTTGACCTGGGCTTTGACGACGACACGGCCGCCGAGCCGTTCGGCGGCGCACCGCGCCCCCTCGGCCGTGTCGGCGGTCTCGGCGCGCGGCACCAAGATGCCGTTTTCTTCGAAGAGTTGCCGTGCCTGGTGCTCGTAAAGGTCCATTCCGGCTCCTGACTGAAAAGTCCGCACGCCCCCTGGACACCACCCACCGGATGCGGGATAACAAGCTTCATACAGTATTCGTCGACTGTATGCAATCTACTGCGAGGGCGCCCCGAAAGCGTGCGAGCGCACTCCAACTCCCCTACGAAGGGACAGGACTTCGCCATGCCCGACGACAACAGCCGGCCCCACATCTCCGGTGGACACCTGGTCGCCAAGGCGCTCAAAGCGGAGGGTGTGGACGTCATCTACACCCTCTGCGGCGGCCACATCATCGACATCTACGACGGCTGCGTCGACGAGGGCATCGACGTCGTCGACGTGCGCCACGAACAGGTCGCCGCCCACGCCGCGGACGGCTACGCGCGCATCACCGGCAAGCCGGGCTGCGCGGTGGTGACGGCGGGACCCGGCACGACGGACGCCGTCACCGGTGTCGCCAACGCCTTCCGCGCGGAGTCCCCCATGCTCCTGATCGGCGGCCAAGGCGCCCACACCCAGCACAAGATGGGCTCGCTGCAGGACCTGCCGCACGTCGACATGATGACGCCGATCACCAAGTTCGCCGCGACGGTCCCCGACACGGCACGGGCGGCCGACATGGTCTCCATGGCGTTCCGCGAGTGCTACCACGGCGCCCCCGGCCCGTCCTTCCTGGAGATCCCGCGAGACGTGCTCGACGCCAAGGTGCCGGTCGAGTCGGCCCGCGTCCCCGAGGCCGGGCGATACCGCGCGTCCACCCGCTCGGCAGGCGACCCGGAGGCCGTGGAGAGGCTCGCCGACCTCTTGGTGCACGCCGAGAAGCCCGCGATCCTGCTCGGCGGACAGGTGTGGACGACCCGCGGCACCGAGGCGGCCATCGAACTCGTCCGCACCCTCAACGTGCCCGCCTACATGAACGGCGCGGGCCGCGGCACCCTGCCCCCCGGGGACCCGCACCACTTCCAGCTCTCGCGCCGCTACGCCTTCTCCAACGCCGACCTCATCGTCATCGTGGGCACGCCCTTCGACTTCCGCATGGGCTACGGCAAGCGGCTCTCCCCGGACGCCACCGTCGTCCAGATCGACCTCGACTACCGCACCGTCGGCAAGAACAGGGACATCGATCTCGGCATCGTCGGAGACGCCGGGCTCGTCCTGAAGTCGGTCACCGAGGCCGCCTCCGGACGCGTCAACGGCGGGGCCGCCAAGCGCAAGGAGTGGCTCGACGAGCTGCGCGCCGCCGAACAGACCGCCGTCGAGAAGCGCCTGCCGAACCTCAGGTCCGACGCCTCGCCCATCCATCCGTACCGGCTGGTGAGCGAGATCAACGACTTCCTCACAGAAGACTCGATCTACATCGGCGACGGCGGCGACATCGTCACGTTCTCCGGGCAGGTCGTCCAGCCCAAGTCGCCGGGCCACTGGATGGACCCGGGGCCGCTCGGCACACTCGGCGTCGGCATCCCCTTCGTCCTCGCCGCCAAGCAGGCACGGCCCGACAAGGAAGTGGTGGCGCTCTTCGGAGACGGCGCCTTCAGCCTCACCGGATGGGACTTCGAGACCCTCGTGCGCTATGACCTCCCCTTCGTCGGGATCGTCGGCAACAACTCCTCGATGAACCAGATCCGTTACGGCCAGAAGGCCAAGTACGGCCAGGAGCGCGAGCGCGTCGGCAACACCCTCGGAGACGTCCACTACGACAAGTTCGCCCAGATGCTGGGCGGCTACGGCGAAGAGGTCCGCGACCCCGCCGACATCGGCCCCGCACTGCGCCGCGCCCGTGAGTCCGGCAAGCCCTCGCTGATCAACGTATGGGTCGACCCGGACGCGTACGCCCCCGGAACCATGAACCAGACCATGTACAAGTGAGGAGCCCGACGGCCATGACCAAGGCTCTTGAAGGCATTCGCGTCCTCGACATGACGCACGTCCAGTCCGGCCCCTCGGCCACCCAGTTGCTCGCCTGGCTCGGCGCGGACGTGGTGAAGCTGGAGGCCCCCTCCGGAGACATCACGCGCAGGCAGCTGCGCGACCTGCCCGACGTCGACTCCCTGTACTTCACGATGCTCAACTGCAACAAGCGCAGCATCACCCTCAACACCAAGACCGAGCGGGGCAAGGAACTCCTGACCGAGCTGATCCGCCGTTCCGACGTGATGGTGGAGAACTTCGGTCCGGGAGCCATCGACCGCATGGGCTTCACCTGGGAGCGCATCCAGGAGATCAACCCGCGCATCGTCTACGCCTCGATCAAGGGCTTCGGAGACGGCCCCTACACCAACTTCAAGGCCTACGAAGTGGTCGCCCAGGCGATGGGCGGCTCCATGTCGACCACCGGCTTCGAGGACGGCCCGCCGCTCGCCACGGGCGCCCAGATCGGCGACTCCGGAACGGGCGTCCATGCCGTCGCGGGAATTCTCGCCGCCCTCTTCCAGCGGGAGAACACGGGCCGCGGGCAGCGCGTCAACGTGGCGATGCAGCACGCCGTCCTGAACCTGTGCCGGGTCAAGCTGCGCGACCAGCAGCGGCTCGGGCACGGGCCACTCGCGGAGTATCCCAACGACGACTTCGGGGACGAGGTGCCCCGCTCGGGCAACGCGTCCGGCGGCGGGCAGCCCGGATGGGCCGTCAAGTGCGCGCCGGGCGGCCCGAACGACTACGTGTACGTCATCGTGCAGCCCGTGGGCTGGCAGCCGATCACGGAGCTCATCGGGCGTCCGGAGCTCGCCGACGACCCCGGCTGGGCCACTCCGGAGGCGCGGCTCCCCAAGCTCGGCAAGATGTTCCAGCTCATCGAGGAGTGGTCCTCGACGCTGCCCAAGTGGGACGTCCTGGAGCGGCTCAACGCCCACAACATCCCCTGCGGTCCGATCCTCTCCACCAGGGAGATCATCGAGGACGTCTCGCTCGTCGCCAACGAGATGATCGTCGAGGTCCCGCACCCCGAGCGCGGCACGTTCACCACCGTCGGATCCCCGCTGAAGCTCTCCGACTCCCCCGTCGAGGTGGTCGGTTCGCCGCTACTGGGCGAGCACAACGAAGAGGTGTTCATCGGTGAACTCGGCCTCGGCGACGAGGAAGTGCGCCTGCTCAAGTCGAACGGAGTGATCTGAGTGATGGCCGAAGACCGCCTGCTGAGGGTGCGTGCGCTCCTCGACGCGGTGCGTGCCGAGGGGCGCACGTCACTGACCGCCCCCGAGGGCAAAGTGCTCGCCGACGCCTACGGGATCGCCGTACCGGGCGAGGAGTTGGCGACCGACGTCGACGGGGCCGTGGCGCACGCCGCGCGCTTCGACGGCCCCGTCGTCATGAAGATCGTCTCCCCGGACATCCTGCACAAGACGGACGCCGGCGGCGTGGTGGTCGGCGTGACGGGCTCTGCGGAGGTGCGTGCGGCATTCCACAGGATCGTCGACAACGCCCGTGCGTACGCCCCTGAGGCCCGTATCGACGGCGTCCAGGTGCAGGAGCTGCTGCCGTCCGGTCCCTCGGCCCAGGAGGTCATCGTGGGGGCGGTGACCGACCCGACCTTCGGGAAGGTCGTCGCGTTCGGGCTGGGCGGTGTCCTCGTGGAGGTCCTCAAGGACGTCACGTTCCGGCTGGCTCCCGTTGACGCCGACGAGGCCGCCTCGATGCTCGACTCGATCGGGGCCGCCGAGATCCTGCGCGGGGTGCGGGGCGCCGAACCGGTGGACCGGTGGGCGGTCGCCGAACAGATCCGCCGTGTCTCGCAGCTGGTCACGGACTTCCCCGAGATCGCGGAGGTGGACCTCAATCCGGTGATCGCCACGCCGCAGGGCGCGGTCGCCGCGGACATCCGGATCATCCTCTCCGAAGAGGCCCCCAAGGCGCGGCGCACCTACACGCGCGCGGAGATGCTCGCTTCGATGGGCCGGCTGATGCGCCCCCGTTCCGTCGCCGTCATCGGCGCCTCCAACGAACAGGGGAAGATCGGCAACTCGGTGATGCGCAATCTCATCGACGGCGGTTTCTCCGGAGAGATCCATCCGGTGAATCCCAAGGCCGATGACATCTTGGGCCGCAAGGCGTACAAGAGTGTCACGGACGTTCCCGGTGAGGTGGATGTGGCGGTCTTCGCGATCCCCGCCAGGTTCGTGGCCTCGGCCCTGGAGGAGGTGGGGCGCAAGGGCATCCCGAACGCGGTCCTGATCCCCTCCGGGTTCGCCGAGACGGGCGAACACGCCCTCCAGGACGAGATCGTCGCGATCGGCGAGCGCCACGGCGTGCGGCTCCTCGGGCCCAACATCTACGGCTATTACTCGACGTGGCAGGACCTGTGCGCCACGTTCTGCACCCCGTACGACGTGAAGGGCGGGGTCGCCCTGACCAGTCAGTCCGGGGGCATCGGCATGGCGATCCTCGGTTTCGCGCGCACTACGAAGACCGGCGTTTCGGCGATCGTCGGCCTCGGCAACAAGTCGGACCTCGACGAGGACGACCTGCTGACGTGGTTCGGCGAGGACGACAACACCCAGTGCATCGCCATGCATCTGGAGGACCTCAAGGACGGCCGCGCCTTCGTCGAGGCCGCGCGGGCCACCGTCCCGAAGAAGCCGGTCGTGGTCCTCAAGGCCGGCCGGACCGCGGCGGGCGCGAAGGCCGCCGGATCCCACACGGGCGCCCTGGCGGGCGACGACGCCGTGTATGACGACATCCTCAAGCAGGCGGGGGTCATCCGGGCGCCCGGACTCAACGAAATGCTGGAGTACGCGCGCGCGTTGCCGGTCCTGCCGGCCCCCAAGGGCGACGACATCGTCATCATCACGGGCGCGGGCGGCTCGGGCGTGCTGCTCTCCGACGCCGTGACCGACAACGGCCTGCGGCTGATGGACATCCCCGAGGACCTGGACGCCGCCTTCAAGGCGTTCATCCCGCCGTTCGGGGCCGCGGGCAACCCGGTGGACATCACGGGTGGCGAGCCGCCCGCCACGTACGAGGCGACGATCAGGCTCGGCATGGAGGACCCGCGCATCCACGCGCTCGTCCTCGGCTACTGGCACACCATCGTGACGCCGCCGATGGTCTTCGCCGAACTGACGGCCCGTGTGGTGGCGGAGTTCCGGGCACGTGGCATCGAGAAGCCCGTGGTGGCCTCCCTGGCGGGCGATGTCGAGGTGGAGGAGGCCTGCCAGTACCTCTTCGAGCGGGGCGTCGTGGCGTACCCGTACACGACCGAGAAGCCGGTCGCCGTGCTCGGCACGAAGTACCGCTGGGCGCGGGCGGCCGGGCTGCTGGGAGGCGGTCGATGACGTGACCGGCGGGGGTCGGTCGGCGGTGCGCGCCGCCCGGCCCCGGGACCCGTGCGCACACGAAAGAAACAGGACAGGGGGCGCTGGCCAGGATCTTTCCGACGCAAGGGGTGCTGAGCGAGATGACGACTACCGACATACCCACAGCGGTCGCCTACCGGGAGGTGAGGGACGCCAACGGCCGGATGTACCGGATCGGCGAGACCGACGTCGACATCATGGGCCGCGGGCGCAAGTGGATGGTCATCCTGCCGTGGGTGGGCATGATGGGCATCAGCTCGGCCGAGTACGCGTTCGCCTCCGCCGAGGACACCCTGCACACCGCGCACAGCTGGAGCAGCCTGCACATCTTCTGGATGCTCGGCGTCTGGGTGTTCTTCCAGGCCGCGGTGGCCTTCCCCGCGGGCAAGCTCCGCGAGAGCGGACGGCTTCCGGCGCGCTGGGCGATGATGCTCGGTGCGCTCGGCACCCTCTTGGGCTATCTCTCCCTGGCGTTCGCGCCGCATGTCGTCGTCGCCTACCTCGGCTTCGGCATGTTCAGCGGCATGGGCGCCGGCATGGTGTACGCGACCTGCGTGAACATGGTCGGCAAGTGGTATCCGGAGCGGAAGGGCGGCAAGACCGGATTCGTCAACGGCGGCTTCGCCTATGGGTCGGTGCCGTTCGTGTTCCTCTTCACCGGCTACATGGACCTCACGAACTTCCGGTGGGTGCTGGTGTCCGTCGGCCTCTTCCTCGCGGCCCTGGTCGCCGTGGCGGGCCATTTCTTCCAGGATCCGCCGAAGAACTGGTGGCCCGCCGACGTCGACCCGCTGCGTCCGCCGGACGACCCACGGACCCGGCGCGCCCTGCGGATGAATCCGCCGGCCGTGCGGCAGTACACGCCGAAGGAGGCTTGGCGGACCGGCCGGGTCGCGCTGATGTGGTTCTGCCTGCTGTGCACCTCCGGCGTGAACATCTTCGGGATCGCCTTCCAGGTGGACATCGGCGAGGAGGCCGGATTCGCCGGTGGAATCGTCGCCACGGCCATGTCCTTGAAGGCCGTCGTCAACGGAACCGGCCGGGGCGTCATCGGCTGGCTCTCGGACCGCTACGGACGAAAACGCTGCCTGATCTTCGTCTGTGTCGTCCTCGGACTCGCGCAGTACGGCATCCTCTGGTCCGCCGGAATACAGAATCTCCCGCTCTTCCTGATCTTCTCCAGCATCTCCGGATTCGGCGGCGGCGCCATCTTCCCGATGTTCGCCGCCATGACGGCCGACTACTTCGGAGAGAACAACAACGCCTCCAACTACGGCCTGGTCTACAGCTCGAAGCTGGTCTCCGGGCTGCTCGGCTCCGGCATGGGATCCGTGGTGGTCCACCAGTGGGGCCACACCGGGGCCTTCACCCTGGCCGGTTCGATCTCCTTGTTCGCCGGCTTCGTCGCACTGTTCCTGTCGCAACCCGGCAGGCCGAAGCCCAGAAAGATCAGCCCCAATCCGCAACCCCTCGGTGAGGAGATGGCTTGATATGACGGCGGAACCTGTCGCCGCTCGGACGGCTGTATCGGCCGGTGAGAGCCGATACAGCGAGATAACCGACGAGAACGGCCGCGTCTATCGCGTGGGCGAGACGGACCGCGACATCCTCGGCCATTCCCGTAAGTTCATGGTGTATCTGCCATGGGTCGCGATGATGGCCATCAGCGTCTCCGAGTACGCCTTCGGCTCGGCGGAGGACACGCTGTCCAGCGCACACGGCTGGTCGCAGTCCAACACCTTCTGGATCCTCAGCGTCTGGGTGTTCTTCCAGGCGGGCATCGCCTTCCCGGCCGGATGGCTGCGCGAGAAAGGCATCATGACCGCCAGGCGGGCCATGACGATCGGTTCCTTCCTCTGCCTGTTCGGATTCCTGGCGCTGTCCCACCTCAGCAATGTGTGGCTGGCCATCATCGGATTCGGCGTCATCGGCGGCCTCGGCTCCGGCCTCGTCTACTCGACGTGCATCAACATGGTCGGCAAGTGGTATCCGGAGCGCAAAGGCGGCAGGACAGGTTTCGTCAACGGCGGCTTCGCCTATGGGTCGCTGCCGTTCATCTTCATCTTCAACTACGCCTTCGACACGTCCAACTATCACCGCGTGCTCGACATGATCGGCGTATACATCCTGGTCGTCGTGCTGGTCTGCGCGTTCTTCTTCAAGGACCCGCCGAAGAACTGGTGGCCGGCCGACATCGACCCCCTCGCCACGACCGGCTCCGGAAAGAGCGCGCGGAGCCTCGCCAAGAACCCGCCCGCGGTGCGGCAGTTCACTCCGAAGGAGGCCATCAGGACAGGGATGCTGCCGCTCATGTGGCTGAGCCTGGTGCTGACGGCCGGGGTGTCGATCTTCGGCATCTCCTTCCAGGTGGCCTTCGCCAAGGAGGTCGGCTTCGGGCCCCTGGTCGCGGCGTCGTCGATGGGCGTCATGGCGGTCATCAACGGCGTCGGCCGCGGCGTGGTGGGCTGGCTGTCGGACATCTGGGGCCGCAAGCTCAGCCTGGTGTTCGTGATCGTGGTGCTCGGCCTCGCCCAGTTCGGCGTGATCTGGGCGGGCACCATCCGCAGCGAGTGGCTGTTCCTGGCGTTCGCGTTCCTCTCGGGCTTCGGCGGTGGCGCGTTCTACCCGATGTTCGCGGCGCTGACCCCGGACTACTTCGGGGAGAACTACAACGCCACGAACTACGGCCTCGTCTACAGCGGCAAGCTCGTCAGCGGCCTCTTCGGCGGCGGGCTCGGCTCGATGGTCGTCGGCGCGTGGGGCTACAACGGCGCGTACGCGCTGGCCGGCGGGATATCCATGGTGGCCGCGGCGTTCGCCCTGCTGCTGCGGCAGCCGGGGCGCGAGGCGGGGAGGAAGGCGGAGAAGGCGGCGTCCGCATAGCGGGTACCGCTCCCGCGCCAAGAGCGTCTCTACGGAGACAGCGGCATCTCTACGGAGAGGGGCCCGACCGCCTCGGCGGCCGGGCCCCTCCTGTGCGTGTCCGTGGTGGCCGTGCGTGTCAGGGTTGCCGTGCGTGTCCGCGACGGACTGTCAGCGCACCCGACGCGGCATCGCTCAGCGCTTGGTGCGCAGTGCCGCGATGTTGTCGTAACCGATCTTCGCGTACTTCAGGGACTGGCCGAGGTCGGAGCCGGGCGCGTTGTCCTGCTCGACCATGGGGTTGTGGTAGTTCTTCGCCCCCACGCGCGTGAAGAACTTCCGGTAGTCGATGACGCCTTCCCCGAACGCCACCATGTCGTAGCCCTGACCATTGGTGTCGTTGCGGGTGCCGTCCTTGGCGTGGAAGAGCGGATAGCGCTTGGTGTTGCGGCGGACCAGGGCGGCCGGGTCGAAGACGCTCTCGCGCTGGGAGCCGTCGTGCGCGGTGTACGTGTGGAACTTGTACTGCGCCACGTGCGCCCAGAAGACGTCCATCTCCAGCCACACGGACCTCGGGTCGGTGGCCTCCAGGAAGTACTCCAGCTTGCGGATGCCGGAACTGCGGGTCGGCCGGCCCTGCCCGTCGAGGGGGCCGCCGTCGAGCAGGAAGCCGTAGGCCGCGTCGTGGTTGTGCGTGTAGACCTTGATGCCCGCGCGCCGCGCGATCTCACCGAGCGCGTTCCACTTGTCGGCGGCGACGTCCCAGTCCGCCTTGTACGAGCTGCTCGTGGGGTCCCCGCCGGTGCCCATGTGGTCCATGCCGAGGATGTTCGCGATCTCCAGGTGCCGCTTGAACGTGTCGAGGTCGCCCTGGTTGAACGGCCAGCTCCCCGGGATGAAACCGTGGTTGCCCCGGGCGCGCAGGCCGTACTCGTCGAGCCAGGAGCGCAGCAGCTTGGCGCCCGCGACCGTTTCGAGGTTGGCGCCGCCGGGGGCGTTGGCGTGCTGGCCGTAGCCCGCGAACTCGACCTGCCGGTAGCCGTAGCGCGCCAGCTCCTTGAACACCTCGCGGAAGCCGGAGGGCAGGTCGGTGGAGAGCGGATCGCGGCCGGTGGCGTCACGGACGGTGTAGAGGATGATGCCGCGCTTGGCGGCGGGCACGAGCGCGCTGCCGTGCCCGTGGCCGCCACCGGCCGCCCGGTCGGCCCCACTCCGGGCGAAGGACGGCCCCGCGCCGAACACGGGCGCGGCGACCGCTCCGGCGCCGACGGCGGTGCAGGTGCTGAGGAAGCGGCGCCGGCTGATGCCGAGGCGGTGTCTGAGGGCTTCGTCGCTGGCCGGGTTGGTGTGGAAGTCGGTCACGGGCGTGTCTCCTCGGCGATTTCGGGCGTGCGGGCAGAAGCCACTGGCGCGTTGTCAGTGGCGCGTGCTTCACTCTCTGTAACTGCTTCTGATCGGGCGGACGTAGGGCCGAGCTCTGCCTCAGCCCAGGCCTGCCAGGTCCAGGAGCAGGGATTTCACTGCGGTGGCCGCGACGCGGCCGTCGAACGCATGGGGGGTGGAGCTGATGATGAGTGGACCGTCGTCGTCACTCAGGGGAAGGCGGCCGTGGCTGCCGCGAATAGGTGAGGGATCGAGCGGCACGACCGCCATGCGGTAGCGCATGCCGAGCCTCTTGCGGGCGAGCGCGCCCGCGGCCTTGACCTTGACGTAGGGGTCGAGGGGGTCCATGAACAGTTCGACCGGGTCGTAGCCGGGTTTGCGGTGGATCTCGACGAGCTGCGCGAAGTCGGGCGCGCGGGCGTCGTCGAGCCAGTAGTAGTACGTGAACCAGGCGTCCGGCTCCGCGACAGCGACGAGTTCGCCGGCACGCGGATGGTCGAGGTGATGGGTCTTCTTGCCCTCGTCGTCGAGGAGTTGGTCGATGCCGGGCAGGTCGGCGAGGGCCGCGCGGGTGGCGTCGAGGTCTTCGGGGCGGCGCACGTAGACGTGCGCGATCTGGTGGTCGGCGACGGCGAAGGCGCGGGAGGCCATCGGGTCGAGGTACTCCATGCCGTCCTGGGTGTGCACTTCCAGCAGGCCCGCGCGGCGCAGGGCGCGGTTGATGTCGACGGGCCTGTTCACGCGGGTGATGCCGTACTCGGACAGGACGACGACCGTGCGGCCCTCGGCCTTGGCGGCGTCGAGGAGGGGGGCGAGGGCGGTGTCGAGGTCGGCGGCCGCCTGGAGGGAGCGCGGGTCGTCGGGGCCGTAGCGCTGCAGGTCGTAGTCGAGGTGCGGGAGGTAGGTCAGGGCCAGGTCGGGATGGCGGGTGTCCATGATGTGGCGGGTCGCGTCGATGATCCACTGGCTGGAGACGAGGTCGGCGCCCGGTCCCCAGAAGTGGAAGAGGGGGAAGGTGCCGAGCTGGTCGGTGAGTTCGTCGTGCAGCTCCGGCGGCCGGGTGTAGCAGTCGGGTTCTTTGCGGCCGTCGGCGTAGTAGACGGGGCGGGGGGTGACGGTGATGTCGGTGTCTGCGCCCATGGCGTACCACCAGCAGATGTTGGCGACGGTGTAGCCGGGGTGCGCGCGGCGGGCCGCGTCCCAGAGTTTGTCGCCGGCGACGAGGCCGTTGTGCTGGCGCCACAGGAGTACGTCGCCGAGCTCGCGGAAGTACCAGCCGTTGCCGACGATGCCGTGCTCGGCGGGCATCGTCCCGGTCAGGAACGTCGACTGGGCGGCGCAGGTGACGGCGGGCAGGACGGTGCCGAGCGGGGCCCTGGAGCCGGACTGGCCGAGGGACTTGAGGTGGGGCATGTGATCGAGGAGGCGCGGGGTGAGTCCGACGACGTCCAGGACCAGCAAGGGGGTGGGAGTCATGGGAGTTCCTTCAGGCCGAGGTCCGTCAACAGGTCGCGGGCGAGGGCGAGTTCGGCGGCAATGCCTTCGGCGAGCTGGGGGCGGCCGCGCGGGCGCAGTGCGGGCGGCAGGGCCTGCCAGGTGTAGGTCTCGACCTCGAGGTGACGGGTGCGGGGGGCGGGGCCGCCGACGAGCCGGGCGAGGACGTCCTGGAGCACGGGGAGTGTGGAGGTGAGCGGTGCGGCGGGGGCCGCGTGCAGGGGGACGTGGAAGTGGGCGCGCCAGGGGGACGTGTCGGGCAGGGTGCCGGCGTCGAGGGCCTCGCCGAGGTCGTCGGTGCCGCGCAGTCCGGCGGCGGTCAGGGTGCGTGTCTGGTGCAGGAAGCGGGGTTCGTCGAAGGCGGCGAGGGCCTCGCGCACATCGGGACGGTGGGGGTGTTCGGCATGCAGGGCGGCGGAGAGCTGCGACTTGACGACGGGGACGCCCGCGGCGGCGAGGGCGTCGAGAGCGGTCGCAGGGTCCTCGAAGGAGGTGGCGAGGTGGCAGGTGTCGACGCAGACACCGATGCGGTCGTGGCCGACCGCGGTGAGCGGGGTGATCGCGTCGGCGGTCGTCTCGACGGTGCAGCCCGGTTCGGGTTCCAGGCCGATGCGGATCGAGCGGCCGGTCAGTTCGGCGAGGGCGTCCAGGCGTTGGGCGAGCGCGGTGAGGGCCGTGCGGGAGGACGCGGCACGGGCGGCGTCGAAGGGGGTGCGCCAGGCGAGCGGCAGGGTGGAGATGGTGCCCTCGGTGACGTCGTCGGGGAGGAGGGCGGCGAGCAGTCGGGCCAGGTCGGTGGTGTGGGCGAGCCGCTCGGGGTCGGTCCAGTCCGGCTTGTAGACGCGGTATTTGACCTGCTCGGCGCCGAAGCCCTCGTAGGGGAAGCCGTTGAGGGTGACGACCTCGAGGCCGCGTCGGTCGAGTTCGGCGCGCAGGCCGCGCAGCGCCGCGGGGTCGGTGACCAGGGCGTGGGCGGCGTCCTTGGCCAGCCACAGGCCGATGCCGAGCCGGTCGCGGCCGAGCCGTCTGCGCACGGGCTCGCAGTGGTCGCGCAGTTGGGCGAGCACGCCGTCGAGGGTCTCGGCGGGGTGGACGTTCGTGCAGTACGCGAGGTGCACGGTGGAGCCGTCGGGGTGCCGGAAGCGCATGGGTCACGCCCCGCCGCGCAGGATGGAGTTGCCCTCGTGGCTGGCGCCTGGCTCCTGGACGTCGAGGGCGAGGCGGCCGCTGAGCGAGTAGAAGGCCACGGGGTTGCGCCACAGCACCAGGTCGACGTCGTCCTCGTCGAAGCCGTCCGCCAGCATCGCGTCGGCGACCTTGCGGGTCTTGAGGGGGTCGCTCTTGCCCCAGTCGGCGGCCGAGTTGACGAGGACCTTCTCGGGTCCGACGTCCCGCAGGATGGCGACCATCCGTTCCTCGTCCATCTTGGTGTCGGGGTAGACGGAGAAGCCCAGCCAGCAGCCGCTGTCCTTGGCCTCCTTGACGGTGGTCTCGTTGAGGTGGTCGATCAGGACCCGCTCCAGGGGCAGGGCGGACTCCCGTACGACGTCGATCGTGCGGCGCAGTCCGGCGAGCTTGTCGCGGTGCGGGGTGTGCACGAGGGCGGGCAGGTCGTGGTCGGCGGCCAGTTGGAGCTGGGTGGTGAGGGCGGCGTCCTCGGCCGGCGTCATGGAGTCGTAGCCGATCTCGCCGACGGCGACGACGTTGTCCTTGACGAGATAGCGGGGCAGTTCGTCGAGGACGGGGGTGCAGCGGGCGTCGTTCGCCTCTTTGGGGTTGAGGGCGATCGTGCAGTGGTGGGCGATGCCGTACTGGGCGGCGCGGAAGGGTTCCCAGCCCAGGAGGGAGTCGAAGTAGTCGTAGAAGGAGGCGGGCGAGGTGCGGGGCTGGCCGAGCCAGAAGGCGGGCTCCACGACCGCGCGCACGCCCGCCGCGTACATCGCCTGGTAGTCGTCGGTGGTGCGGGAGGTCATGTGGATGTGGGGATCGAAGATGCGCATCAGGACTCCTACTCCTCGCCGGTGGAAGGGGCCGCGGGGCCCGAGGGAGCCGCCGGATCCGAGGAGGCTTCGGGGGCGGTCAGGGCCAGGGCACGGTGCAGGTCGCCGGGGACGGTGCGGCCCGCCGCGGTGCGTTCGTTCGCGTAGTCGCCGAGCATGCGGGCGAGCTCGGCGTCGCCGCGGGCGCGCCTGGGGAGATCGGCGACGGCCTCTACCGGGACGCCGGTGAACAGGCACTTGAGGACGGCGTGGCGCCAGTCGTGCGAGGTGAGGTGTGCGGCGGCGTAGGGGCCGACGGCCGCGGCGACGAGCCGGGTGTCGTTGGTGCGCAGCGCGTCCGCGATCAACGGCACGGCCTCGGGGCCCGGGACCAGGTGGGGCAGGGCGTGCAGGACGGCTCGGCGCTCGGCGGCGGTGCCCTGGGCGTAGACGCGGGTGAGGGTGTCCGTGGTGGCGTTCGCCGCGTGCAGGAGCAGGACGCGGGCGTCGTCGGCGTGCTCGGGTCCGCAGCGGCGCCCCGCCTCGGCGAACCTCACCTCCCAGGTGGGGAGCGGGCCCTGGTCCGCGTGCTCCGGTCGGGCTCCGTGGGCCGTGGCCTCGGCGGCGGCCTGGTCGAGCCAGGCGCGTGCGGCTCCGCCGAGGTCGGCTTCGAGTCGGGTGCGGAGGGCGGTGATGCCGGGGGTGTCGGTCACGGGGTTCCTCCTTCGGCAAGGACTGCGGCGTCCGGGAGTCCTGCGTCGGGGACTCCTACGTCTGGGACTCCTGCGCCCGGGACCGCCGTGTCCCGGACCGCCGTGTCCCGGACCGCCGCGGCTTCGGCCGTCCGGCGCAGGAAGTCGATGGAGTGGGCGGCGAGGTCGGGGCCCGCGTGGGAGTGACGGGGCAGTTCGACGACGGTCAGACCCTGGTAGCCGGTGGCGGCGAGGGCTGCCAGGACGGGCGGGAAGTCGATCTCTCCGTCGCCGAACGGCAGGTGTTCATGGACGCCGCGGCGCATGTCCTCGATCTGGACGTGCCGCAGCCAGGGCGCGGCGGCGCGTACGCAGTCGGCGGGAGGGAGCGGTTCGAGGCACTGGCAGTGGCCGATGTCGAGGGTGAGGCCGAGGAGTGCGGGGTCGGGGTCCCCGAGCGTGTGGCGCAAGCGGTGGAAGTCGGCGAGGCAGGAGAGGAGGTGGCCGGGTTCGGGTTCGACGGCGAGCGGTACGCCGGCGCCGGACGCGGCGTCGAGGACGGGGCCGAGCGCGTCGGCGAGCCGCTTCCAGGCGGTGTCGTCCGAGGTGTCCGGCGGGGTGATGCCGCTGAAGCAGTGCACGGCGTGGGCACCCAGGTCGGTGGCGACCTGGACGGCGCGGATCAGCAGACGGACGCGGTCGGCGCGGCGCTCCGGGTCGGGGTCAAGGAGGGAGGGGCCGTGCTTGCGGCGCGGGTCGAGGACATAGCGGGCGCCCGTTTCGACGGTGGCGGTCAGGCCGAGCCGGTCGAGCCTGCGGGCCACCCGGCGGGTGCGGGCGGCGAGATCGGGGGCGAGGGGATCGAGGTGCATGTGGTCGAGGGTCAGACCGACACCGGAGTAGCCGAGGTCGGCGAGGAGGCCGAGGGCGTCGTCGAGACGGAGGTCGGTGAGTCCGTTGGTGCCGTAGCCGAAGCGGAGCCCGTCGACCGGCCGGGGCTGCCGGGGAGCGGGAGCGCTCATGTGACGCTCACCTTCCGTGCGAACTTGCGGGCGGCGGGGGCGAGGGCGGCGGTCAGCAGGGCGGTGCCGACGGCGCCGGCACGAGCGGAGAGCGCGGCCTGTAGCGGAATCATGGCCCGGATCCCACCGCCGACGGCCCGTTGTGTGAGGGGAGGTGAGGGATTGAGGACGGCGTGGAAGAGAGGCTTGGCGGTGGTACCGACGTAGGCGAGGGCGAGCCCGGCGCGGAGGACCTGGGGGGCGGTGCCGGGACGTGGGTATGGTCCGTTCCCTCGACGCGGCTCGGGACCCGAACCCATCCCCTGCTGGAACTCGCCGCCTCGACGGAGCGAAACCCTCCGCCCGCCCCGGCCCACCACATGCCCGAGTGCCGTCGTCGCCGCCAGTGCCGCGAGTGGGGTGGCCGACGAGCCGCCCTGGGCCTCGTGGCGGGAGACCTCGGTGACGGCGAGGGTGTGGGCGGCGAGGACCGCGGCGGAGGGTGCCGCCGCCCGCGCGCCCGGGGCGTGTCCACGGCCCGCCGTGGCGGTGGCGCCGAGGAGCAGGTCGAGGCCGCGCGCCGCGGCCATGGCGGTCGGGCCCGCGGACGTGTGCTTCAGGCCCAGGTCGTAGCCCCAGACCGTGCCGGCCAGGGCGCCGGCCACCACGAGGGAGGGCCGGCCCGCGCGGGCGGCGAGGGTGAGGCCCGTGGCCGTGAGGGCGACGGCCGCGGTGAGGGCCGCGGGCGGGGCGATGCGGCCGGACGGCAGGGGCCGCTCGGGGCGTTCGACGGCGTCCTCGGCCCGGTCCGCCCAGTCATTGAGGGCCATACCGGCCTCGTACAGGCAAAGGGAGGATCCGATGGCGAGAAGAGTACGGCGGTTGGGGCGCAGGCCTGTCGTCGCGGCCCCGGCGAGCGCGTCGCCGGGGACGGTGAACAGGGCGGGGAGCCGCAGGAGTTCGGCCCAGTCGCGCGCGGCGCTCATGAGGCCTCCCGCGCGAAGGCCGCCACCGGCCCGCGCAGCGCCACGCGCCGACGGCCACGCGACGTCGTGCGCCGACAGTCCATGGACACCACCAGCCTCTGGCGGTCACGGAACAGCACTCCCATGCCGGTGCCGGTCATCGGTCCTCCCCCAGTTGCCCCGCGAAACGCACCAGGTCCCCGTACTGCTCCCCCAGTGCGGCCGGAGCGTCGGCGTCCGGGTCCTTGAAGTAGAAGGCGAGGGAGGACAGAGGGCCGGAGAGGCCGGTCGCGTGGGCGCGGGCCGTCAGGCGGGCGAGGTCAAGGATCAAGGGCGCGGCGAGGGCCGAGTCGCAGCCCTGCCACGTGGTCTGCAGGACCATGCGCGTGCCGAGGAAGCCGTCGAAGGCGATGTGGTCCCAGGCCGTCTTCCAGTCGCCGAGGGACGGCACGTCGTCGATGTGGACCTCGCCCTCCGGGGCGGTGCCCAGGGTGTCGGCCAGGACGCGTTCCTTGCCCGCGTTCTTGGCCGCGGCCGCGGCCGGGTCGGCGAGGGCCGCGCCGTCCCCGCCGCCCAGGAGGTTCGTGCCCGACCAGGCCCGTACGTCGAGCGCCCGCTGCGCGAACATCGGGCCGAGCACCGAGCGCAGCAGGGTCTGCCCGGTCTTGCCGTCGCGGCCCGCGTACGGCAGGCCACTGGTGCGTGCCGCCTCGGCGAGGCGGGGGTGGCGCAGGCCCGTGGAGGGGGTGAAGTTCACGTAGGAGCAGCCGGCCCGGAGGGCGGCCGCCGCGTAGAGGGAGCTGGCGGGCAGTCGCGCGTCGCCGTCCGAGGGCAGGGGTTCCGTCGAGGCGACGTTCACCACCACCGCGCGGGCCAGACCCCGGCGGAGGATGAAGTCGCGCAGGTCGGCGGCGAAGGCGTCGATGAGTTCGTCGTCCGAGCGGGAGTCGCCGGGGAGCGGTCCGCCGGGCCTGATCTCGGCGTCCGCGGCGGCGAGTTCGGCGTGCACCGCCGCGGGAAGGCCGTGCGGCAGGACGCCGCCGGAGGCGAGTTCCTCGGCCCGTTTGGGCAGCGGGCAGTGGGTGGTGTCGTGGCCGCCGAAGACGAGCGAGGCCAGCGGTGGGAGGCCGCCGGCGGCGAAGGGGGGTGTCTCGGTGACCATGCCGGTCGGTGGTCGCAGTCCGGCCGCGACCGCCGCGCAGCCGGCGACGGCCGTGGTCGCGACCGACCCGCGCGCCCCGACCAGCCAGACCCCCACGAGTTCTTCCGCCGCAGTCCCGGCGGACGGAGCGGAAGAAGCGGACGAAGTAGAGAGCGCGGATGTGGACACGGCTGCCTCCTGCCTTGCCTTGGCTCATATGGACACGCGCAGGGGCGCCCCTGCGCGTGCGCGAACGCTCCGGCCCGCGGGTGCGCCCAGCCGAGTCGGCTGCGCGGGCACCTCCGGTTCGGAGGAAAGACGGCGGGCGGAGGTCCGGCGTCCTCCGCCCGCCGTCGTCTAGCGCCCCGCGTCCGCGCCGGCCGGCGTGGGCCGACCGGTGTGGCGTGCGGGCAGATCCTTCAGCCGGATGTTCCGGAAGGAGACCTCATCGGCGTCCCCGTGGTTCTGGATGCCGATGTGCCCCTGGCGCAGGCTCCGTGCCGGGTCGGTGTTGGTGTAGTCGTTGATCTTCACGCCGTTGAGATAGACGCGAAGGCGTTCGCCCTCGACGCGGATCTCGTAGGTGTTCCACGCACCCGGCGGGTTCAGCGCCTTGTCGCGCTTCTTGAGGTCGGCGGACTTGAAGCCGTAGACGGAGCCCGTGGTCTTCTCGGGGACGTCCGTGGCGTCGATCTGGATCTCGTAGCCGTTGTTCACGGCCGACCAGGGGTCGTCGGAGGACGGAAAGCCCACGAAGATCCCGGAGTTGTCGTCCCCGGCCATCCGCCAGTCGAGCTTGAGCGAGTACGAGCCGAGTTCGCGCCGGTCGTACCAGAGCATGCCCATGCCGCCGGTGGTCGTGAGTGTCCCGTCGCCCTCGTCCAGCGCGAAGGAGCCAGGGCCCGCCTGCTTCCAGCCCTCCAGCGAGCCCGCCGTGCCGTCGAAGAGCGGGGTGTAGCCCTTCTCCGCGCGGCAGTCGGCCTGGACCGCGCCGACCGCCCACCGGATCCCGCCCAGCAGGTGCTGCCGGAAGGCGGGTTCGGCGTACGACTCCTTGGTGTGGCCGCCGCCGGTGTAGAAGGCGCGGCCGCCCTGGTAGTCGCTCTGGCACCAAGCGATGGGGTGGTCCCCGGCCATGGTGCCGCCCGTGTACGAGGACTCGTCGAGCGAGGCCAGGACGTGGGCCCGGTCGCGCGGGTTGGCGCGGTAGTTGTACCACTCGTCGGTGCGGTCCCACGTCCCGGTGCCCAGATGGGCGGTGGCCGGGTGGGCGTGGTCCTCGACCTTGACCTTCGCGGGCTGGATCGCGGGGTGCGACTGGAAGTACGCGCCCGCGAGCCCGCCGTAGAAGGGCCAGTCGTACTCGGTGTCGGCGGCCGCGTGCACGCCGACATAGGCGCCGCCGGCCCTGATGTACTTCTCGAACGCCGTCTGTTGCTCGGCGTTCAGGACGTCACCGGTGGTCGAGAGCCAGATCACGGCGTCGTACTGGGCGAGACGGGCGTCCGTGAAGACCGCCGCGTCCTCGGTGGCGTCGACGGCGAAGCCGTTCGCGGCGCCGAGTTCCTTGACGGTCGCGATGCCCTCGGGGATCGAGTCGTGGCGGAAGCCCGCGGTCTTGGAGAAGACCAGGACCTTCTCGCCGGCCTGTCGCGACGGCTCGGGCGTCGAGGCCGCGGGGCCCGACACACAGCCGATGAGCAGGGCGGCCGCGGCGGTCGCCGTGGCCAGCCGTGCGGATGCGCGCATGTGCTGACCTCCCGCTCAGCTCGTGGTGATGGTGAAGTCGTCGACGTCGTACAGCGCCCCGCTGCCCGAGCCCTTGAAGACCAGGAACAGCGTGGTGGTCTGCGTCGGCGGCTTGGACAGGGCCGTGCTGACGTCCGTGTAGGTCTCCCACGAGCCGGTCGGTGCGACCTTCGCGGTGCCGAGCAGCCTGCCGGTCGCCGATCCGCTGCGCACCTCCAGCGTGCCGCCGGCCCCGGCGGAGGCGACCCGCGCGGTCAGCTTGGTGGCGTTGCCGAGGAGGTACGGCTTGAAGGAGATCCAGTCGCCGTTGTGGATGTCGCCGACCGTCTTGCCGCCGTGCGCCGGGGTGTGGTTGACGACGGAGACGCCCTTGGAGTCGTTGTAGTGCTCGCCCTGGCGGTGCTTGGGCTGGACGACGTTCTGGTCGTGGGTGGTCAGCGCGGGCTGGCCATTGGCACCCTTGTCGGTGTACTCGGCGTCGAAGACCCCGAAGATGTTGGCGTTCGGGTCGTGCTCGCCGTCGGCGGAGGTCTGGATGGTGCCCTCGCAGCCGTTGGCCGAGGTGACCGGGTGCCCGTGGCTGTCATGGCCGAGGATGTGGGTGACCTTCACCTTGGTGCAGTCGATCGGACCGTCCTCCGGGTCGGACACCTTCACCTTGAAGGGCACCTTGTCGCCGAAGGTGAACAGCTGCCCGTCGCCGGGGAGTTCCAGGGTCACCTTCGGCGCGGTGTTGCCGACGGTGACGTGCGCGCTGGCCGAGCCGGTGCGCCCGGTGGAGTCCTTGACGGTCACGGTCGCGGTGTAGACGCCGTTCTTCTTGTACGTGTACGTGGGGTTCTGCTGGGTCGACTTGCCGCCGTCGCCGAAGTCCCAGGCGTAGGTCAGGGTGCCGCCGTCGGCATCCGTGGCCGTCGCGGTGAACTTGGTCCGCAGCGGGGCCTGGCCGCTGGTCTTGGAGGCGGTGGCCTCGGCGACCGGGGAGTGGCCCTCGGTGGCGTTCTCGATGCGGTAGAGGCCGGAGTTCTCGTCGCCGCCGAACCAGGCGGTGCCGTAGTCGAGGACGTAGAGCGCGCCGTCGGGGCCGAACTCCATGTCCATGACCTGGGTGCCGGTCCACGGGAACGGGTTGATCTTCGAGACGGTGCCGTCGGCGCCCTGCTCGATGCGCTTGATCCAGCGCCGGCCGAACTCACCGGCGAAGAAGTTCCCGTCGTAGGCCTCGGGGAACTTCACCGGGGAGGTGTTCGCGGCGTCGTAGCGGTAGACGGGTCCGCCCATCGGGGACTCGGAGCCGCTGCCGAACTCGGGGACGGATCCGCCGTCGTAGGGGATCCAGGCCTCCTGCGCGGGCGGCAGGTCGGTCAGGCCGGTGTTGTGCGGCGAGTCGTTCCTGGGCGCGGCGCAGTCGAAGGCGGCGCCGGAGGTGCCGGTCGCGAAGTCGTAGTCGACGTAGGCGTCGTTCTTGCCGGTGCAGAAGGGCCAGCCGAAGTTGCCCGCCTTGGTCACCCGGGCGAACTCGACCTGTCCTGCCGGGCCGCGCTTGGGATCGGCCGCGCCCGCGTCGGGCCCGTAGTCACCGACGTAGACGATGCCGGTCGGCTTGTCGACGCTCATCCGGAAGGGGTTGCGGAAGCCCATCGCGTAGATCTCGGGGCGGGTCTTCTCGGTGCCCTTGGCGAAGAGGTTGCCGTCCGGGACGGTGTACGAGCCGTCGTCGGCGACCTTGATGCGCAGGATCTTGCCGCGCAGGTCGTTCGTGTTGCCGGCGCTGCGCCGCGCGTCGAAGGCGGGGTTGCGGTTCGCGCGCTCGTCGATGGGCGTGAAGCCGTCGGAGGCGAAGGGGTTGGAGTCGTCGCCGGTCGAGAGGTAGAGGTTGCCGTCCTTGTCGAAGTCGATGTCGCCGCCGACGTGGCAGCAGGTGCCGCGGCTCGCGGGGACGTCGAGGACCTTCTTCTCGCTGGCGGTGTCCAGGGTCCCGTCGGCCTTCAGGACGAAGCGGGAGAGGCGGTTGACGCCGTCGAACTTCTTGAAGTCCTCCGCGGTGCCGTTCTCCGGGGCGTCGCCCGCGGGGGTGTCGAGCGGGGGTGCGTAATAGAGGTAGATCGCGCGGTTCTCGCTGAACTTCGGGTCGAGGCCGACGCCCTGGAGGCCCTCCTCGTCGTGCGAGTAGACCGGTATCTTGCCCGCGACCTTGGTGTTGCCCGCGGCGTCGGTGAGGCGCAGCGTGCCGTCGCGGGAGGTGTGCAGGACCGAGCGGTCCGGGAGCACGGAGAGCGTCATCGGCTCGCCGGTCTCGGGCGCGCCCTTGGCGAGGGTGACCTGCTGGAAGTCCTCGGCGGCGGGGGCGGCGCGGTGGGCGGGCGGGTCCGCGGGGACGGCACCGGCCTGGGGGACGGTGAGGGTCAGGCCGGCGCCGGTGAGCACGGTGCCGGTGAGCAGGGCGAGGACTCTGCGGAGTCTGTGGCGTTTCCTGTGCACGGGGGTTCCTCCGGAGGGGGGACGGTCGTACGCGGGTCTGTGCGCCGTGCGCCGGGGTGCGCCGTCACCCCGGACGGTTCATGTCCTGTACACATCAGTGACGGTAGCCACGTTTGTCCGGGGCGGAAACCCCTTACGCAGCACCTGAGTTCGTCTTCTTCCCGTCACTGGACAAACATCGAGGCGGAGCCGGTCCCGATCGGGACCGGCCCCCGTGGCGGGCCGCCGCCGTCAGTCGGAGCCGAACGCCGCGTCGAAGGAGGCGGTGGGCGGTTCGAAGTCGTACGCCTTCAGGCGCCGCAGCGCCTCCGGGGCGCCCTGGAGGCGGTCCATGCCCGCGTCCTCCCACTCGACCGAGATGGGGCCCTCGTAGGCGATGGAGCGCAGCATGCGGAAGACGTCCTCCCACGGGACCTCTCCGTGGCCCGCCGAGACGAAGTCCCAGCCGCGGCGCGGGTCTCCCCAGGGCAGGTGCGAGCCGAGGCGGCCGTTGCGGCCGTCCAGGCGGCGCCGGGCCTCCTTGCAGTCCACGTGGTAGATCCGGTCGCGGAAGTCGTAGAGGAAGCCGACCGGGTCGAGATCCTGCCACACGAAGTGCGAGGGGTCGAAGTTCAGGCCGAACGCGGCGCGGTGGCCGACGGCCTCCAGGGCCTTGTGCGTGGTCCAGTAGTCGTACGCGATCTCGGACGGATGCACCTCGTGGGCGAACCGCACGCCTTCGGTGTCGAAGACGTCCAGGATCGGGTTCCAGCGCTCGGCGAAGTCCTCGTACCCGCGCTCGATCATGGAGTCGGGCGCCGGCGGGAACATCGCGACCAGATGCCAGATCGACGAGCCGGTGAAGCCGACGACCGTGTCGACGCCGAAGGCCGCGGCGGCCCGCGCGGTGTCCTTGATCTCCGCGGCGGCCCGCTGCCGCACGCCCTCCGCCTCGCCGTCGCCCCAGATGCGGGACGGCAGGATCGCGCGGTGGCGCTCGTCGATGATGGCGTCGCAGACGGCCTGCCCCACCAGGTGGTTGGAGATCGCCCAGCACTTGAGTCCGTACTTGTCGAGCAGGGCGTGCCTGCCGTCCAGATAGGTGGGGTCGGCGAGCGCCCTGTCGACCTCGAAGTGGTCGCCCCAGCAGGCGAGTTCGAGGCCGTCGTAACCGAAGTCGCGGGCGAGCCCGCAGACCTCTTCGAGCGGCAGGTCGGCCCACTGGCCGGTGAAGAGCGTGAACTGGCGTGGCATGGCCAGGCCTCCTCGGGCGGGGATGCGGCGGGTTCGGGCTCGGGCGGGAACGCGGCGAGTACGGGCAGGCGTGGGAACGCGGCGGATTCGGGCGCGGGCTCAGGCGGGGACCGGCGTGTACACGGAGTTCTTCGCGGCGCTCTCCTCCACCGCCGCGAGGACCCGCTGCACGGACAGCCCATCGGCGAAGGACGGCTCGGGCACGGTCCCGGTGGCGATGGCGTGCAGCAGGTCGCGGGCCTGGTGCACGAAGGTGTGCTCGTAGCCCAGCCCGTGCCCCGGCGGCCACCAGGCGTCCAGGTAGGGGTGTCCGGGCTCGGTGACCAGGATGCGGCGGAAGCCGGACGACTCGGCGGGTTCGGTGTGGTCGTGGAAGGACAGCTCGTTCAGCCGCTCCAGGTCGAAGGCCAACGAGCCGTCGGAGCCGTTGAGTTCGAGCCGCAGCGCGTTCTTGCGGCCGGCGGCGAAGCGGGTCGCCTCGAAGGAGGCGAGGGCTCCGGAGGCGAACCGGCCCGTGAAGACGGCCGCGTCGTCCACCGTGACCGCGCCGAGCCGGGCGCCGCCCGCGGCGGTGAGCCCGCTGGACGCGCCCTCGAGGACCGGCCGTTCGCGCACGAAGGTCTCGGTGAGCGCGGACACCCCGGCCACCGGCTCCCCCGCCAGGTACTGCGCGAGGTCCACGATGTGCGCCCCGAGGTCGCCGAGCGCCCCGGATCCCGCGCGATCCTTGCGCAGCCGCCAGGTGAGCGGGAAGTCCTCCGGCACCAGCCAGTCCTGAAGGTACGTCAGGCGTACGTGCCGCAGTGCGCCGAGCCGTCCTTCGGCGACCATCCGCCGGGCCAGCGCGAGGGCGGGCACGCGGCGGTAGTTGAAGCCGACCATGGCCACCTGACCCCGCGCGCGGGCGCGGGCGGCGGCCTCGGCCATCGCCTCGGCCTCCTCGACGGTGTTGGCGAGGGGTTTCTCGCACAGCACGTGCTTGCCCGCCTCCAGGGCGGCGACGGCGATCTCCGCATGGCTGTCGCCGGGGGTGCAGATGTCGACGAGGTCGACGTCGTCCCGGGCGATCAGGGCGCGCCAGTCGGTCTCGGCGGCGGCCCAGCCGAGCCGGTCGGCAGCGGCGCGCACGGCGCCGCCGTCCCGGCCGCAGACGGCCGAGAGCACCGGCCGGACCGGCAGGTCGAAGACGCGCCCCACGGTCCGCCAGCCCTGGGAGTGGGCGGCGCCCATGAAGGCGTAGCCGATCATGCCCACTCCCAGCGGCCGCTTCCCCGCCTCGGGTTCCGTCTCACGCATGCGGTACTCCTCCTCGTCGACGCTCGGTGGGGGGTGCTAACACGCACATCACTTGAAGCCGGTGGACATGTACTGACCGACGTTCTCCTTGTCGACCACGGCCGAGTAGCAGGTGACGAAGGACGGGATCTCGAACTCCGCCATGCCGCTCACCCCCTTGCCCTGTCCGAGGGCGCGCGCCAGGTCGATGGCGGACGCGGCCATCGTGGGCGGGTAGAGGACGGTGGCCTTCAGGACGCTGTCGTCGGACTCGATGGCCTGGAAGGCGGAGAGCGCGCCCGCGCCGCCGACCATCAGGAAGTCGTCGCGGCCCGCCTGCTTGATGGCGCGCAGGGCGCCCACGCCCTGGTCGTCGTCGTGGTTCCACAGGGCGTCGAAGTTCTTCTGCGCCTGGAGGAGCTGGGACATCTTCGACTGCCCCGACTCGACGGTGAAGTCGGCGGCCTGGCGGGCGACCTTCTTGATGTTCGGGTAGTTCTTCAGGGCGTCGTCGAAGCCCTTGCTGCGCTGCTTGGTCAGCTCCAGGTTGTCGAGCCCGGCCAGCTCCACCACGCGGGCGTTCTTCTTGTCCTTGAGCTTCTCGCCGATGTACTGGCCGGCGCTCAGACCCATGCCGTAGTTGTCGCCGCCGATCCAGCAGCGGTAGGCCTGCGGCGAGGCGAAGACGCGGTCGAGGTTGACGACGGGGATGCCCGCCTTCATCGCCTTCAGGCCGACCTGGGTGAGTGCCTTGCCGTCGGCCGGCAGGATCACCAGGACGTCGACCTTCTTGTTGATCAGCGTCTCGACCTGGCCGATCTGCGCCGCGGTGTCGTTGGACCCCTCGGTCGCCTCCAGCGTGACGTCCTCGTACTTCTCCGCCCGGCTCTTGGCGTTGTCGTTGATGGCGTTCAGCCAGCCGTGGTCGGCCTGCGGGCCCGCGAAGCCGATGGTGACCTTCTTGCCCGGCTTGTCGTCGGCGACCTGCTGGGACTTGTCGTCGGACCCCTCGTCCTTCGCGTCGTTGCTGGTGCAGCCCGCGAGCAGGGCTCCGCCGGACAGGGCGGCGGCTCCGAAGAGGAGCCCTCTGCGGCTCGTGTGTGTTGGCATGGTGAACCCCTCGACTCAGGTGGTGTGGGCCGTACGTCGTTGGACGAGCACCGCGGCGACGATGATCGCTCCCTTGGCGATCTGCTGGGTCGCGGTCTCCAGGTTGTTAAGGGCGAAGATGTTCTGGATCGTGGTGAAGATCAGCACGCCGAGCACGGAGCCCGTGATGGTGCCGCGACCGCCGCTGAGCAGGGTGCCGCCGATGATCGCCGCGGCGATGGCGTCCAGCTCGTAGAGGTTGCCGTTGGTGTTCTGGCCCGATCCGGACAGGACGATCAGGAGGAAGGCCGCGATGCCGCAGCACAGACCAGAGAGCAGATACAGATAGAGGCGCTGTCTACGGACGTCGATGCCGGCCAGGCGCGCCGCCTCCGCGTTGCCGCCGACCGCGACGGAGCGCCGGCCGAAGGTGGTGCGGTTCAGGAGCAGCCAGCCGACCACGGTGACGGCGGCGAAGACCAGGACGAGCGGCGGGATGCCGAGGACGTAGGACTCGCGCAGGCCGAGGTCGAGGACGCTGTCCACGGTGACCATCTGCGTCTTGCCGTCGGTGATCTGCAGGGCGAGTCCGCGGCCCGAGGCCAGCATGGCGAGGGTGGCGATGAACGGCACGACCCCGCCGTACGCGATGAGCAGGCCGTTCACCAGGCCGCATCCCATGCCGACGACCACGGCGGTGAAGAGGATGCCCGCGAAGCCGTACTCCTGGGTGGCGACCGTCGTCGCCCACACCGAGGCGAGCGCGACGATCGCGCCGACGGAGAGGTCGATGCCGCCGGAGATGATCACGAACGTCACGCCGACGGTGACGACGCCGATGACGGACGCCTGGGTGAGGACCAACTGGACGTTGTCGGTGTCGAGGAACGCGTCGGGCTGGGTGATCCCGCCGATCACGATCAGCACGGCGAGCACACCGAGCAGGGACAGCGTGCGCACGTCGGCGCGGGCCAGCACGGCGCGCCACGGGCTGCCGCCGTCGGTGGGGGTGCTCTTGCGGGGGGCGGCCTCGGCCGCCGGGGCGGGCTGGGTCATGCCGCCGGGCTCCCTTCGAGGACGAGGTCGAGTACGCGGTGTTCATCGAGGTCACGGGCGGGTGCGGTGTGGACGACGCGGCCCTCGCGCAGCACCAGGACGCGGTCGGCGAGGCCGAGCACCTCGGGCACCTCGCTGGAGACGAGGAGGACGGCGAGGCCGTCGTCGGCGAGCCGGCGGATCACCGCGTACAGCTCGGCGCGGGCGCCGACGTCGACGCCGCGGGTCGGCTCGTCGAGCAGCAGGACGCGGCAGCCGCGCAGCAGCCAGCGGGCCAGGACGGCCTTCTGCTGGTTGCCGCCGGAGAGGGTGCGCACGGGCACGGACGGCTCGTCGGGGCGCAGGGACAGCTCCCGGGTCGCGGCGTGCGCGGCCGCGCGTTCGCCGCCCCGGTCGAGCCAGCCGCCGCGCGAGAAGCGGGACATGGAGGAGACGGACACATTGCGGGTGACGGATTCCAGCATGAGCAGGGCCTGTGCCTTGCGCTCCTCGGGGGCGAGGCCGAGACCCGCGCGGACGGCGGAGCGGACGCTGCCGGGGCGCAACACCTGCCCGTCGACGGTCACTTGGCCGGCACTGGGCTTACGGGCGCCGTAGATGGTCTCCAGGATCTCGGAGCGGCCCGAGCCGACGAGCCCGGCGAGGCCGACGATCTCGCCGGGGCGCAGGTCGAGGTCGAGGGGTTCGAACTCGTCGTGCCGCGCGAGGCCCCGCACGGTCAGCACCGGTGGCGCGTCGGCCGGGCGGGCCGGGCGGTCGGGGAAGACGTACTCCATGGTGCGGCCCGTCATCAGCGCGACGACGTCCTTGGTCGGCGTGGACTTGGCGGGGAGCCCGCCCGCGACGGCGCGGCCGTCCTTGAGGACGGTGACGCGGTCGCCGATGCGGCGGATCTCCTCCAGGCGGTGCGAGATGTAGACGACGGCGACGCCGTCCGCCGTGAGGTCGGCGACGATGCGGAAGAGGTTGTCGACCTCGTCGGGGTCGAGGGCGGCGGAGGGCTCGTCCATGACGATGAGGCGCACCTCGTGGGAGAGAGCGCGGGCCATGGAGACGATCTGCTGCTGGGCGGCGGAGAGGTCACCGACGAGACGGCCCGGCTCGATCTCGGCGTGACCGAGTCGTTTGAGCAGCGCGGCGGTCGACGCCTTCGCCTCGCGGCCCCGCACGACGAAGCCGGCGGTGGTCGGCTCGTGTCCGAGGTGGACGTTCTCGGCGACGGACAGGCCTTCGACCAGGTCGAGCTCCTGGTAGATGGTGGCGATGCCGAGCCGCATGGCCGCGATGGGCGAGCGGAGCGTGGTGCGCTCGCCGCGCCAGGTGATCTCGCCGTCGTCGGGCTGGTGGGCGCCCGCGAGGACCTTGATGAGGGTGGACTTGCCGGCGCCGTTCTGGCCGAGCAGACAGTGCACCTCGCCGGCCTGGACCTGGAGGTCGACGCCGTCGAGGGCCCGGACCCCGGGGAACGACTTGGTGATGCCGGACATGGTGAGCAGCGGTGGTTCTGGTGCCATGACGGTTCCCCTCGGCGGCGGCCGCAGCAGGGCAGGACGGATTCAGGGCAGGGCGGAGCAGGGGCAGGACGGATCAAGGACTGGGGGTCGCGCGGTGCGGGTGCGGGTGCGTTCGGAGCAGGGCAGGGCAGGGCGCTGTACTGGGTGAGGGTGACGCGACGGTACGACGGGCGTGGTGCTCTACGCGCAGGAGTACGAGTGGTGCATTACGTGCAGAGGTACGAGTGGTGCTCTACGCGCAGAGGTACGAGTGGTGCTCTCGGTACGACGTGACGCCGCGCGTACCGCGTTACGCCGGTGAGAACAGGTGGTCGCTGATGAGCCGCGCCCCGCCGATGGCTCCGGCGGTGGGGCCCAACTCGCCCAGGACGATGGGGAGGTTGCCGGTCGCCAGGGGCAGCGACTGGCGGTAGACCTGGGTGCGGATCGCGGCGAGCAGGGTGTGGCCGAGTCCGGTCACCCCGCCCCCGATCACCACGAGGCCGGGATTGAAGAAGCTGACGAGGCCCGCGATGACCTGGCCGGTGCGGTTTCCGCCGTCGCGGATCAGGTCGAGCGCGGTGGCGTCACCCGCGGCGGCGGCCGCCGCGACGTCGACGGCGCTGAGCCGCCCCGTCTCGTCGAGCCGCGCGGCGAGCTCCTGCGAACGTCCCTCCCTGGCCGCCTCCTCGGCGTCGCGGGCGAGCGCCGCGCCGCTGAAGTAGGCCTCCAGGCAGCCCTTGTTGCCGCAGGCGCAGGGGCGTCCGTCCGGTTCGGACTGGATGTGTCCGATGTCGCCGGCGCTGCCCGTCGTACCGCGGTAGACCTCACCGCCGACGACGATGCCGCAGCCGATGCCCGTGCCGATCTTGACGCAGAGGAAGTCGCCCACGGAGCGTGCGACGCCCGCGTGCTGCTCCCCCATCGCCATGAGGTTCACGTCGTTGTCGACCATGACGGGACAGCCAAGCTCCTGGCTGAGGGCCTCCCTGACGGGGAAGCCGTCCCACCCCGGCATGATCGGCGGCGCGACCGGCACGCCTTCGGGGAAGCGGACGGGACCGGGGACGCCGATACCGGCGCCGTCGAACCCTTCCGCGAGCCCGGAGGCCTTCAACTTGGCCGCCATGGCGAGGACTTGCTCGAAGACCGCGACCGGGCCCTCGCGCACGTCCATGGGCTGGTTGATGTGGCCGAGGACCTCCAGCTCGGCGTTGGTGACCGCGACGTCGACCGAGGTCGCGCCGATGTCCACGCCGAGGAAGCGGAGGCCAGGGGCCAGACGGATGTTGTGGGAGCGGCGGCCGCCGCGCGAGGCGGCGAGTCCGTCGGCGACCACGAGACCGGTCTCCAGGAGCCGGTCGACCTCGACGGCCAGCTTGGACCGCGAGAGGTCGACCTGATCACCCAGCTGTGCACGGGAGTTGGGGCCCCCGTCGCGCAACAGCCGCAGCAGTCGCGCCTGGTGCGCGTTGGCGGGTCGAGCCGTCATACGTCTCACGCGCCCCTCCCCGCCTCATCGGGCTTCCCGTGGCCTTGCCCTCGGGCGCGAACGCCGTGCCGTCGGGCTTCCTTCAAGCTTTCGAGGGGAACGTAGCAGTGCCTGCCGGGAGTGGGAAGAAGTTGCGCGCGAATTACCCATGACTTTCTCCAGTCACAGGACAAAGAGCGAACGGGCCGCCCCCTCAGGCCGGTTCGCGGAGCATGCACCAAGTGCGCGGGCCGCCGTCGGGGAGGGTGACGTCGGCGGTGACGGCAAAGCCGAGCCGTTCGTAGAACGCGACGTTGCGCTCGGTGGAGGTCTCCAGGAAGCAGGGGTGCCCGGCGCGGTCGGCGGCTGCCAGGCCGGGCCTGATCACGGCCTTGCCGAGCCCCTGGCCCTGCGCATCGGGGTCGACGCCCACCGTGGCGAGGAACCACGCGGGGCGCCGCGGCCGGTGCGGGCGCAGCGCGTGGTCCGCCGACGCGAACCAGGCCGCGCGGTCGCCCGCGAGCTCGTCGATCAGCGGGCCGATCGCGGCGAAGCCCGGCGTGGGGTCACGGTCCGGCGTGGTCCACACGGCGACGGCGCGCCCGGCCCCGGCGACCCAGACCCTCCCGTACACCATGCCGATGCGGGTCAGGAAGAGCTCCTGGAAGCGGCGCACCCGGTCCTCGTGGCCGTCGGCCGCGACGACGTGGCGCGTGAAGGCGTAGTCGGCGAAGGCCCGCGCGAGCGTGTCGACGGCCATGGGGACGTCTTCCATGATCACGGGGCGTATGCGGTGGCTGGCGGCCATGTCTCTTCTCCCGGTCGTCCGGCGGCGCTGGCTTACCTCCGGGGTAATCGACGCGCCGGGGGCCCGGGCCGCACGGTGGTTCCCGGCGGCGCCTCGGCCCCTCGACGGAAGGTCACCCCATGTCGGACACCCTGCCCCAGAACGAACTGCGGGCCCAGTTGCCCGGTGCGGTCCCCTTCGCCGCACACCTCGGCATCGCCTTCGAGGAGGCGGGGCCCGGCCGGGTCGAGGGCACGCTCGGCTGGTCGCCGGAGCTGTGCACCGCGGGCGGCGTGCTGCACGGCGGGGCGCTGATGACGCTGGCCGACACGGTCGGCGCGGTGTGCGCCTTCCTCGGCCTGCCGGCGGGCGCGAGCACGTCGACGGTCGCGTCCACGACCACCTTCTTCCACGCCGTGCGCGCGGGCACGGTACGCGCGGTGGCCCGTCCGCTGCACGCGGGCCGCACCCTCGTCACCGTGCGGACCGAGCTGTTCGACGCCGAGGGGCGGCTCGTGGGGCAGACCACGCAGACACAGGCGGTACGGGCCGCACCGGGAGAGTAGACGGCGGGGCGGGTGTCCCGACGCGGCTCGGCCGATCCGGGGGCGTCAGCCGCGCTCGCGCTGGTGGTACGTCTGCCGGGTGTGCTCGGTGTGCGCGCGCATGATCTCCGTGGCACTCCGCTCGTCGCGCTCGGCGATCGCCGCGATCAGCTCGCGGTGCTCCAGCCAGGACTGACGGCCGCGCTGCCGGGCGACCGGCGTGTAGTACCAGCGGACCCTGCGGTCGACCTGCGCGGCGAGCTCGGCGAGCACCACGTTGCCCGCGAGCTCCATCACCTTGGCGTGGAAGGCGGCGTTGAGGGCGACCACGCGCTCCACGTCGCCGTCCGCCACGGCCTGTTCGCCCTGGGCGCAGAGCTCGTCCAGGGCCGTGATGCCCGCGGTGCCGGTGTTCGCGGCGGCGAGCCGGGCGGCCTCGGCCTCCAGCAGCGTGCGGACCGTGAGGAGTTGGTCCGCCTCCTCCTCGGTCGGCTCGTGCACGAAGGCGCCCTGGGCGGGCCGCAGGTCGACCCAGCCCTCGGTGTTCAGCCGTTGCAGCGCCTCGCGCACCGGCTGGCGCGAGACGCCGAGGTGCCCGGCCAGTTCGCTCTCGACGAGGTGCTGGCCCGGCTGGAGCGCACGGGTCGTGATGAGTTCGAGCAGCGCCTCGTAGACCCGCTCCCTGAGCGGTCCGGGGCGTTCGAGCCGGGGCACCGCCCCCTGCGGCAGTCCTGTGGACAACATCGCGGTCCCCTCCTCGACGATTGCCTTTTGTCTACAGTCTACGAGCCACAGGGACCAGCACCAGGGGGAGTTGAGCCGGTCACACCGTCGCGGGTGACGCGTTCCCCACGGTCAGGGGCAGCGCACGACCTGCCCCGCGTACGACAGGTTGCCGCCGAAGCCGAAGAGCAGCACCGGGTCGCCGGACCGGATCTCCCCCCGCTCCACGAGCTTGGACAGCGCCATGGGGATGCTCCCCGCCGAGGTGTTGCCGGACTCGACGACATCGCGGGCCACGACGGCGTTCACGGCGCCGATGCGCTCGGCGAGCGGCTCGATGATGCGGAGGTTGGCCTGGTGCAGGACGACCCCGGCGAGGTCGGCCGGGGTGAGTCCGGCGCGCTCGCAGGCCTGGCGGGCGAGCGGCGGCAGCTGGGTCGTCGCCCAGCGGTAGACGCTCTGGCCCTCCTGGGCGAAGCGGGGCGGCAGGCCCTCGATGCGGACGGCGTTGCCCATCTCGGGGACCGAGCCCCACAGCACCGGCCCGATGCCGGGCTCCTCGCCGGGGGCGCACGCCTCGACGACGGCCGCGCCTGCGCCGTCGCCGGTCAGGACGCAGGTCGTGCGGTCGGTCCAGTCGGTGACCTCGGACATCTTGTCGGCGCCGATGACCAGGGCCCGGGTGGCGGCGCCGGCCCGCACGGTGTGGTCGGCGGTGGCGAGGGTGTGCGTGAAGCCCGCGCAGACGACGTTGATGTCCATCGTGGACGCCGACGGGATGCCGAGGCGCGCGGCCACGCGGGCGGCCGTGTTCGGCGAGCGGTCGATGGCCGTGGAGGTGGCGACCAGGACCAGGTCGATCGCGTCCGGGGACAGGCCCGCGGCGGCCAGGGCCTTGCCGCCCGCGTGCGCGGCCAGCTCGTCGACGGGCTCCTCGGGGCCCGCGATGTGCCGCGTACGGATGCCCACGCGGGAGCGGATCCACTCGTCGCTGGTGTCGACCATGCCCGCGAGATCCTCGTTGGTGAGGATCTTGGCGGGCTGGTAGTGGCCGACGGCGGCGATGCGTGAGCCGTGCATGGACGGGTCCCCCTTGTTGCCGGAGATGCGGGACCGTCCAGTCTGGTCAGCGACTCACGAGTAACAGTGCACGTAAAGCAACAGGAATGGGGTGCGTGGTTTGGATGCTTCTCATGAGGCCGTCACCCTCTGAAGAGCTGTGTGACCTTGTGTACGAGTTCATAGAGGCCGTAACCGAGGGGCAGACCCACCCAGAGCCACGCGAACACGATCAACGCGCGGCGGTCACGGGGCGGTGCGCTCGGTGGTGTGGTCATCGGCGGCCTCCTTCGGGGCGGGAATGTGGTGGCGGGGGTGGACGGGGCGGACGAGCTCGTTCGCGACGAAGCCCACGACGAGCAGCCCGATCATGATCGCGAAGGAGAGGCCGTAGAGCGCGGAGCCGTGCCTGCCCGCCTCCTCCTGGTGGTCGGCGACGCGGTTGACGATGAGCGGGCCGAGCACACCGGCCGTGGACCAGGCGGTGAGCAGCCTGCCGTGGATGGCGCCGACCTGATAGGTGCCGAAGAGGTCCTTCAGATACGCGGGGATCGTCGCGAAGCCCCCTCCGTAGAACGAGAGGATCACCAGCGCGCAGACGATGAACAGCGGCTTGGAGGTGTCTCCGAAGCGGGCGATCAGGAGGTACATGAGCGCGCCCGCGCCGAGGTAGACGCGGTAGACGTTCTTGCGGCCGATCAGGTCGGAGGCCGACGACCAGCCGATGCGTCCGGCCATGTTGGCGGCCGAAAGGAGCGCGACGAAGCCGGCCGCGGCGGAGACCGACACGGGCGTCGAGGTGTCCGCGAAGAAGTCCGTGATCATCGGGGCGGCCTTCTCCAGGATGCCGATGCCCGCGGTGACGTTCATGCACAGGACGACCCACAGGCACCAGAACTGCGGGGTGCGGACGGCGGTCCGCGCGGAGACCTGGGGCCCGTCGAGCACGCCGGGCGCACCGGGGCCGCGCGCACCCTCCGTACGCGGCACGCGTACCAGGAGCACGCCGAGCGTCATGAAGACGGCGTAGGTGAGGCCGTGCACGAGGAACGCGAGCGCGATGCCGCGGGAGTCCGTGCCGAAGGCGTCGAGCATCTGCGCGCTCCACGGCGAGGCGATGAGCGCACCGCCGCCGAATCCCATGATCGCGATGCCGGTGGCCATGCCGGGGCGGTCGGGGAACCACTTGATGAGCGTGGAGACGGGTGAGATGTAGCCGATGCCGAGTCCGATCCCGCCGACGAAGCCGTAGCCGAACACGATCAGCCAGTACTGGCTGATCGCGGCGCCCAGCGCGGCGATCAGGAAGCCCGAGGAGAAGCAGACCAGGGCGACGGTCATCGCCCAGCGCGGGCCGTTGCGCTCGACCAGTGTGCCGCCGAACGCGGCGGACAGGCCGAGCATGACGATGCCGACCTGGAAGGGCAGCGCGCTCTGGGTGCCGCTGAGGTGCAGCGCGGATTCGAGAGGCGGCTTGAAGACGCTCCAGGCATAGGCCTGGCCGATGGACAGATGCACCGAGAGGGCGGCGGGCGGCACGAGCCAGCGGCTCCAGCCCGGGGGCGCGATGGGGGGACTCATGATCCCGAACGGTAGGAACCGGAGGCGGAGTTGGGAAGGGGGCACACGGGACGGGTCGATGGGACGGTCGACGGTATGCGATGTCCAGCGCGACCTCTTGCCGACCCAACTTCCATACTGTAGACAATATTCCGTCGACGCCTTCTCCATACGTTCCTTCCCTCGACCGAATGGAGCGTCCCGCCGTGAAAGTCGCAGTCCTCGGTGCCGGTGCGATCGGCGCCTATGTCGGAGCCGCGCTGCACCGCGCGGGCGCCGACGTCCATCTCGTCGCCCGTGGACCGCATCTGGCGGCCATGAGGCAGCACGGAGTACGGGTGCTGAGCCCGCGCGGCGACTTCACCGCGCGGGCCCGTGCCACCGACGACCCGGCCGAGATCGGCCCCGTCGACTTCGTCTTCCTGGGCCTGAAGGCCCACGCGTACGCGGCGTGCGGGCCGCTGATCGAGCCGCTCCTGCACGAGGCGACCGCGGTGGTCGCCGCGCAGAACGGCATCCCCTGGTGGTACTTCCACCGGCACGGCGGCCCGCACGACGGGCGGCGCGTCGAGAGCGTGGACCCGGGCGGCACGGTCAGTGCCGTGCTCGCGCCCGAACGGGCCGTCGGCTGCGTGGTCTACGCGGCGACGGAGCTCGAAGGTCCGGGCGTGGTACGCCACTTGGAGGGCACGCGGTTCTCCGTCGGCGAGCCCGACCGGACCCGCTCGGCGCGCTGCGCCGCGTTCAGCGAGGCGATGGTCGCGGGCGGCCTGAAGTGCCCGGTCGAACCGGAGCTGCGCGCCGACATCTGGATCAAGCTGCTCGGCAACATCTCCTTCAACCCGATCAGCGCGCTGGCCCGCGCCACGATGCGCGAGATGTGCCGCCACGGCGGCACCCGGCGCGTCATCGAGATCATGATGAACGAGACGCTCGCGGTGGCCGCGGCCCTCGGCTGCGCACCCGGCGTCTCCGTGGAGCGCCGCCTGGCGGGCGCCGAGCGCGTCGGCGACCACCGCACCTCCACGCTCCAGGACCTGGAGCGCGGCAGGCCCCTCGAACTCGACGTGCTGCTCGCGGCCGTCGTCGAACTGGCGGACGTCACCGGGGTCCCGGTGCCCACGCTCCGCACCGTGCACGCCATCGCGGACCTGCTCGCCCTGAGGACCGCCGCATGAGCCCCTTCGAGGACCGCCGTATCAGCCCCTTGAGGACCACCGCATGAGCCCCGTGAGGACCGCATCATGAGCCCACGCGCCCGTACCCCCAAGACCTACACCCGACTCACCCACCCACTGGTCCGCGACTCCCGCGGCGAGCCGCTGCGCCGGGCCACCTGGGAGGAGGCCCTGGCCCGCACGGCGGCCGGACTGCGGGCCGCGCGCGGCGCCTTCGGGATGTTCTCCTGCGCCCGCGCGACCAACGAGATGAACTACGTGGCCCAGAAGTTCGCGCGCGTCGTGATGGGCACGAACAACGTCGACTCCTGCAACCGCACCTGTCACGCGCCGAGCGTCGCCGGTCTGTCCGCCGCCTTCGGGTCGGGCGGCGGGACGTCCTCGTACGAAGAGGTCGAGCACACGGACGTGATCGTGATGTGGGGCTCCAACGCCCGCTTCGCGCACCCGATCTTCTTCCAGCACGTCCTGAAGGGGATCAGGAACGGCGCCCGGATGTACGCGGTCGACCCGCGCCGCACGAAGACCGCCGAATGGGCGGAGAGCTGGCTCGGCCCGAACGTCGGCACGGACATCCCCCTCGCGCACGCGATCGGCCGCGAGATCATCCACGCGGGCCTGGCCAACCGCGCGTTCGTCGAGCGCGCGACGACGGAGTACGCGGAGTACGCGGCCCTCGTCGAACCGTGGACCCTGTCGCTCGCCGAGCAGGTGACGGGCGTACCGGCCGCGGCGATACGGGAGTTGGCGCACGCCTACGCGCGCGCCGAGCGGGCCCAGCTGTGCTGGACGCTCGGCATCACCGAGCACCACAACGGCACCGACAACGTACGCGCCCTGATCAATCTGTCGCTCCTGACCGGCCACGTCGGCCGCTACGGCTCGGGCCTGCAACCGCTGCGCGGCCAGAACAACGTCCAGGGCGGCGGCGACATGGGCGCCATCCCCAACCGGCTGCCCGGCTTCCAGGACATCCTCGACGCGGACGCGCGCGGGAAGTTCGAGTCGGCCTGGGACACGGTCATCCAGCCCCGCTACGGACTGAACCTCACCGAGATGTTCGAGGCGATGGAGGAGGGCACCCTCAAGGCGGTCTACTGCATCGGCGAGAATCCCGCGCAGTCGGAGGCGGACAGCGAACAGGCGACGCGGCGCCTGCGCGCCCTGGACTTCCTGGTCGTGCAGGACATCTTCCTGACGAAGACCGCCGAACTGGCGGACGTGGTGCTGCCCGCGACCGCCGCGTGGGCCGAGACCGACGGCACGACGACCAACAGCGAGCGGCGCGTGCAGCGGGTGCGCAGGGCGGTGCGGCCGCCCGGTGAGGCGCGCGAGGACATCGACATCCTCTGCGAGCTCGCCGGGCTGCTCGGGCACGACTGGAAGTACGCGGACGCGCGGGCGGTCTGGGACGAGCTGCGGTCGGTGTCGCCGGACCACCGCGGCATGACGTACGAACGCCTGGAGGAGCTTCAGGGCATCCAGTGGCCGTGTCCCGACGACGACCGGCTCGAACCGACGTATCTGCACGGCAGGTTGTGGGACGCGGACCCGGCGCGGCGGGGCCCGCTCGCGCCCTTCGGGCTCGTCGCGCACGACCCTCCGGTGGACCTCACCGACGAGACGTATCCGATCCGCCTGACCACGGGCCGTCGGCTCGACTCCTACAACACCGGTGTGCAGAGCGGTGGTTACGCCTCCCCGCTGCGGCGCGGCGAGTACGTCGAGCTGTGTCCGGAGGACGCCGAGCGGTACGGGGTCGCGGTGGGCGAGGAGGTGCGGGTCTCCTCGCGGCGGGGCGCGGTGGTGGCACCGGTGTGGGTGGACCCGGGGCTGCGGCCCGGACTCGCCTTCATGACGATGCACTTTCCCGACGAGGTCGACACCAACCAGCTGACGATCGAGGCGAACTGTCCGATCGCGGGGACGGCGGAGTTCAAGGCCTCGGCGATCCGGATCGACAAGCTGACCGCAGCGGTGGGGTGACGTGGCATGGATCTGCACTTCGGTGACACCGAGCCGACGGACGAGGAGCGGGCCGCCGTCGACGCGGTGCTGGGGCCGCCGGCGTCCGCGTGGGAGGGGGGCGGGTCCCGCAGCGAGGCGGATCTGCGGTGGGCTCGGGGTGGCCGTGCGGCGCGGGAGCGGCGTGACCTGCTGCTGCCGGGGCTGCACGCGCTCAACGACCGGGTGGGGTGGGTGAGCGAGGGGGGCCTGGACTATCTGTGCAGGCGGCTGACGGTGCCTCCCGCGGAGGGCTACGGGGTGGCGACGTTCTACTCCATGTTCTCGGTGCGGCCCAGGGCCTCGACCGTGGTGCGGGTGTGCACGGATGTGGTGTGCGGGGGCGCGGGGCTGATGGAACGGCTGGGCTCCGTAGCGGGGGCGACGGTCGAGGCGAGCCCCTGCCTGGGGCTCTGCGAGCGGGCTCCGGCGGCGGTGGTGGTGCGGGCGGGGCCTCCGGCGGACCCCGGCAAAGGGCTGACGCCGTCACCGGCTTCGCCGCGTTCGGCCTCACACGCCGGACCGGCTGGAAATCCAGCCCCTCCGGTGTGTGAGGAGCGGGGTCCGGGGCGGAGCCCCGAGAACGGCGCCCCCGTGGCGGTGGGGCCACTGGATTCGGGGAGGGGCGGGAGCGGGGAGAAGGTCCACGCCACCGCCACCCTCGCCCCCGCCGCACCCGGCACGATCGCCCTCGCCGCCGCCGACCCCGAGTCCACCCCCGCCGAGCCCCCGGCGTCCCGCGCCGTCCCCCAAGCCGGTGACCCCGCCCTCCTCCTGCTCCAGCGCATCGGCACCGTCGACCCCGCCTCCCTCGACGACTACCGCGCCCACGGCGGCTACACCGCCCTGCGTCGCGCCTTCGCCATCGGGCCCGCCGAGGTCATCCGTGAGGTCACCGAGTCCGGGCTCGTCGGGCGGGGCGGCGCCGCCTTCCCCACGGGGCGGAAGTGGCAGTCCACCGCCGCCCAGCCCGACCACCCGCATCACCTCGTCTGCAACGCCGACGAGTCGGAGCCCGGGACCTTCAAGGACCGCGTGATCATGGAGGGCGATCCGTACGCGCTCGTCGAGGCGATGACCGTCGCCGGGTACGCGGTCGGCGCCCACCGCGGCTACCTGTACCTGCGCGGCGAGTACCCCCGCGCGCTCCACCGGCTCGAACACGCCGTCGCGCAGGCCCGCGCCCGCGGCTTCCTCGGCGACGACGTGCTCGGTCAGGGGTACGCCTTCGACATCGAGATCCGGCGCGGCGCGGGCGCGTACATCTGCGGCGAGGAGACCGCCCTGTTCAACTCCATCGAGGGCTACCGGGGCGAGCCGCGCGCCAAGCCGCCCTTCCCCGTGGAGAAGGGGCTCTTCGGGAAGCCGACCGCCGAGAACAACGTCGAGACCCTCGTGAACGTCCTGCCGATCCTCACCATGGGCGCCGCCGCCTACGCCGCCATCGGCACGGCCCGGTCCACCGGCCCCAAGCTGTTCTGCGTCTCCGGGGCCGTGGCCAGGCCCGGTGTCTACGAACTGCCCTTCGGGGCGACGCTCGGGGAGCTGCTCGCCCTCGCGGGGGTGCGCGACCGGCTGCGCGCCGTTCTCCTGGGCGGCGCGGCCGGCGGGTTCGTACGGCCCGACGAGCTGGACGTCCCGCTCACTTTCGAGGGCACCCGCGAGGCCGGGACCACGCTCGGTTCCGGCGTCGTGCTCGCCCTCGACGACAGCGTGCCGCTCCCGCGCGTCCTGCTGCGCATCGCGGAGTTCTTCCGCGAGGAGTCGTGCGGCCAGTGCGTGCCCTGCCGGGTCGGCACCGTCCGTCAGGAGGAGGCGCTGCGCCGCATCGCCGAGCGGACCGGCGCCGACGCCGCCGCCGACATCGCGCTGCTGCGGGACGTGGGGCGGGCCATGCGGGACGCCTCGATCTGCGGTCTGGGGCAGACCGCGTGGAACGCCGTGGAGTCCGCCATCGACCGCTTGGGGGCGTACGAGTGACAGTGAACCGTCCGGGCGACAGCGAACCGTTCGTCGGGGGCGACCGCCCCATGACCGCGAACCGCCCCATGACCGCGAACCGCCGCAGGGAGGCGACCGCCGCATGACCGCGATCCCGCTCCAACCGCCGCGCCGCCTCGTCGAGTTCACCCTGGACGGCGCGGAGGCCCGGGTCCCGGAGGGGGCCACGATCCTGGACGCCTGCCGCGCGGCGGGCACGGACGTCCCCACCCTCTGCGCGGGCGACACGCTCACGCCCAAGAACGCCTGCCGGGTGTGCGTCGTGGAGGTGGAGGGCGCCCGTACGCTCGCGCCCGCCTGTTCCCGGCGTGCCGAGCCCGGCATGCGCGTCCGCACGGACACCGGGCGCACCCGCCACAGCCGCAGGCTCGTCCTGGAACTCCTCGCCTCCTCGGTCGACTTGTCGACCACGCCGAAGGTGGCGGACTGGCTGAAGGAGTACGGGGCGAAGCCCGACCGCTTCGGCCCGGACGCGGCGCGCCTGAACGAGGAGCCGAGGGTCGACAACGACCTCTACGTGCGCGACTACGACAAGTGCATCCTCTGCTACAAGTGCGTCGACGCCTGTGGCGAGCAGTGGCAGAACACCTTCGCGATCTCCGTCGCCGGACGCGGCTTCGACGCCCGTATCGCCGTCGAGCACGACGCGCCGCTGACCGAATCGGCGTGCGTGTACTGCGGCAACTGCATCGAGGTCTGCCCGACGGGCGCGCTCAGCTTCACGTCGGAGTTCGACATGCGGGCGGCCGGCACCTGGGACGAGTCCGCGCAGTCCGAGACGACGACCGTGTGCGCGTACTGCGGAGTCGGCTGCAACCTCACGCTCCATGTGCAGGACAATGAGATCGTCAAGGTCACCTCGCCGCACGACAACCCGGTGACCCACGGCAACCTCTGCATCAAGGGCCGCTTCGGCTACCAGCACGTACAGAACCGGGACTGATCAAGACATGGGACGAGTCACGGAACGACGCAAGGTGATCCGGATCCGGGACGGGCACGTCTCGGAGCGGCCCGACACGCTCGTCGCCGAGGAACCCCTGGAGATCCGGCTCAACGGCAAGCCGCTCGCCATCACCATGCGCACGCCGGGCGACGACTTCGCGCTCGCGGCGGGCTTCCTGGTGAGCGAGGGGGTCCTCGGGGGCGCGGCGGACCTGCTGAACATCGTGTACTGCGCGGGCGCCACCCAGGACGGTTCGAACACGTACAACGTGGTGGACGTGCGCACGGCGCCCGGTGTCGTCCTGCCCGACATCACGCTGGAGCGCAACGTCTACACGACCTCGTCGTGCGGCCTGTGCGGCAAGGCGAGCCTGGACGCGGTCCGCACCACGGCCCGGTTCCCGATCGCCGACGCTCCCCCGGTCCGCGTCGGGACCGAGCTGCTCGCGAGCCTGCCCGACCGGCTCCGCGCGGACCAGCGGGTCTTCGACCGCACCGGGGGCCTGCACGCGGCGGCGCTCTTCTCCGAGACGGGCGAGCTGCTCGACATAAGGGAGGACGTGGGGCGGCACAACGCCGTGGACAAGCTGGTCGGGCGCGCCCTCCAGAACGGCGGCCTCCCGCTGTCCCGGGCGATCCTGCTCGTCTCGGGCCGCGCCTCCTTCGAGCTCGCCCAGAAGGCGGTGATGGCGGGCATCCCGGTGCTCGCGGCGGTCTCCGCGCCGTCCTCGCTCGCCGTCGACCTGGCCGCCGAGACGGGCCTGACGCTCGTCGGCTTCCTGCGCGGCTCTTCCATGAACGTGTACGCGGGCGAGCACCGCGTCGCCCTGCGGGCCGCGGCCGCCCAGGGCTGACCCGGGCCGCCCGCCGCACGGCGGCGGCGCCCCGGCCGGCGGGGAGCGCCCCCTGCGCCGGCCGGGCCCCTGCCCGCCGCGCCCCGGCTCCCCCTCCCGCTACGCCTCCGGCCCGCCCCCGACGCCGGAGATCCGCGTCAGCATCTCCAGGAACCGCTCCCGCTCGGCCGCCGAAAGCGGCGCGAGGAGTTCGTCGTTGGCGCGTGCGGCCGCCTCCGCGCAGCGGGCCACCAGGCGCTTTCCCTTCGGCGTGATCGTGATCGCGTTCTTGCGGCGGTCCTTGGGGTCCGGGGCGCGGTCGACGAGGCCCTCGGACTGGAGGTCGTTGATGACGCCGACCATGTCCTTGGGGTCGAGCGAGACGCTGCGGCCCAGTTCCGCCTGGGCGACGGGGCCGAGGTCCGCGACGGCGGACAGCACCACGTGGTGCCACATCTTCAGGCCCTCGCGGGCCAGCGCCTCGGCGACCAGGCCGCGGCCCCGGGCCGCCGCGCGGCCGAGCAGCCAGCTGGGCAGGGTGCGGATGGTGCTGGGTGCGGGCGGTGTCGTGGGCATGGGGCAAGCCTAGCGAATAGTCGTTGGACTTCCCAATGAATAGCCTCTACGGTGAGGTACATCGTTGGAGTCCCCAACGGTTTCCCGCCTGGGAGTCGGCCCGCGCGTCCGGTCGGCTCCCCGACCCATGGAGGTGGTGCGGATGCGTCGTGTCCGCTACGAGCGCAGCGGTGGCCCCGAGGTCCTGTTCCTGGAGGACGTCCCCGCCCCCGAACCCGGCCCCGGCGAGCTCCTCGTGCGGGTCGAGGCCATCGGGGTGACCCTGCCCGTCGTCCGCAAGGTCGGCGAGGACCGGGAGCCGATCGCCCTCGGCGGGGAGATCGCCGGGCGGGTCGTCGCACTCGGCGACGGCGTCACCGGCCACGCGCCGGGCGACCGCGTCACCGGGCTCGTGTTCGGGCACGGGTACGCCGAGTTCGCCCTGCTCCGCGCCGCGATGGCCTCGCCCGTCCCGGACGGCGCGAGCGCCGTGGACGCGGTCGCCCTGGTCCGCTCCGGCCTCGTCGCCCTCGGCGCCCTGGACGCCGCGCGGCCCGCGCCCGGCGAAGCGGCGCTGATCACTGCCGCGGCCGGCGGCGTCGGTCATCTCGCCGTGCGGCTCGCGCGGCTGAAGGGCGCCTCGCGTGTCGTCGGCGCCGTCTCCGACACCGCCAAGGCCGGCTTCGTGCGCGGGCTCGGCGCCGACGAGGTCGTCACGTACGACCGCGAGGAGTGGGGCGAGCCCGTCGACTACGTCCTGGACGCGGTCGGCGGCGATCTGCTCACGCCCGCCGTGCGGTCCCTCGCCCCGCACGGCCGCCTGGTCGCCTACAGCTCGGGCGGCGGCACCGTGGCGGCGTACGACCTGCTCGTCGGCGCGAAGGCGGTCGTCGGCTTCCAGATGGCGCTCGTCGCGCGCGGGCGGCCCGAGGTGTACGAGGCCTGGCGGCGGGAGCTGTGGCGGCTGTTCGCCGAGGGCGCGCTGCGGCCCGCCGTGCACGCCGAGTTCGCGCTGGAGGACGCGGCGAAGGCGCACGGGGCGATCGCGTCGCGGGGCAACCTCGGAAAGGTCGTGCTGATCCCCTGACGTACGGGTCCTTGTGGGGTCCTGACGCCCCAAGTAGCGTCTGTGGCGCACACGTTGGACGTGGGATGTCAGGATGTCCGGTCACTCCGCGTCCGGGGTCGTCATCGCCATGAGTCGCCGTCGCCAGAAAGGCGGGCCGCACCATGCCATCGAGTCTCCGTGTACGCCGCAGATCCCTCCGCACCGCCGTCGCCGCCCTGACCGCGGCGGCCCTGGGCGTCCTGCTCCCCGCGCCCGCCACCCAGGCGGCGCCGTCGCCGCAGACCCCGCCGTTCGAGCAACAGGTGCTGTTCAAGGCCTCCCAGGACCCCGGGTACGCCTGCTTCCGCATCCCTGCCGTGGTGAAGACGGCCAAGGGCACGCTCCTCGCCTTCGCCGAGGGCCGGGTCAACGACTGCAGCGACGCCGGCGACATCGACCTGGTGCTCAAGCGGTCGCACGACGGCGGCCGCACCTGGGGGCCGCTCCAGGTCGTCAACGAGGGCGGGGGCGACACCCACGGCAACCCCGCGCCCGTCGTGGACCGCGAGAGCGGCCGCGTCCTCCTCGCGGAGACGTACAACACCGGGCGCACGGACGGGAAGAACTGCGACGTGCCGTGCGACCGCACGCCCCACCTCCAGTACAGCGACGACGACGGCAGCAGCTGGTCGGAGCCGCGCGACCTGAGCGAGGAGATCCTGCCCGACGACTGGAACTCCTGGTACGCGACCGGGCCCGTGCACGGCGTCCAGCTGACCCGCGGCCGGCACGCGGGACGGCTCGTCTTCGCCGTCAACGCCGAGACCTGGGACGGCGGTCGGGTCACCGCCAACCACGCCGCGCTGATCGTGAGCGACGACGGCGGCGACCGCTGGCGGATCGGCGCGACGGACTCGTACCCGATCGCCGCCGACGGCACGTTCCGCCAGAAGCCCTCCGAGATGACGGTCACCGAGCGGCCCGACGGGGCCGTGTACGTCAGCGGACGCGAGCAGGACGGCACCGACCTGGGGCATCGCACGCACGCGCTCAGCCGCGACGGCGGCGACTCCTTCGCCGCGCCCTTCCGGGCGATCCCCGACCTCTACACCCCGCAAGTGCAGGGCTCCACGCTCCAGTTCGGCCGCCGGATGCTGCTCGCCTGCCCCGGCGACCCCGACCGCCGCCGCACGATGCAGATCCGCTCCTCCTACGACGGCGGCCGCACCTGGGACAGCGTCGACCGCGGCACCACGGTGACGACGGACTGGTCCGGCTACTCCGACATGGTGCGGGCCGACGCCGCGCACGTGGGCCTGCTGTACGAGGGCGGCGCGGTCGACGCGCGCGACGAGATCCGCTTCGCCCGCTTCACCGAGGACTGGCTCGCGCCGCGCCGGGGCCCGGACCCCACGACCCCCGACCTCGCCCCGAAGGCCCCTCCCGCGGCCGTGCTCGGCGGGGCCCGCGCGACCGAGGGCCGCTTCGGCGGCGCGCTCGCCCTCGACGGCACCGACGACGCCGTACGCCTGCCCTACAGCGACCGACTGCCGCTCGGTACCAAGGACTTCACCGCCTCGCTGTGGTTCCGCTACACCGCGACGAGCGGCGAGCAGCCGCTGTTGTGGATGGGGGGCATCGGCACCAACCAGCCGCAGGTGTGGCTGCGCGGCGAGCCCGCGAGCAACCGCGTCACCGGCCTGATCACCACCCGCGACGGCGCCGCCGCCCCGCGGTCCGCGTCCGTGCGCACCACGAGCGCGTACAACGACGGCCAGTGGCACCACATCGCGCTGCGCCGGGGCGCCGGGCACCTCACGCTGTTCCTCGACGGCGCCCAGGTCACCGCCGCCGACGTGCCGGGCTCGGTCAGCCGCAACTCACCCTTCGGCGTCCACGTCGGCCAACGCCTCGACAGCCGCGCCCACTTCGCCGGATCACTGGATGAAGTCCGCTTGTACGACCGGGCGTTGAGCGACGCCGAGATGGAAGCCCTGCGCACCAATGGGGCCGCTGTGACGCGGGACACCGTCGTCCGACTCCCCATGGACCGCGTGCGCGACAGCAACTAACGTCCCGGGCGTGTCCGCCCGAGAACGTCCCGCCCCGGGGCCGCGCAGGGTCCTGTTGGTCCTGCTGCTCGCCCTGGCCTGCGCGGCCGTGCTGCTCATCGCCCTCCCGGACGACCGGGAGGGCGGTGCGGCGTGCCGCCCGCGCACCGTGGCGTCCTGGGCCGCCGACGACGAGGTCACCGGGGAGTTCGCGCGCTACGGCGACGACACGGCCCGCACCGACGACTGGACCGGCGGCGACGGCACCCACTCGGTGCGCCTGCCCGACGGGCGCCTGCTGTGGCTGTTCTCCGACACCTTCCTCGGACAGGTCCACGCGCCGCCGAACCCGGCAGGACAGCCGCACACCTGGCGCGACACGAACGCGCCCATGGTCCGCAACTCGGCCGTGGTGATGTCCCGTTCGGGCACTCTCGGGCGGACCCTCACCGCCCCGCTCTTCCCCGACCCGGCGCCCCAGCAGTGGCGCTGGCCGGTCGCGGCGCGCGTGGAGCCCCGCTCCCCCGGCTCCGACGAGCAGGTCGTGCGCGTGCTGCTGTGGAACCGCATGGCGAGCCAGGGCCCCTGGATCTACGGCGTGCCGCTCGCCACGGAGGTCGCCACGCTCTCGCTGCCCGACCTGCGGGTCGAGGGCATCGTGAAGGTCTCCGACCAGCAGTCGGTCGGCGATCCGGCCAAGCGGGTCCTGTACGGCACGACGACGGTCGACGACGACGGCTGGACGTACGTGTTCGGCGGCACGGACGCCCAGGCGACCGCGCGCCGGACCTCCCACGCCTACGTCGCGCGCGTCCCGCACGGCAGGCTCGCGGAGACCTCCGCTTGGGAGTACTGGGACGGCGAGGAGTGGGGGCACGACGTCACGCCCCGGCCGGTCCTCGGGGACGGCGAGCGCAAGGGGGTGGGCAGCGCGTTCACGGTGGTGCGGGACGAGGGGACCTATGTGCTGTTCACGATGGCAGCGGGCACCGAGGGCCTGACGAACGTCACGTCGTACTGGTCCTGCTCCCCCACCGGGCCCTGGCACGGCCCGGCCAAGGCCTTCGAGGCGCCGCTGCCGAAGGACGGCGCGCCCCGCCAGGACACGGCCGCCTACAACCCGCAGGCCCACCCGGCGCTCGGCGGCAACGGCCGCGTCGTCCTCAGCTACGACGTGAACTGGCTGGACGCGACGCCCGCCAACGCGCAGGCGAACATCAGCCGGAACGTGTCGCTGTACCGGCCGCGGTTCGTGTCTCTGCGGCTCGCGGCGGCTCGCTGACGAACTCCTCCGGGTCGCGGGAGCGGCGCTTGGCGATGACCGCGCAGACCATCAGCTGCATCTGGTGGAAGAGCATCAGCGGCAGCACGGCCAGCGAGGCCTGCGCGCCGAACAGGACGCTCGCCATGGGCAGCCCGGCGGCCAGCGACTTCTTCGACCCCGCGAACTGGACGGCGATGCGGTCGGCGCGCCCGAAGCCGAGCCGCTTCGCGCCGAACCAGGTCAGTGCCAGCATGGCCGCGAGCAGCACCGCCTCGACGCCGAGCAGGGCGAGCAGCCGCAGCGGGTGCACCTGGTGCCAGATGCCCTGCACCATGCCTTCGCTGAACGCGGTGTAGACGACGAGCAGGATCGACCCGCGGTCGACGTACCCGAGGATCTTCTTGTGGCGGGCGATGAAGCCGCCCACCCACCGGCGCAGGAACTGCCCCGCGAGGAACGGCACGAGCAGTTGCAGCACGATCTTGAGGAGCGAGTCGGCGGAGAACCCGGCCCCGCTGCCGCCGAGCAGCGCCGCGGCGAGCAGCGGGGTGAGCACGATGCCGGCGAGCGAGGAGAAGGAGCCCGCGCAGATCGCCGCGGGGACGTTGCCGCGGGCCATCGAGGTGAAGGCGATGGACGACTGGATCGTCGAGGGCACCAGGGTGAGGAAGAGGAAACCGCTGTAGAGGGCGGGCGTCAGGACGTACGGGACGAGCCCCTTCGCCGCGAGCCCGAGCAGCGGGAACGCGACGAACGTGCAGAGCAGGACCGTGAGGTGCAGCCGCCAGTGCTTGAGTCCGTCGAGCGCCTCGCGGGTGGAGAGCCGGGCGCCGTAGAGGAAGAAGAGCAGCGAGACGGCGGCGGTGGAGGCGCCGGAGGCGACATCGGCCGGGGTGCCGCGCGCGGGCAGCAGGGCCGCGACGCCCACGGTCGCGAGCAACGCCACGATGTACGGGTCGACCGGCATCCACGACGGCCACTTCAGGCGTTTCACGGTGCTCCATGCTCTCGGTGCGGGACGTGCCCTTTCCATGATCCTCCTGCCGGGTGTGATCGGGAATCCCGCATACCGCTCTGACTGTCATCACGTTTCGCGATGAGCGGGTCTAGGCTGGTCACCGTGTACGACCCCGCGCAGCTCCGTACGTTCCTCGCGGTCGCCCAGACGCTGAGCTTCACGCGGGCCGCCCGCCGCCTCGGCCTGCGCCAGTCGACCGTCAGCCAGCACGTGCGCCGCCTGGAGGACGCCACCGGGCGCCAGCTCTTCACCCGCGACACGCACAGCGTGGAGCTGACCGAGGACGGCGAGGCGCTGCTCGGCTTCGCCCGCCGGATCCTCGCGGCGCACGAGCAGGCGGCGGCGTTCTTCACCGGGCGCCGCCTGCGCGGGCGGCTGCGGTTCGGGGCGTCGGAGGACTTCGTCCTGACGCACCTCACCGACATCCTGGAGTCCTTCCGGCAGGAGCACCCGGACGTCGACCTGGAGCTGACCGTCGAGCTGTCGGGCACGCTGCACAAGCAGCTGGACGCGGGCAGGCTCGACCTGGTGCTCGCCAAGCGGCGCCCGGAGGACCCGCGCGGCGAGCTGGTCTGGCACGACGACCTGGTCTGGATCGGCGCCGAGCGGCTGCGGCTCGACCCCGAGCGTCCGGTGCCGCTGATCGTCTATCCGCCGCCCGGCATCACCCGTGCGCTCGCCTTCGAGGCGCTGGAGCGGCGCGGCCGGGCCTGGCGGGTGGCCTGCACGAGCGGCAGCCTGAACGGCCTGGTGGCGGCGGCGCGCGCCGGTCTCGGCGTGATGGCGCACTCGCGCGGGCTGATCCCGCCGGGTCTGGTCCGGGTGCCCGACCGGGCGGGCCTGCCGGAGCTCGGCTCGGTCGACTTCGTGCTCCTGCACGGCGAGCGGCGCGCGTCCGCGCAGGACGCGGCGGACGCCCTGGCGGCGGCGATCCTGGCGGGCGGCGACCGGCTGCACCGGGGGCGGCGCCGGGGCTGAGCCCCGCGGGCTAGCGTGCCGGGCGCGGGTAGGTGAGCTGTTTGAAGCGGCGCAGGTAGGGCGCCGACTCCACGTGCCGCACCCCCTCCAGCGCGCCGAGCCGCGCGCTCAGATAGGCGTAGAGCCCGGCGGTGTCGCGGGTGACGACGCTCGCCATCAGGTTGGCGGTGCCGGTGATGGCGGAGACGTGGGCGACCTCGGGGTGCTCGGCCATCGCCCGGCCGACCGCGTCGAGGGCCGCGGGCTCGGCGGTGACCCAGAGCATGGCGGCGGCCGTGAAGCCGAACCGTTCGGCGTCGTACTCGGTGTCGATGTACAGCGCGCCCGAGTCGAGGAGCGTCGCGACCCGGCGCTTGACGGAGGACTCGGAACGGCCGGTGAGGCGCTGGAGTTCGGGGTAGGTGACGCGGCCGTCGGCCTTCAGCGCGGCGATGAGGGGGTCGTCCTCGGGCGTGAGGCGGACCGGGCCCGCCTCGCCCGGCCGTGCCGCGGGGCGCAGGGCCGCGGCCTGCTCGTCGGTGAGGGGGCGGTGCTTGCCGATCCAGCCGGTGCGGCCGCCGTAGAAGCGGTGCAGCAGCTGGTGCGCGGTGATCTCGACGACCTGCCGGGTGCGCAGGAGCTTGCCGAGGACGAGGTCGTCGTGGTCGCCCCGGGTGCGGGGCAGCGTCATGCAGACCACTTCGGTGCCGGCCGACATGAGGTGCACCCAGGCCGTGTCGGGGCGGCGGGCCAGGGCGGCCGCGACGGCCTCGGCGCCCTCCGGGGCGCAGCGCAGGCGCAGCATCCACTGGTCGCGGCCGAGCCGGTCGGTGTCGCGGACGCCGACGACGCGCAGGCCCGCCTCCGCGCCCATGCGGCGGTAGCGGCGGGCCACCGTCTGGTCGGAGACCCCGAGGACCGCGGCGATCCGGCTGAAGGGGGCCCTGCCGTCGATCTCCAGGGCATGCAGAAGCTTGAGGTCCAGCTCGTCGAAGACTTCGGATTCACCCATCGAAGGCCCCCTTGATGTCGAATTCCGGCGCTCGGTGATTCCCGGGCACCGGTTTCGCCCGCCGTCGCCCCATCGTACGAGGGCACGCACACCCGGTGCGCGCCACGAGGACGATGAAGGAAGAAGAAGGCAATGCGCAGATGGGGGCCGCTCACAGCGGTGTCGCTCGGGACGTTCATGCTCCTGCTGGACGTGACGATCGTGGTCGTGGCACTGCCCGACATGGCACGGGCGCTGGACGCCTCGCTGAGCGATCTGCAATGGGTGATCGACGGGTACGCGCTCGCGCTGGCCGCGCTGCTCCTGGGCGTCGGCGCCGCGGCCGACGTGCTCGGCAGACGACGGCTGAACGTCGTGGGCACCGCGCTGTTCGCGCTGGCCTCGCTGGGCTGCGGACTGGCGTCGGACGCGGACGCGCTGGTCGCGGCGCGCGCCCTCCAGGGTCTGGGCGCCGCCGCGATGTTCGCCACGACGCTGCCGCTGCTCGGCGCCGCCTACCAGGGCCGGGACCGGTCGGTCGCGCTCGGCGTGTGGGGCGCGGTGAGCGGGGCGTCGGCCGCGCTCGGGCCGATCGTGGGCGGACTGCTCACCGAGGGGCCGGGCTGGCGCTGGATCTTCTTCGTGAACCTGCCGGTGAGCGTGGCGTCGGTCTGGCTGACGCTGCGCGTGGTGCCGGAGTCGCGGGGACCCGCGGGGCGGCGGGTCGACTGGGCGGGCACGGCGGCGTTCGCGTGCTTCGCGGGGGCGGGTACGTACGGGGTGCTGCGCGGCGGCGCGGACGGCTGGGCGTCGGCGGTCACCGGCACCTCGTTCGCCGTCTCGGCGCTCGCGCTGCTCTGCTTCGTCCTGGTCGAACGGCGCGTGGCGCACCCGCTCCTGGACCTGCGGCTGCTGCGCAAGCCCGCGTTCACCGGGGTGCTGCTCGGCGCGGTCGGCTACAACGCGGCGGCCTTCGGCGTCATCCCGTACCTCTCCATCTGGTTGCAGACCGTGCTCGGCATGAGCCCGGTGCGCGGCAGTCTGGTGCTGCTGCCGCTGGCCGCGACGTCCTTCGTGGTGGCCGCGGTGGGCGGTCGGCTGCTGCACGGGGTGGCGCCGCGCCTGCTCATCGGCGTGGGGCTGCTGCTGATCGGGGCGGGCGGGCTGTGCATGGCGGTGCTGGACGCCGGGTCGTCGTGGGCGGCCCTCACGCCGGGGCTCACGCTCGCGGGGATCGGCACGGGTCTGGTGGCGCCCGCCCTGGCGGGGGCGGCACTCGCCGCGGTGCCGCCGGCGAACTCCGGGATGGCGGGCGGCGCGGTCAACACGTTCCGCCAGCTCGGGTACGCGGTCGGGGTCGCCCTGTTCGGGACGGTGCTGACCTCGGGCATGCAGGACTCGCTCGGCCGCGACGCGGCGCACGCCGTCGCGGGCGGCGGCGCCGAGGCGCTGCGGGGCGCGGTCCCCGAGCACACCGTGCGCGCGGCCTTCGCGTCGGGCCTGAACGGGGCGTCGCTGGCGGCGGGCGCGGCGGGGCTGGTGGCGGGGGTCCTGGTGCTGGTGATGGTGCGCTCGGCGGGGCGGCCGACGGCCGCGGCTGAGCCGGTCGCGGCCTCGGGAACTCCCGAGCGGGTCCCGCGCGTTCAGGAGGAGGCGCGGTGACCTGCCGCCACGGCAGCGCCGCCCGCCTCGTACGACGTGACCGCCTCGTACGGATTTCCCCCGAACCCCGTGACTGCTGCGTACAGATTCGGTGGAGATTACGCCTCCGGAACTTACTCCTGCGTAAGTAAGTTGTCCGGCCCTTCCCCTTGTGGCCGTATTTCAGCGGCTGACCAGTGCCGATGGTCCGTACCGAGCGCGCTTGAACCCTCTCCCGGAGGCGCGCGCCGTGGGGTACGGTCACGGCGCTGTGCGGAGCGCCACAAGGAGCATCATTGCGCGAGTTCACGAACCCTCCGATGGCGTCGGCGCCGCTGGTGGGCGGCCTGGCCGACGCCGTGTTCGACCATGCCCTCGAGGACCCGCTGCGCATCGCGTTCGGCCGCAAGGACGCCGGGGGCGTGTGGCGCGATGTGACCTCCGGCGAGTTCCGTGACGAGGTGCTGGGCCTGGCCAAGGGGCTGATAGCCCAGGGCGTGCGGTTCGGCGACCGCGTGGCGATCATGTCCCGCACCCGCTACGAGTGGACGCTGTTCGACTTCGCCCTGTGGAGCATCGGCGCCCAGGTCGTGCCGGTCTACCCGACCTCCTCGGCCGAGCAGGTCTTCTGGATGCTGCACGACGCGCAGGTCTCGGCCGCGATGGTCGAGCACGAGGACCACGCGATGACGATCGGCTCGGTGATCGACCGGCTGCCGCAGCTGCGCCGGCTGTGGCAGCTGGACGCCGACGCGCTGGGCGAACTGAACGGCGCGGGGCGGAACATCGACGACGACGTGGTGCACCGCCACCGCCGCGCGGTCACGCCCGACTCGATCGCCACGATCATCTACACCTCCGGCACCACGGGCCGCCCCAAGGGCTGTCTGATCTCGCACGCCAACTTCATGTTCGAGGCGGACGTGATGGTGGCGCGCTGGGAGCCGGTCTTCCACTCCAAGCGCGGCGACGAGGCGACCACGCTCCTCTTCCTGCCGCTGGCGCACGTCTTCGGCCGCATGGTGCAGGTCGCGGGGGTCCGCGGCCGGGTCAAGCTCGGCCACCAGCCCAACCTCAACGCGGCGGCGCTGCTGCCCGACCTCGCCGCGTTCCGGCCCTCGTTCATCCTGGCCGTGCCGTACATCTTCGAGAAGGTCTTCAACGCGGCGCGGCGCAAGGCGGAGAAGGACGGCAAGGCGGGCGCGTTCGACAAGGCCGTGGAGTGCGCCGTGCGGTACGCGGACGCGATGGAGGCGAGGGCCTTCGGCACGGGGCCCGGCCCCTCGGCGGGACTGCGCATGCAGCACCAGCTCTTCGACAAGCTCGTCTACTCCAAGGTGCGCGAGGCGATGGGCGGCCGGGTGCGGCACGCGATGTCCGGCGGCTCGGGCATGGACCGCAGGCTCGGCCTGTTCTTCGCGGGCGCGGGCGTGACGATCTACGAGGGGTACGGCCTCACCGAGTCGACGGCCGCCGCGACCGCCAATCCCCCCGAGCGCACCCGCTACGGCACGGTCGGCCAGGCCATCCCCGGCACGACGGTGCACATCGCGGAGGACGGCGAGGTGTGGCTGCACGGCGCGAACGTCTTCCAGGGCTACTTGAACGACCCCAAGGCCACCGACGCCACCGTGCACGACGGCTGGCTGGCCACCGGTGACCTCGGCTCGCTCGACGAGGACGGCTATCTGACGATCACCGGGCGCAAGAAGGAGATCCTGGTGACGTCCGGCGGCAAGAGCGTCTCGCCGGCCCAGCTGGAGGAGCGGGTGCGCGACCACCCGCTGGTCGCCCAGTGCATCGTCGTCGGCAACGACAGGCCCTACATCGCGGCACTGGTCACGCTGGACGCGGAGGCCGTGGAGCACTGGCTGACCATGCGCCGCAAGCCGATGCTGCCGCCGGGCGAGCTGGTGCGCGACCCGGACCTGGAGACGGAGGTGCGGCGGGCCGTCGTCGCCGCCAACACGCTGGTCTCGCAGGCCGAATCGATTCGTACGTTCCGCATACTGGCCCATCAGTTCAGCGAGGAGCACGGGCTGCTGACGCCGTCCCTGAAGCTCAAGCGCAAGGCCATCGAGCAGGCCTACGAGGCCGAGGTCGAGGCGCTGTACCGCTCCTGAGGCGGTCGCCCGGCGGCGGTCGCGGACGACCGCCGCCCAAACCTGACGGTTCATCAGTTACCGACGCGTCAGTTATTGACGCCTCGTCAGGTCGCGCTCAGAATCAGCCCCACTTCGACTTCAGGGGGCTCGAACGTGTCGCGATCGATCCGCACCATCACCGCCGCCGTGGCGGCCCTGCTGCTCGCCACCGCCTGCAACTCCGCCTCCAACAGCGGCGGTTCGGGCGGCTCCGGCGGGGCGAAGGACGGCAGCTCCGTACGCGGGGTGACCGACGACTCCATCAAGGTGGGCGGCATCGTCTCCATGACGACCGCCAGCGGCTACAGCAAGAAGGACACCGACCTCGGCGCGAAGGCCCGCTTCGACCGCGCCAACGCCGAGGGCGGCGTGCACGGGCGGAAGATCGACTACCTGGGCGCGGAGGACGACGGGCAGGACCCCGGCAAGAACCTCGCGGCGGCCCGCAAGCTCGTCCAGCGCGAGAAGGTGTTCGCCGTCTCCCCGATGAGCTCGGTCACCTTCTCCGGCGCGGACTTCCTGCAGCAGCAGAAGGTGCCCACGTTCGGCTGGGGCACCATCCCGCCCTTCTGCGGCCCGACGTACATGTACGGCTTCGGCGGCTGCATGGTGCCGATGCCCGGCGGCACCATCACCCAGAGCTGGCCCGAGGGCCTGAAGAAGGTGACGGGCGGCGCCAAGGGCAAGTCGGTCGCCATCCTCGCCAACGACAACGACGCGGGCACCTTCGCCATCCGCACCTACAAGCAGTCCTTCGCGGCGGCCGGGTACGAGGTGACGTACGCCAAGTCGACGGTCCCCGCCACCTCGGTGCCGAGCGACTGGTCGGCGTACACCAAGGAGATCCTGCGCTCCGACGGCGGCAAGGCGCCGGACGTGGTCGTCTCCGTCATGCAGACCCCGTACAACATCGGGCTGTTCACCGCCGTCAAGCGCGCCGGGTTCAAGGGCGTCATCACCGACCCCACCGACTACGACCCGGGGCTGCTCGCCAAGAGCGCGACGAAGAAGGCCCTGGACGGCGTGCACGTCCTGCTGACCTTCCAGCCCTTCGAGCAGGACAGCGCCGCCATGCGGCAGTTCAAGAAGGACATCAGGAAGGCGGCGGGCAAGGACGTGCCGCTCAACATGCACATGATGACCGGCTACATGTCCGCCGACCTCTTCCTCGCCATCGCCGAGAAGGCCGGCAAGGACCTCACCGTCGACTCCTTCCAGCGGGCCGCGGACGGCTACTCCGACACCGGCACCCTGGTCGGTGACCGCCGGCTGCCGAAGGGGCAGAAGGAGTCCTTCGGCTGCGGTGCCCTCGTCCGGCTCAAGGAGGGGCGTACACGGTGTCGTCGCCGTTCACGTGCTACGAACCGATCCCCTTCAAGTAGGGGCGGGCCGCCATGTCGGACCTCCTGGGATTCGTGCTGAGCGGACTCGTCTCGGGCGCGCTGTACGCCCTGCTCGCGACGGGCCTCGTCCTGTCCTACGCCGCCTCGGGCCTGTTCAACTTCGCGCACGGCGCGACCGCCTACCTCTGCGCGCTCGCCTTCTACGAACTGCACTCCGGCTTCGGCTGGCCCGCCGTGCCCACCGCGCTGCTCCTGGTCGTCGTGGTGGCCCCCGCGCTCGGCTGGGGCCTGGACCGGCTGATGTTCCGCAAGCTGGCGAAGGTCGGCGAGACCGCGCAGATCGTGGCGACCATCGGCCTGCTCGTGGCCCTGCCCGCGCTCGGCCTGTGGGTGGTGGAGCTCCTGGCGGACGCGGGCGCCCCCGTCGAACCCGCCGAGAACCAGTTCGGCCTGCCGGGCGTCGGGCCGAGCCCCGCCACGTCCTGGCAGCTGACCGACGGCGTCGGCATCGACTCCGACCAGCTCATCACCTGGGTGACCACGGCGGTGGTCGCCGTGGGCCTGTGGATCCTGATGCGGCACACGCCGCTCGGCCTGCGGCTGCGGGCCGCCGTCGACAACCGCTCCCTGGTGGAGCTGCGCGGCATCAGCGCGGACCGGCTCTCGTCGGTGGCGTGGATGCTGTCGTCGGGCCTCGCGGGCCTGGCGGGCGTGCTCGCGACGCCCCTGCTCGGCCTGTCCTCGCACGACTTCACCCTGTTCCTCTTCGTCTCCGCGACGGCGGCCGTCCTCGGCCGCTTCCTCTCCGTCCCGCTCGCCTTCGCCGGGGGTCTCGGGCTCGGGGTGCTGCAGAACCTCGTCGCGGGGTACGCCGACTTCGCCGAGCGGATCACCGGCTTCCGCACCGCCGTGCCCTTCCTGATCCTCTTCGCCGGGCTGCTCCTGCTGACCCGGCGGCAGCGGACCGCGGGCACGGCGGCGGTGGACGCGCCGCCCGTCGACTACCTCGCCGGCCGCCCGTGGGCGCACCGATGGGGCCCGTGGGTGGTGGCGGCGGCGCTCCTCGCGCTCTCCTTCTACACGGTCACGACCCCCTTCTGGAGCGGCATCCTCGCCCAAGGCCTCGCGATCTCGCTGGTGTTCGTCTCCTTCACCGTGGTGACGGGGCTCGGCGCGATGGTGTCGCTGGCGCAGGCCACGTTCGTGACGGGGGCGGCGCTGGTCGCCGGGCTCCTGATGAGCCACGGCTGGCCGTTCGCCGGGGCGGCGCTGGCCGGCACCTGCGCCGCGGCGGCGCTCGGCGCGCTCGTGGCGCTGCCCGCGCTGCGGCTCGGCGGACGCTCGCTCGCCCTCGCGACGCTCGCGCTCGCCCTCCTCGCCGATCACGTGCTCTTCCAGCTGGGGTGGCTGAGGAACGGCGACACGGGCTGGGAGATCCCCCGGCCGGTCGCCGGTCCCGTCGACCTCTCCGACGACCGCGCGATAGGCGTCGCGATGGTCGTCCTCGTCACGGCCGCGGTCGCCTCGCTCGCCGCGCTGCGCAACTCCCCGTCGGGGCGGGCGATGCTGGCGGTGCGGTCCGCCCCGGCGGCGGCGATGGCGTCGGGGGTCTCCGTGGTCCGCACGAAGCTGCTCCTGTTCACCCTGTCGGCGGGGCTCGCGGGGTTCGGCGGCGTGATGTACGCGTCCTTCAACACCCGTATCACGGCCACCGACTTCACCTCGATGACCGGTCTGATCTGGCTGGCGGTGGCGGTGGCGGTCGCGGCGGGCGTGCGCAGACCGCAGTTCGCGGTGGTGGCGGGCCTGGTCTTCGCGATCGTCCCCCACCTGATGGCGGAGTACGTGACCGAGTCCGTCCAGCTCCCGGTGATCCTGTTCGGCCTGGCGGGCCTGGCCCTGGCGAACGATCCGGACGGGTACTGCGCGGCGGTATCGGTGCGGTTGCACCGGCGCCGAAGCCGCCAGGATCCGGCCGGTCCGGCGGTCGCGGACGAGACCGAAGGGCGATCGCGGAGGTCCAGGGGACGGAGCTCCTGGGAACGGGGAAGGGGCGGGAGGACGGAGGAACACCGTCCGGGGACCGCGAAGGAACACCGTCCGGGGACCGCGAAGGAACGCCCTCCGGGGACCGCGAAGGAACGCCCTCCGGGGACCGCGGAGGAACGCCGTCCAGGGATCGCCGAGGAACGCCCTCCGCGTACCGGGGAAGAGCATCCTGCCGGGACCAGGGAAGAGCGCCCTCCCGTCCTCGCCCTGCGCGACCTCCACGCCGGATACGACGGCACCCCCGTCCTCCACGGCGTGGACCTCACCGTCCGCCCCGGGGAGATCGTCGCCCTGCTCGGCCCCAACGGAGCGGGCAAGTCGACGACCTGCAAGGCCGCCGCAGGGCTGATCACACCGCGGCACGGCCAGGTGTACGTCGCCGGTCGCGACGCCACCCACGACGGCCCCGTCCGCCGCTCCCGCACAGGCGTCCTCCTCGCCCCCGAGGGCCGCGGCATCTTCCCCGCGCTCACCATCGACGAGAACCTCGCCCTGCACCTGAAGGACCGCGCCGAACGCGACGCCGTGTACGAGCGGTTCGCGGGCCTCGCCGCCCGGCGCGGGGTCGCCGCGGGCTCCCTCTCCGGAGGAGAGCAGCAACTGCTCGCCCTCGCCCCGCTGCTGCACCGCCCGCCGAAGGCGCTGATCGCCGACGAACCCTCGCTCGGCCTCGCGCCGCGCGTGGTCGACGACGTGTTCCGGCTCCTGGTCGAACTCCGTGACGCGGGGACCGGGTTGCTGCTCGTGGAGGAGAAGGCCGCCGAGATCCTCGGGGTCGCCGACACCGTGGCGTATCTCGCGCAGGGCCGCGTCTCCTGGTGCGGTCCCCGTTCCGAGGTGCGCGCCGACCGGCTCACGGAGGCGTATCTGGGCATGGCGGCGGGCGAAGGGGAACCGACGACGAAGGGAGTGGGGCGGCCGTGAACGAACAGCGCGGTCACGTCCTCGAAGCCGCGGGCGTCGGCGTCCGCTTCGGCGGGATCCGCGCCCTCGACGGGGTGGACCTGGCCGTCCGCCCGGGCGAGGTGTGCGGGCTCATCGGGCCCAATGGCGCGGGAAAGACGACCCTGTTCGACGTCCTGTCGGGCATCCGCAGGCCCGACGGAGGGCGGGTCCTGCTCGACGGGACCGATGTCACCCGCCGCTCCCCCGTGTGGCGCGCCCGGCACGGCATGCGCCGCACCTTCCAGCGCCAGCAGCTGTTCGGCCAGCTGACCGTCGCCGACAACCTCCTGGTCGCCCAGGAGTGGCGGGGCGGAGGCGGCGGGTTCGCCGCCGACCTGCTGGCCGCGCCCACCCGGCGCGGGCACGAGGCGGCCCGGCGCGAACGGGCCGCCGCCGTACTGCGCGAATGCGGCCTCGACACGCTCGCCGGGCAGTACGCGGGCGCGCTGCCGACGGGCCTCGCCCGCATGGTGGAGCTGGCGCGCGCGGTCGCGGACCCGCCCCGGGTGCTGCTCCTGGACGAGCCCGCGTCCGGGATGACGGCCGACGAACACCGCTATCTGTCGGCCGTCATCCGTCATCTGGCGGACGAGGAAGGCTGCGCCGTGCTGCTCGTCGAGCACAACGTCGCCTTCGTCATGGAACTGTGCGCCCGCGTGGTCGTGCTCGACCTGGGCCGGGTCCTCGCCCAGGGCACGGCGGCCGAGGTGCGCGCCGACCCGCGGGTGCGGGACGCGTACCTCGGCACGACGACCGGTACGAGCGGCACGACCGGCACCGCCGTCTAGCCGACCGGCAGCGACGCCTTGCCGATCGGAACCGCCGCCTGGCCGATCGGAACCAGGAACATCTTGTCGGAGCCGTCCGGCTGTCCGCCGTTGGCGTCGGCGTTGGTGGTGGACAGCCACAGCGCCTTGGCCCCGGGCACGGCGGTGACCGCGCGCAGGCGGCCGTACTCACCGACGTAGTAGGCCTTCGCGGTGCCGACGTCCTCGTTGTCGGCGTTGATGGGGATGCGCCACAGGCGCTTGCCCTTCAGCGCCGCCATGTAGACGGCACCGTCGACGACCGCGACACCGCTCGGCGAGGCCTCCGCCACGCCCCAGGTCTTCTTGGGGTTGGTCATGCCGGCGACGGAGCAGTCGCCTTCGCAGGTGGGCCAGCCGTAGTTCTTGCCCGGCTTGATGAGGTTCAGCTCGTCCTTCTTGGCATCGCCCAGCTCGGCCTCCCAGAGCCTGCCCCGGTCGTCGAAGGCGATGCCCTGGGGGTTGCGGTGGCCCAGGCTGTAGACGTGGTTGCCGAAGGGGTTGCCGGGGGCCGGTTCGCCGTCCCGCGTCATGCGCAGGATCTTGCCGTTGAGGGAGTCCTTGTCCTGGGCGAGCGGCTTGTCCTGGGCATCGCCCGTGGTGGCGTAGAGGTAGCCGTCGGGCCCGAAGGCCAGGCGTCCGCCGTTGTGGTACTTGTTCTTCTTGATGCCCTTGAGCAGCGGCTTGTAGCCGGTGAGGGTCGACCCGTCGTACGTCATGCGGGCGACGCGGTTGCCCTCGGACGAGGTGTGCATCACGTACACGTAGTGGTTGGTGGCCCAGTCCGGGTCGACGGCGACGCCCATCAGGCCGCCCTCGCCGCCGGTGGTCTGCGACTCGGGGACGGTGCCGAGCTGCTTCTTGTCCTTGCCGTCCTCGGAGACCCGCCACACCCGGAAGTCGTCGCGCTCGGTGACCAGCGCGCCCGACCCGTCGGGCAGCCACGAGGTGCCCCAGGGGATGGTCCAGCCGGTGGAGAGGGTGGTGGGGGCGCCCGGCTCGCCGGCCGCGGCGGCCGGGGCGACCGGCGCCGGTCCCGCCGTCGCCGCCGGGACGACGCCGACGGCCAGCGCGCCGGCCGCCACGGCGGCGCCCGCCGCCACGAGCACCGCTCTCCTCGTGGTCTGCCTGCGATGCCTCATCTCAGCCTCCGTACTGGGCGACGATCTTGGTGAAGTCGTACGGGGCCTGCGAGACGCCGCTGCAGGAGTCCCCGGCGTCTCCGCCCGAGCCGCAGGCGCGGTCGCGGTTGACGGCCCAGTAGGCGAAGCGCGCGATGTGGTGCTCCTTGGCGTACGCGAGGATCTTCTTGAAGTCGGCCGTGGTGACCGTCTCGCCCGCCACGTCGGTCTTGCCGTTCATCGAGGAGATGCCGGTGTGCTTGTACGCGTCGGCGTCGCTGTAGCCGTAGGCGCTCTTGACCGTGCTCTTGAGGCCCTCCATGGCACTGACGGAGGCGTCGCCCATGGTGCCGCTGTGCCCGCCGAAGTCGAACGGCATGATCACCCAGGCGTCGTTGGCCAGTCCGGCGGCGGCGCCCCGCTTGATGAGGTCCTTGCCGGTGGCGTCCGGGCCCTGCGGGGTCGTCCCCAGGGTCACATAGGTGACGAGACCCGGGTTCTTCGTCTTGACGATCTTCAGGGCGTCGACGACGCGCTGGCGCACGGTGGCGTTGCCGAACTCGGTGTTCTCGATGTCGATGTCGAACGCCTTCAACTTGTAGGCATCGATGACCTTTTGGTAAGCGCCCGCGAGCGCGGTGGCACTGCCGCACTTCTCGCCGAGCTTGGCGCCGCTCCAGCCGCCGACGGAGACGACGATGTCGCCGCCCGCGCCGCGGATGGACTTGATGGCGGCCTCGTCGGAGCCGCCCTTCAGCGGGCGGGTGCCGTCCCACGCCGGGTTGCAGCCGCCGTCGGACAGGATGAAGGCGAGCGTGAACCACTTGACGCCGGTCGCGGCCATCACGTCCGTGGGCTTCTGCGGGTCGCCCCAGCCGAGGTACTCGTAGGGGGCGGCGTGGAGGGTGCCGGACGCCTTCGCGGCGGGCGCCGGGGTGGCCTGCGCGGCGGGGAGTCCGGCCAGGGTCAGCGCCGCCGCGCCGGTCAGCGCGCCGGCGGCGGCCAGGGCGACGGTCCTTCTGCGGGGAGTGCGGGACATGACGTGGGCCTACCTCTCTGCAATGTCAGGAAGGTTTCCTGACAGTCGATGAACGCAAGGACCCCAAGGCCCTTGCGGGGATGGGGAGTTACAAGAGGCCGGTGTGCGTGCGGTACGCGTACTGGGGCGGGTCCTTCATGGAGTCGCGCACGCCGTCCACCAGCGCGCGCACCGCGCCGTGGTCCGGCGAACGGTGGCAGGCGGGGTCGGTGCGGGTGGCGTCGCCGGTCAGGGCGTACGCCTGGCAGCGGCAGCCGCCGAAGTCGACCGCGCGCAGCTCGCAGCTCCGGCAGGGGTCCCGCATCCAGGCCTCGCCGCGATGGCGGTTGAACGCGTCCGACTCCCGCCAGATCCAGGAGAGTTCGTGCTCGGTGACGTTGGGTGCGGCCGAGCCGAGCAGGTCGGCCGCGGCGGGGCAGGGCAGCACGGTGCCGTCGGGGGCGACCGTCAGCGACAGGGCGCCCCAGCCGCCCATGCAGGGTTTCGCGACGCCGTCGACGTAGTCGGGCGCCACCCACACCAGCTCCATGCGCCCCGCGAGCCGCTCCCGCCACCGCTCGACCCGGGCGCGGGCCCGCGCGACCTGGGCGCGACCGGGCAGCAGGGCGTCGCGGTTGCGCAGCGCCCAGCCGTAGAACTGGGCATGGGCCAGCTCGATGCGGTCGGCACCCCAGGAGAGGGCGAGTTCGACGAGGGCGTCGAGCGCGTCGAGGTTTCCGCGGTGCAGGACGGCGTTGAGCCCGAGCGGCAGTCCGGCCTCACCGATGATCCGCGCCGCGCGTTCCTTGGCGGTGAACGCGCGGGCGCCCGCGATGCGTTCGGCCGCCGCGGGGTCGGCGTGCTGGACGGAGAGCTGGACGCTGCGCAGCCCGGCCCCGACGAGCCGATCGAGGCGCTCCGGGTGCAGGCCGACGCCGCTGGTCACGAGCTGGGTGTGGATGCCCGCGCCGTCGGCCGCCGCGACGATCTCGGCGAGGTCGCGGCGCAGCAGGGGCTCCCCGCCGGACAGATGGGTCTGTACGACGCCGAGGCCCGCGGCCTGCGCGAAGACGTCGGCCCACTGCCCTGACGTCAACTCCGCCGCTCTGGTGGTGAGTTCGAGAGGGTTGGAGCAGTAGGCGCAGCGCAGGGGGCAGCCGTGGGTGAGCTCGGCGAGGAGCGCCCAGGGCGGCTCGGGGTTCGGGGCGATGGGCGCAGGCCCCGTGGGCTCGGTCATCGCAGCCACCCCTCGGACCTCAACCGCGCGAGGAACGACGGCACTTCCTCGGCGACCGGCGCGTCGGGATGGCGTCGCAGGAGTTCCGCGACGATGCCCGCGACATCGCGCTCGCCGTCGCACAGCCCGACGATGGAGCCCGCGGCCCCGCGCAGGACGACCACCCGCTCGGGGAGCACCAGCAGGTCGACGCCGCGCACCCGGTCGTGCCGCAGCAGCACCGAGCGGACCAGCTCGGGGCGCCAGTCGCCGCGTGTCGCGTCGCGTACGGCGTCGCGGCCGCTCACCCGGCACCTCCCGCCGTGGCCGCCCACTCGGCGGCGGGCCCGCGGTCGACGGCGTCGAGCAGCGACCACAGCACGTCGCACTTGAACGCGAGGGCGGCGACGGCCCGTTCCTGCTCCTCGCGGGTGCGGGCCCACGCCCGGACGAGGCCGAGCGCCTCCTGCCCGTCGCGGCCGCCCTGCCCGACGCGCGTGCGGAAGTACCCGAGCCCCTCGGCGTCGAGCCAGGGGTAGTGCCGCTCGAAGGCGGAGATCCTGGTCCGCATCAGATCGGGCGCGGAGAGTTCGGTGAGCGAGGCGGCGACGGCGTCGAGCGCGGGCCGGAGCCGGCAGAAGGTGACGTAGCCGTCGACGGCGAGCCGCACCCCGGGCAGCACCCGTGCGGAGTCCAGGAGTTCCGCCCGCGCGAGCCCGGCGGCCTCACCGAGCCGCAGCCAGCGCTCGATGCCGCCCTCGCCGTCCCGTTCCCCGTCGTGGTCGCGGATCCTGCGCAGCCAGGAGCGGCGCAGCGCCGGGTCGTCGAACTTGGCGAGGATCAGGGCGTCCTTGACGGGGATGTGCCGCTGGTAGTGGAAGCGGTTGGCGATCCAGCGGCGGACCTCCTCGCGGGTGAGGGCGCCTTCGTGCATGCGTACGTTGAAGGGGTGGCGGTCGTGGTAGCGCGCGGCGGAGACGGCGCGCAGCCGGTCCGTGAGCTCGTCCGGGGTCCAGGGGTCCGCGGGCGCCGCCGGGGCCGTGGTCGTCACAGCTCGATCACCATCCCGTCCACGGCGACCTCCAGGCCCCACTCCGCGAGGAGCTTGTACTGCTCGGCGTGCGGGTCGCCGAGGGGGTTGGTGTTGTTGAGGTGGGTGTAGAGGACGCGGCCGGGCAGCCGGGCCAGGCGGTGGGCCGTGCCGGTGGGGCCGGCGATGGGGCGGTGGCCCATGGCGGTGGCGGTGCGGGCGGTGAATCCGGCGTGCACCGGTTCGTCGTCGTCCCAGAAGGTGCCGTCGACGAGGACGCAGTCGGCGCCGCGTGCGGCTGCCTCGAAGGCGTCGCTCCAGACGGCGAGGGAGGGGGCGTAGAGGGCGACGGCGCCGGTGCCGGAGTCGGTCAGGCGCAGCGCGACGGACCAGGTGTCCGTGTCGGGCCCCGTGCCCGCGGCGTACCGCGGGCGCTTGGCCGAAATGGGTACGGCGTCGACGTGGACGGCCGAGCCCGCGCCCAGCGGCAGGGCGTGTCCGGGTGTCAGTTCCCGCCACCGTACGCGCGTGTAGGGCTCCAGGAGGGCGTCGAGCCGCAGCCCTGCGCGCACGGCGTCGCGCACGGGCGCGGTCGCGAGGACCTCGACGCCGTCGCGGGCCTCGCGCAGCCGGGCCAGGCCCAGGGTGTGGTCGAGTTCGGCGTCGGTCAGGACGACCCCGGCGAGCGGGGTGCGCCGTGCGTCGGGGCCCGCGCCGGGGTGCAGGGCCGGGGTGGCCTCGATCTGGTCGCCGAGGTCGGGCGTGGCGTTGACGAGGTACCAGCGGTCCTCGCCCGCGTGGACGGCGAGCGCGGCGTGCCGGCGGCGGCGCTCCGGGTGGGCGCGCGCCCCGGTGCACCCGGGGCACGCGCAGTTCCACTGGGGCAGTCCGCCGCCCGCCGCGGTGCCGAGCACCTGCAGCTGCATGGCGGCGGGTCTACCGGTCGGCGAGGCGGTAGGCGGTGACCTCGAGGGCGGTGTCGACGATCGCGTACTCGGGGGTCTGCCAGGCGGTGGCGTCGGCGTCGGGCCGACGCACGGGCTCATGGGTGGTCTGGTGCTGGTCGTCGCTGTGCATGTCGGTGCCTTTCCTGAAGATGTGGGGTTCAGGGGCGAGCCGGTGGGGGCACGGGTGGGACGGCGCGGTGCGGCGCGGGCGTCGCACGCGTTCATATGGGTGTCCTGCGTTCACTGTTGTGCCATAGGGTCCCGGGATGACGGGACACCGTCAATGGTCCGGACCGATCAATTCCTGTTCTCGGCGCGACATCCGGCCAAAAGGGCGGCGGAGCCGGGGCCGGCCCTTCCGGGGCGGCGGGCCCGGGGCCGAAGGATCCGGCAATCCGGCGGAGATCACCCGCCGGGCCAGGAATGCGGCACCGCCCCTGATCGTTGACCATGGGAGTACCACCCGACGACTTAAGGATCGAGAGCTCGTGAGCAAGGTCCCCCCGATCATCCTGAACAACGGCGTCGAGATGCCCCAGCTCGGTTTCGGTGTCTGGCAGGTGCCGGACGACGAGGCCGAGAAGGCCGTCGCGACCGCCCTGGAGGCCGGGTACCGCAGCATCGACACCGCGGCCGTCTACGGCAACGAAGAGGGCACCGGCAGGGCGGTCGCCGCCTCCGGCATCCCCCGCGAGGAACTCTTCGTCACCACGAAGCTGTGGAACGCCGACCAGGGCCACGACTCGACGCTGCGCGCCTTCGACACCTCGCTGGAGAAGCTGGGCCTCGACTATGTGGACCTCTACCTGATCCACTGGCCGCTGCCCTCCAAGGACAGCTACGTCGACACGTACAAGGCCTTCGAGAAGATCCAGGCCGACGGCCGCGCGAAGTCGATCGGCGTGTCGAACTTCCTGCCCGAGCACCTGGAGCGGCTCATCGCCGAGACGTCGGTCGTCCCCGCCGTCAACCAGATCGAGCTGCACCCGCACCTCCAGCAGCACGCCTCCCGCGAGGTCCACGCCGAGCAGGGCATCGCGACCGAGGCCTGGTCGCCGCTCGGCCAAGGCAAGGGCCTCCTGGAGGTCCCGGCGATCGTCGCGATCGCCCGGAAGCACGGGCGCACGCCCGCGCAGATCGTGCTCCGCTGGCACATCCAGCTGGGCAACGTCGTGATCCCGAAGTCCGTGACGCCGTCGCGGATCAAGGAGAACATCGACGTCTTCGGCTTCGAGCTGGACCCCGAGGACATGGCCGCGATCTCGGCCCTGAACGAGGACCGCCGCCTGGGCCCGGACCCGGCGACGTTCGACGTGGTCTGAGGCCTACGCCTCCGCTCCACCCGGTGGCCCGCCCGCGCCGCCCCTTCGGGGGGGGGCGGGCGGGCCACGCGCGTCCGGGAGCACCCGTGCCCGCGTCGCTCACTGACCCCCGGCCCGCTGCCCCGGCACATCGCTCTGCGCGTCCTGCGCCACCGCAGGGCGCGACCAGGTCAGCTTGACCGTCAGGTGGCCCTCGGTCGCCGTCTTGGCGATGACCGCTCCCGCGGCGGCGCTGAGCTTCACGCCGAATTCCAGCTCGATCGCGTCGGGGTCCAGCGCACGGTCCCGGAACGTCCGCAGCGCGGACATCGCCGCACCGCGCACATTGTGCAGCGCCGACTCGAACCGGCCCTCGACCTCGTGCACCTCGCCGTCGCCGCGCCGCGAGACGGACCTGAACCCCGGGTCCCTGGAGTCCACCTCCACCACGACGGGCCCTTCGTCGGACTCCCATCGCATCAGTTCGCTCACGGGGCGGCTCCCTGTTCGGTCGGCCGGGCCCGGCAGCACGGCGCTGCCCCGAACGTACGCCAACCGGCCTGCTCCCACAGACCGGTTGACGGATCATCACTTCTGGTGCGGCCTACGCCTCCTTGACCGCCACGTGCACCGTCTGCGCCGTCAGCAGGAAGAGGTCGGGGCGCCGGTGCAGGCTCTGCGGGTCGTCCGCGTCCAGGAGGCGGTCGAACGTGGCGAGGTCCTCCGGGTCGATCCGGCCCTCGTGCATCTCGCGGCGCAGGGTGAACTCCTCCACCACGTAGGCGCGGGCCTCCTCCGAGAGGGGCGCGGGCAGGTCGAGGAGGAAGCTGCGGGTGGCCTCGTACCGCAGGCCCGCGGCCTTCAGGAGGGCCGGCCAGTCCTCCGTCGCGTCCTTCGAGCCGTCCAGGCCCGCCCGCATGCCGTTGAACCACGACTCGTCGGACGCCTCCAGGCGGGCGAGGAGGCCGGGGCGGCCGAAGCCGATGTCGCGGGGCAGGTTGCGGGCGTTCAGGCCGCCCTCCAGGAGGGCGATGGCACCGCCGGGCGCCAGGTGGTCCGCGAGGGCGGTGAGCGCGGCGCCCTGGTCGCCGACGTGGTGCAGCGACTTGCACAGCCACAGGAGGTCCGCCTGGGGCACGTCGTCGATGTCGTCAGGGAGCGCGGCGCGCACCGTCCGGAAGCGGTCGGTCAGGCCTTCGTCCGCCGCGCGCTCCCGGGCGCGCTCCAGGAGCTGCGCCTCGGGGTCGGCCGCGACGATCCGCGCCTTGGGGAACGCGTCGGCCAGCACGAAGGAGACGGCGCCCGGACCGCTGCCGATGTCGGCGACGACGCCGGGTTCGGGGACCCAGCGGCGCAGCCAGGCCGCCACCTCGCCGTACATGGGCGCGGCGAGGCGCGCGTAGCGCTCCAGCCGGCCGACCATGCCGGTCCAGTCCAGGTCGCCGCCGTGGCCGTGCCCGTGCCCGTGGCCATGCCCATGGCCCTGTCCGTGACCCTCGCCGTGGCCCTGTCCATGGTCGTGACCCATCGCCTTGTGCCGCCTTCCGGTCCTCTGCTGGTGCCGCTGTGTCCAGGTATGCGCCCTCGTGGGGCAACCCGACCACCAGCCTGCGACCGGATCCCGCCGTTCGACAAATGGTGTTGCCGGAAGTGCAAAAGTGGCCTCGGGCAGCGGGGGCCGACGCCTCAGCGGCCCCGGCCGCCCCGGCGCCGCTCACCCCTCCTTGCGGAACGCCCGCAGGTGGAACCGCGGGTCCGCCCGCGCCACGTCCTGGTCCGGGAGCCGTGCGAGCCCCGCCGCGAGGCGCTCGGCCAGCGGACCGTCGGGCGGGATCCGCGTGAACCAGCCGCGGCGCAGGTCGTCGACCGTGGAGCGGGGCGTGCGGCCCTGCCCATGGCCGCGGAACCCGGCCTTCCCCACGGGGACCAGGCCCTGCTCGGCCGCGTACTCCGTCACGGCGTCGGCCCGGTCGACGGCGAGCCGCACCGGGCGCGGCGCGAGCACCGCGTCGATGTCGCTTCCCACGTCGTGCGAGGCGGCCTTGTCGACCGTGGTGACGTAGACCCCGCCGGGCCGCAGCACGCGCGCGCACTCGGTGACGACCGACCGGGTCTCCTCGGCGCCGGACAGCAGGTGCAGCAGCCATACGGTGTTCACCGCGTCGAACGCCCCGTCGGGAAACGGCAGCCTGCGGCTGTCGCCGAGGACGACGGAGCCCGGCACCCGGCCCGCCGCCATCCGCGCCATGCGGTACGCGGCGTCCACCCCGGTCACCCGGAGCCCGTCCCGGTCGGCGAGGCGCCGGGTGACCAGGCCGGTGCCGCAGGCCACGTCCAGCAGCGTGCGGGCGTCGGCCGGCACCAGGCCGAGGACGGCGGACGCCGCCGCGGCGGCCCGGGGCTCACCGCCGCGCGAGGCGTCGTACCGGTCGGCCTCCTTGCCGTAGTCGAGCATCCCCCGGCTCACTCGGCCCCGTGCGAGGGCGCGAACCCCTCGACCCTGCGGGCGAGTTCGAAGTCGAGGTCGGTGAGCGCGCCGCCCGCCGAGTGCGTGTTCACCGCCAGCGTCACGGTGTTGTAGCCGAGCGTCAGATCGGAGTGGTGGCCCAGTTCCTCCTGCGTCTGCGCGACGTGGACGACCAGGCCGACCGCCGCGAAGTGCGAGCCGAGGCGGTAGGTACGGGTGATGCGGTCGCCGTCCAGGGACCAGCCGGGCAGCTCCGCGAGACGGTCCTCGATCTCCTTCAGCGAGAGCGGTTCGGGGGTCGTCATGGCCACGCTCCTTCCAGGGGGAATCCATCCGGGGGAATGTATCCGGCGGGAATCGATTTCACCTTGCCACAAACCTCTTCGATTACCGTCTACGTATGACAACCGCCGTGCCCGCCAAGGGGAACGCCACAGGAAAGGCCAAGGCAAAGGCCGCGTCCAGAGGGAGCAGCCCGGAGAACGCGAGCGGCGTCGGGCCGCTGTTGCGCGGCTGGCGCGAGCGACGCCGCGTCAGCCAGCTGGAGCTGGCCCTGCGCGCCGAGTCCTCGGCCCGCCACATCAGCTTCGTCGAGACGGGCCGGGCGCGCCCGAGCGAGGAGTTCGTGCTGCGTCTCGCCGACCACCTCGACGTGCCGGTGCGGGAGCGCAACTCCCTGCTGCTGGCGGCCGGTTACGCGCCCCGCTTCCGTGAGACCCCGCTGGACGACCCCTCGATGGGCACGCTGCGCGAGGGCCTCGAACAGCTCCTGGCGGGCTACGAGCCCTATCCGGCCCTGGTGGTCGACGCGACGTACGGCGTGGTCGCCGCGAACCGCAGTCTGGCGATAATGCTGGACGGCATCCCGGACCATCTGCTGACGCAGCCGCTGAACGCGATGCGGATCACCCTGCACCCCGAGGGGCTCGCCCCCAGGATCCGCAATCTGCGCGAGTGGCGCGGGCATCTGCTGCACCAGATGGAGCGGCAGATCGCGCTGCAGCGCTCGGACGAGCTGCGCGCGGTGTACGACGAGGTGGCGGCCTATCCGGTGGCGGACCCCGGCGTCGACGCCTTCGAGGCGGGGACGGACGTGCCCTACTTCGCGCTGCCCCTGCGGATCGAGCACGCGGGGCACGTCCTGTCCTTCATCTCGTCGATCTCGACGTTCAACACCCCGATGGACGTGACGGTCGCCGAGCTGGCCATCGAGACGCTGCTGCCGGCCGACCCCGCGACGGCGAAGTTCCTTCAGGAGCACATGTCCTAACGGGCATGTGCTCCCGGGAGGCCCGGTTCAGGACCCGGCCTTCACCGCCCGCAGCGCCGCGTACTGCAGCACCGCGAAGCCGCCGACGGTCACGGCCTGGAGCGGGATCCACACCGCCCCGGCCGTGCTCGGCGAGAACCAGGCCACCAGCGCGACGACGCTGAGCACCGCCCACACGGCGTTGATCTCGACGACGGCCTGGACGGCGAGCGGCGGCGGGCTGGTGCGGGCGGCGAGCAGGCCGACGCCCGCCGCGTAGAGGACGAGACCGATGCCGAGGCCGAGCAGCAGCCCGGCGTCGATGCCGAGGAAGCGGCCGAGGGGGCCCGAGGCGGCGGCGTAGGCGATGCCGTTGCCCGCGGTCACGACCGCGTCCAGGCCGAGGAAGCGGCGCAGCATCGCCTGGGGGTCGGTGGTGCGGGCGAGCGTGGCGAGGGGGTAGGTCGACGTGGTCATGGCGGTCTGCCTCCAGGCGGCGGGGACGGGTGGTTTCCGGTGCTCCGGCCCGGTCGGCGGTGTGCCCGACCGGCTTCGGTGACACCACTGTCCCGGGCCCGTCCCACCTGGTCGATTACGTCGCAGGTAATGCCGCGCCGGGCGCCCGGCAACCCGTACGGCGGCAGCCGACAGGTACACAGGGCCCACCGCCCCTAGGTTCAATGAGAGGCAGACCTAGGGAGCCCTACGGTGACTGAGACGACCGAGCCCGCCGCCGCCCTGCTGCGGGCGGGCAAGTTCTTCCGGCGCGGCACCGCCGCCCCCGACCTGCACAGCGTGGCGCTCACCGGGGGCCGGGACGCGGACACCTTCTACCGGGACCGCTGGAGCCACGACAAGGTCGTGAACTCCACACACGGGGTGAACTGCACCGGTTCCTGCCGCTGGAAGGTGTACGTCAAGGACGGCATCATCACCTGGGAGACGCAGGCGACGGACTACCCGAGCGTCGGTCCCGACCGGCCCGAGTACGAGCCGCGCGGCTGTCCCCGCGGCGCCGCGTTCTCCTGGTACACGTACTCGCCCACGCGCGTGCGCTACCCGTATCTGCGCGGCGTCCTGTTGGAGATGTACCGCGAGGCGAAGGCGCGCCTGAAGGACCCGGTGCTCGCCTGGGCGGACATCCAGGGCGACCCGGAGCGCCGCGGGACGTACCAGCGGGCGCGCGGCAAGGGCGGCCTGGTGCGGGCGAGCTGGGACGAGGCCGTGGAGATCATCGCGGCCGCACACGTCCACACGATCAGGACGTACGGCCCCGACCGCGTCGCGGGCTTCTCCCCCATCCCCGCGATGTCGATGGTCTCGCACGCGGCGGGCGCCCGCTTCATGAGTCTCATCGGCGCACCGATGCTCTCCTTCTACGACTGGTACGCGGACCTGCCGGTGGCTTCGCCCCAGGTGTTCGGCGACCAGACCGACGTGCCGGAGTCGGGCGACTGGTGGGACGCGGCCTATCTGATGATGTGGGGCTCGAACGTCCCGGTGACCCGCACGCCCGACGCGCACTGGATGGCCGAGGCGCGCTACCGCGGCCAGAAGGTCGTGGTCGTGGCGCCCGACTACGCCGACAACGCCAAGTTCGCCGACGAGTGGCTGCATCCGCATCCGGGCACGGACGGGGCGCTCGCCCTCGCGATGGGGCACGTGATCCTCAAGGAGTTCTTCGTCGACCGCTCGACGGACTTCTTCACCGACTACGTACGCAGGTTCACCGACCTGCCCTTCCTGGTGACGCTGACCGAGCGCGACGGCGCGTACGTGCCGGGGAAGTTCCTGCGCGCCAGTGACCTGGGCCAGGACGTCGAGGGCGCCGAGTGGAAGACGGCGGTCCTCGACGAGGAGACCGGGCAGCCCGCCGTCCCCAACGGCTCGATGGGCTTTCGCTGGACCGAGTCCGGCAAGGGCAAGTGGAATCTGGAGCTCGGCACCATCAAGCCGCAGCTGACCCTGTACGGCACGCAGGTCGCGGCGGGCATCGAGGTGCTGCTGCCGCGCTTCGACACCGAGGGCGGCACGCACGGCCAGGGCCGCGGCGAGGTCGTGCGGCGCGGGGTGCCCGCCACCCGGCTCGGCGGGCAGGACAGGCCGCTGGTCACCACGGTCTTCGATCTGCTGCTCGCGCAGTACGGCGTCGGGCGCGAGGGGCTGCCGGGCACATGGCCCGCCTCGTACGACGACGCGGACGCGCCCGGCACCCCCGGCTGGCAGGAGGTCCACACCTCCGTCCCCGCCGCCAAGTGCGTCAAGATCGCGCGGGAGTTCGCACGGACCGCGGAGAAGTCGCGCGGGCGCTGCATGATCCTGATGGGCGCGGGGACGAACCACTGGTTCCACTCCGAGACGATCTACCGCTCCTTCCTCGCGCTGCTCCAGCTCACCGGCTGTCAGGGCCGCAACGGCGGCGGGTGGGCGCACTACGTCGGGCAGGAGAAGTGCCGCCCCTCCACCGGCTGGGCGACGCTGGCGAGCGCCAACGACTGGAGCAGGCCGCCGCGGCAGATGATCGGCGCCGCGTACTGGTTCCTCAACACCGACCAGTGGCGCTACGACAGGTTCGCGGCGGACGTCCTGTCCTCGCCGCTGGGCGAGGGCCGCTTCGCGGGGATGACGGGCGCCGACTGCCTGGCCCTGTCGGCGCGCTCGGGGTGGATGCCGTCGTATCCGACCTTCGACCGCAACTCCCTGGATCTGGGGTCCACTTCGGGCGATCCGGTGGCCAACGTCGTCGACGAGCTGAAGGCGGGCACCCTCAAGTTCGCCTGCGAGGACCCCGACGCGCCGGAGAACTGGCCCCGCGTGCTGACGCTGTGGCGCGCCAACCTCCTCGGCTCCTCCGCCAAGGGCGCCGAGTACTTCACGAAGCACCTGCTCGGCACGCACTCCTCGCTGCGGGCCGAGGAGGCGGCGCCCGAGGAGCGCCCCTCGACGGTGACGTGGCGCGAGGCGGCCCCCGAGGGCAAGCTCGACCTGCTCGTCTCGCTCGACTTCCGGCAGACCTCCTCGACGCTGCTGTCCGACGTGGTCCTGCCGGCCGCCACCTGGTACGAGAAGCACGACCTGTCGACCACGGACATGCACCCCTATGTGCACTCCTTCACCCCGGCGGTCGACCCGCCGTGGCAGGCGCGCTCCGACTTCGACACCTTCCGTGCGATCGCGGACCGGCTCAGCGAGCTGTCCGTCGACCACCTCGGCGTACGCAAGGACGTCGTCGCCACCGCGCTCCAGCACGACACACCGGGCGAGATCGCGCAGCCCGGCGGGGTCGTCCTGGACTGGCGCAAGGGCGAGTGCGAGGCAGTGCCCGGCAAGACGATGCCGAACCTCACGGTGGTGGAGCGCGACTACACCGCGATCGGCGCGAAGTTCGCCTCGCTCGGCCCGCTCGTCGAGCGGCTCGGCCTGCCGGTCAAGGGCATCGCCTTCCACCCCGACCAGGAGGTCGAGGACCTGCGCGAGCGCAACGGCGTGGTGCGCGGCGGGCCCGCCGACGGGCGGCCCGCGCTGGACACGGCCGTCAAGGCGGCGAACACGATCCTCGCGCTGTCGGGCACCACGAACGGCCGCCTCGCCACCCAGGGCTTCCACACCCTGGAGGCGCGCACCGGCCAGGAGATGGCGCACCTGGCCGCCGAGCACGAGGGCAAGCGCATCACGTACGCCGACACCCAGGCCGCGCCCGTCCCGGTGATCACCTCGCCGGAGTGGAGCGGCAGCGAGGCCGGCGGGCGCCGCTACACGGCCTTCACGCTCAACACCGAGCATCTGAAGCCCTGGCACACCCTGACCGGACGCCAGCACTTCTTCATCGACCACGACTGGATGCACGAGCTGGGCGAGGCGTTGCCCGTCTACCGGCCGCCCCTGGACATGAACCGCCTGTTCGGGGAGCCACGGCTCGGCCCGGACGGCGAGCGGGAGGTGACCGTCCGCTATCTGACCCCGCACAACAAGTGGTCGATCCACTCCGAGTACCAGGACAACCTCTTCATGCTGTCGCTGTCGCGCGGCGGCCAGTGCATCTGGATGGCGCCGCAGGACGCGGACGCGATCGGCGTGAAGGACAACGACTGGATCGAGGCGGTCAACCGCAACGGCGTGGTCGTGGCGCGGGCGGTCGTCTCGCACCGCATGCCCGCCGGCACCGTCTACATGCACCACGCGCAGGAGCGCACGGTGAACGTCCCCAAGGCGGAGGCCTCCGGAAAACGCGGCGGCATCCACAACTCCCTGACCCGTCTGATCCTCAAACCGTCCCATCTCATCGGCGGATACGCGCAGTTGTCGTGGGCGTTCAACTACCTGGGCCCGACGGGCAACCAGCGCGACGAGGTGACGGTCATCCGTCGCCGCAGCCAGGAGGTGCAGTACTGATGCCCCGTGGCGAGACCACCGGCCGGCGCGTCATGGCCCAGATCGCGATGGTGATGAACCTCGACAAGTGCATCGGGTGCCACACCTGCTCGGTCACCTGCAAGCAGGCGTGGACCAACCGCGACGGCATGGAGTACGTCTGGTTCAACAACGTCGAGACCCGGCCGGGCCAGGGCTATCCGCGCCGCTACGAGGACCAGGAGAAGTGGCGCGGCGGCTGGGAGCTGAACAAGCGCGGCGCCCTGAAGCTGAAGAACGGCGGGCGCGTCAAGTCGCTCCTGGGGATCTTCTCCAACCCCAAGCTGCCGGAGATCAAGGACTACTACGAGCCCTGGACCTACGAGTACAAGAACCTCACCGACGCCCCGCTCGGCGACGACTTCCCGGTGGCCGAGCCGCGCTCGCTGATCTCGGGCAAGCCGATGAAGATCGAGTGGTCGTCGAACTGGGACGACAACCTCGGCGGCGCCACCGAGCACGGCGACCTGGACCCCATGGTCGCCAGGACCCGTCAACAGGCCGCCGACAAGGTGAAGTTCGCCTTCGAGCAGACCTTCATGTTCTATCTGCCGCGGATCTGCGAGCACTGCCTCAACCCGGCGTGCGTGGCGTCCTGCCCGTCCGGCGCGATGTACAAGCGCGAGGAGGACGGCATCGTCCTCGTCGACCAGGACCACTGCCGGGGCTGGCGCAAGTGCGTGACCGGCTGCCCGTACAAGAAGGTCTACTTCAACCACCGCACGGGCAAGGCCGAGAAGTGCACGCTGTGCTACCCGCGCGTCGAGGTGGGCCTGCCCACGGTCTGCTCGGAGACGTGCGTGGGCCGCCTGCGCTATCTCGGAGTGATCCTCTACGACCCCGACAAGGTGACGGCGGCGGCCTCCGAACCGGACGAACACAAGCTGTACGAAGCACAGTTGGGCGTCTTCCTCGACCCCGAGGACCCCGAGGTGCGCCGGGACGCGGAGCGGTCCGGCATCGCGCACGACTGGATCGAGGCGGCTCGCCGCTCCCCCGTCCACGCGCTGATCAGCAGGTACAGGGTGGCCCTCCCGCTGCACCCGGAGTACCGCACCATGCCGATGGTCTGGTACATCCCGCCGCTGTCGCCGGTGGTGGACGCGCTCACCGAGAGCGGCCACGACGGCGAGGACGCGGCGAACCTCTTCGGCGCGATCGACACCCTGCGCATCCCGCTGGAGTACCTCGCGGAGATCTTCACGGCGGGCGACGTCGGCCCGGTGCGCTCCTCGCTGGAGAAGCTGGCGGCGATGCGGTCCCACATGCGCTCCATCAACCTCGGTGACCGGCCCGACGGTTCGGTCGCCGCGTCGGTGGGCATGTCGGGCCCCGAGATCGAGGAGATGTACCACCTGCTGGCGATCGCCAAGTACGAGGACCGGTACGTCATCCCGACCGCCGCCGTCGCGGACGCCCGGCAGCTGGAGGAGTCGGCACTCCCCGACTCGTGCAGCCTCGACTACGAGGACGGTCCCGGCATGGGCGGCGACGGCCCGTTCGGCCAGGACTCGGGCCGCAAGCAGCTGCCGCTCGTGACGATCGAGAACTTCCACGCGCTGCGGGCCCGCCAGACCGCCGACGAGCAGCCGAGCGCGGTCGAGGAGGCCCACGCGGCGAAGGAGCCCCACGCGGCCAAGGAGGACGAGAAGTGAGCGACCACGCCGTGCTCTACCAGGCCGCCGCGCTGTGCCTCGCCTATCCGGACGAGGAGTTCCGCGAGCGGCTGCCGCTCCTGACGGCCGCCGCGCCGCCGGAGTTCGGCGACTTCCTCGCGTACGCGGCGGGCACCGACCTCGGCGAGCTCCAGGCGCACTACGTCCAGGTCTTCGACTTCAAGAACCGGCACAGCCTGTATCTGAGCTGGTGGCGGGACGGCGACACCCGGCGGCGCGGGATGGCGCTGGTCCGCTTCAAGGAGGTCTACCGCGCCCACGGCCTGGAGTTCAGCGGCGAGGAGCTGCCCGACTTCCTGCCCGCCGTCCTGGAGTTCTCCGCGCAGGCGGGTCCGGTGCTCCTGACCGAGCACCGCGGCGGCCTCGAACTGCTGCGGCTCGCGCTCACCGACTTCGGCACACCGTACGCCGCCGTGCTCGACGCGGTCTGCGCGACGCTGCCGGGCCCCTCCCCCAAGGACCGCGCCGAGGCCCAGGCGCTGGCGCGCTCCGGGCCGCCGCGCGAGGACGTCGGCCTGGAACCGTTCGCGCTGATCGGAGAGCGCTCATGAAGACACTGCTGTGGGGCGCCCTCCCCTACATCGCCTTCGTGCTGCTGGTCGCGGGCACGATCTGGCGCTACCGCTACGACAAGTTCGGCTGGACGACGCGTTCGTCGCAGGTCTACGAGTCCAGGCTCCTGAACATCGCCTCGCCGATGTTCCACTACGGCATCCTCTTCGTGCTCGTCGGCCATCTGGTCGGCCTGTTCGTCCCGGAGTCGTGGACGAAGAAACTGGGGATCGACGAGCACACGTACCACCTGTTCTCGCTCTACGGGGGTACGGCGGCCGGGATCCTGCTCGTCCTCGGCATCCTGCTGCTGCTCTACCGGCGGCGGACCAACACGCCGGTCTTCCGCGCCACGACCGCCAACGACAAGCTCATGTACCTGGTGCTCTTCGGGGCGATCGTGCTCGGCATGGTCGCCAAGCTGACGCACGCCTCCGGCGACGGGTACAACTACCGCGAGTCGATCGCCCCTTGGGCCCGCAGCCTGTTCACGCTCCAGCCGGACATCGACCGGATGGCGGGGGTGCCCGTGCTGTACGAGATCCACGCGGTGGTCGGGATGGCCCTGATCGCCCTGGTGCCGTTCACCCGGCTCGTCCACATGTTCAGCGCGCCGGTGCAGTACCTGTTCCGGCCCTATGTGGTCTACCGCAGCAAGGATCCCCGGCAGGTCGGCGCGCGGCCGGAGCGGCGGGGCTGGGAGCGGACGGGGTCCTGACGCCCGCCCCCGCGAGCCGCGCCCCGGTTAGGCGGAGCCGCCCTTGGCGTCCTTGCCGTCCTTGCCGGCCGTGCCGCCCTTGTCCTCCTCGTCGACGATCTCCGCGTCCACCACGCCCTCCTCGGCGGCCGGGTCCGGGGGCCGCTGCTCCTGCCCGCCCTCGCCGGCGCCCGCGTACATGGCCTGGCCCATCTTCTGGCTCACCGCGGCGAGCTTCTCCGCTCCGGTGCGCAGGGCGGCCGTGTCGTCGGCCCGGTTCTTGAGCAGGTCCTTCAACTCGGCCGCGGCGGACTCCACTTCGGTCCTCGTGTCGGCCGGTACGCGCTCCTCGTTCTCCCGCAGGAACCGCTCCGTCTGGTAGACGAGCTGCTCGGCCTGGTTGCGGGTCTCCGCGGCCTCGCGGCGCCTGCGGTCCTCCTCCGCGTGCTCCTCGGCCTCCCGCACCATGCGGTTGATGTCGTCCTTGGGCAGCGCGGAGCCGCCGGTCACGGTCATGCGCTGCTCGCGCCCGGTGGCCTGGTCCTTGGCGGAGACGTGCATGATGCCGTTGGCGTCGATGTCGAAGGTGACCTCGATCTTGGGGACGCCGCGCGGGGCAGGCGGCAGCCCGGTGAGGTCGAAGACGCCGAGCTTCTTGTTGTACGCGGCGATCTCCCGCTCGCCCTGGAAGACCTGGATGCCGACCGAGGGCTGGTTGTCCTCCGCGGTGGAGAAGGTCTCCGAACGCTTCGTGGGAATCGTGGTGTTGCGCTCGATGAGCTTGGTCATGATGCCGCCCTTGGTCTCGATGCCGAGGGACAGCGGGGTCACGTCGAGCAGCAGCACGTCCTTGACGTCGCCGCGGATCACGCCGGCCTGGAGGGCCGCGCCGAGCGCCACGACCTCGTCGGGGTTGACGCCCTTGTGGGGGTCCTTGCCGGTGAGCTCCCTGACCAGCTCCGTCACCGCGGGCATCCGGGTGGAGCCGCCGACGAGGATCACGTGGTCGACGGCGGAAAGCTTGATGCCCGCGTCCTTGACCGCCTGGTGGAAGGGTTCCTTGCAGCGGTCGAGGAGGTCGGCGGTCAGCTCCTGGAACTGGGCGCGCGTCAGCTTCTCGGCGAGGTGCAGCGGTCCCTCCGCCGAGGCGGTGATGTAGGGCAGGTTGATGTCGCTCTCGCTGGACGAGGACAGCTCGATCTTCGCCTTCTCGGCGCCCTCGCGCAGCCGTTGGAGCGCCATCTTGTCCTTGCCGAGGTCCACTCCGTGCGCGTTCTTGAACTGCCGCACCAGGTACTCGACGATCCGCTGGTCCCAGTCGTCGCCGCCCAGCTGGGTGTCGCCGTTGGTGGCCTTCACCTCGATGACGCCCTCGCCCATCTCCAGGAGGGAGACGTCGAAGGTGCCGCCGCCGAGGTCGAAGACGAGGACGGTCTGGTCGTCGCCCTTGTCGAGGCCGTACGCGAGGGCCGCCGCGGTGGGTTCGTTGATGATGCGCAGGACGTTCAGGCCCGCGATCTCGCCGGCCTCCTTGGTGGCCTGGCGCTGGGTGTCGTCGAAGTAGGCGGGCACGGTGACCACCGCGTCGGTGACGTCCTCGCCGAGGTAGGACTCGGCGTCGCGCTTGAGCTTCTGCAGGACGCGCGCGGACAGCTCCTGCGCGGTGTACCGCGTGCCGTTCACGGAACCGCTGTCCGGGAAGCGCCAACTGCCGTCGCCCATGTGGCGTTTGACGGAGCGTGCGGTGCGCTCCACGTTCGTGACGGCCTGCCGCTTGGCGACCTCGCCCACCAGGACGTCGCCGCTCTTGGCGAAGGCGACGACCGAGGGCGTGGTGCGCGCGCCCTCGGCGTTGGCGACGACGGTGGGGTCACCGCCCTCCAGCACGGCCACCACTGAGTTCGTCGTACCGAGATCGATCCCGACCGCACGTGCCATGGTCCAGCCCCTTCCGCCGCGAGCCCAAGTCCCCCGATTCCAGGTCTATTCCATGCTCCATCACAAAACTTGAGTGGCATCTTGTCAATGCCCGGACGCGACAATGCCGCCGCCCCGGAGGGACGACGGCATCGTCAACAGGCGCTCGGTCAGGCCAGCTTGGCCGAAAGCGTGATCGTCGTGCCCGTCAGCGCCTGGCTCACCGGGCAGTTCGCCTTGGCGTCCTCGGCGGCCGAGACGAACGCGGCCTCGTCGAGACCCGGCACCTCGCCCTCGACGGTGAGGTGGATGCCGGTGATGCCGGTGCCGGGCTGGAAGGTCACGTCGGCGGACGTGGTGAGCCGGGTGGGCGGGGTGCCCGCGCCGGTCAGGCCGTGCGAGAGGGCCATCGAGAAGCAGCTGGAGTGCGCGGCGGCGATCAGCTCCTCCGGGCTGGTCTTGCCGTTCGCCTGCTCGGCGCGCGACGGCCAGGAGACAGCCTGCTCCCCGATGCCGGAGGAGTCGAAGGTGACGGTGCCCGCCCCCTCCGTCAGAGAGCCTTCCCAGACCGTGTGTGCGGAGCGCGTGGTTGCCACGATGCAGTTCCCTTCAGTGCGTTTCCGTGATCGGAAGTTGCGTGGCCACCATCCGATCACACTCCGGACGAAAACGGGCCGCGGGCCCTCTCACGACAGGCCGGACCCACGCCCGCGGAGCGGCCCCACGGCGACACGGACGCGCCACGGTCCGCCGGAATCCGGACTTCGTGAGGGCCGGAGACACCACCCGGGAATACGACGGCATCCCGGCCCCACCAGACGAATTCCCTCTCTCGCGCCCCTTTTCCATCCGATTGATCCGTATCGTCCGAACCAATCCCTTCGGATACGATCGGGAACCCAAGGGACACAATTCAACAATGCAGGGGGGCAACAGGAATGACCCTCAAGCGATTAGCCCTGGGGAATCCAGGCAAGAGTGCCGTGATCGCGGCGGCTGCCGCGGCAGCGATCGGCGTCGCGGTCCCGTCGGCGTTCGCCTCCGCCGAGGACCACTGGACCGCCGGCTGCCGCGGCTACTGGTACAGCACGACCGGACACGCCTACTGCAAGTCCGCGACGGGCGGCTACTACGACGCCCTGTACGACTGCAGCGCCGAGGTCGACGGATTCGGATCCGCCCACCTCAGAGGCGGCTACAAGGGAAAGTGGGACAGCGACGAATGCACTTTCAGCATTCGCAGCACCAAGGTGCGCCACTAGCACCGAAATACGCCGCCGGCGTTCGTACGTCGTGAACGTGGGGGAGCCGCCCCGCATCGATGTCGGCTCCCCCACGCCCTCCAGGAGAGAAATGCCCCCCACCCCCGCCGCGCGGCTCACCGCCCTGACCCAGGGCTATGGACGCGACCGGATCATCGAACACCTGGACCTGACGGTCTCCACGGGCGTCACCGGCCTGCTGGGCCCCAACGGGGCGGGAAAAACGACACTTCTCCGGACGCTCAGCACGATCGCGGCGCCGAGGTCCGGCAGTGTGGAACTCTTCGGGGAGAGGATCCGCGGCGAGCGGGACGCCCGACGCGCACGCCGTCACATCGGCTATCTGCCGCAGGACTTCGGCTATTACCCGTCGTTCTCCGTGCAGGACTTCGTCCGGTACTGCGCGTGGCTTCGCGAGGTGCCGGGCCGCACGGCACGAGAAGCCACCCGCGACGCGCTCGCAGCCGTAGGACTGGCCGACCGTGCCGAGAGCAGGATGAAGTCCCTGTCCGGGGGCATGCTGCGGCGGGCCGGGATCGCCGCGGCCATCGTCGGCGAACCGTCGCTCGTGCTCCTGGACGAGCCGACCGTCGGCCTGGACCCCGCGCAGCGGCTCGACTTCCGCAAGTTGATCCGTTCTCTGGCCGAGGACGGCGCCGCGGTTCTCCTGAGCACCCACCTCGTCGAGGACGTGAGCGTCGCGTGCGACACCGTGCTCGTCCTTCAGGACGGGAGCATCGTGCACCGGGGCACACCGCAGGAACTGGCGCTGTCCGCGGCGAAGGACGCGCCGGGCGACAGCCCCCTGGAACGCGGCTACATGACCGTCCTCGACAACGGCTCCACGTCCACTTGGTGACCTCATCCCCATGCTGAAGATCTACGCCATCGAGCTGCGGCGCTCCCCGCTCCTGCCGACCCTCCCGGCCCTCGTGGTCATCGACCTCCTCGTGCTGTTCGGCCGCACCCGTCACTGGATCGGCGTGTGGCCCGAGGCCAGCGCGGCGGCGCAGGTGGTCACCCTCTTCCTGGGCCCCGCCCTGGCCGCCGTCTCCGCGTGGCAGGCCGGGCGCGGCGCCCGTTCCGGGATGCCGGAGTTCCTCCAGGGGGCGGCCCGGCCCCCGTGGCACGCCGAGGCCGCCCGCCTCGCGGCCACGCTGACGCTGGGCTGCGCCGCCTATCTGGCCGGCTGCCTCACCGCCGCCGCGGTCTCCTTCCGTGACGCGGGGCCGGGGTTCCTGTGGCCCTCGTACCTGTTGCTGGGTCTCGCGTCCCTGGTGACGTTCGCCGCGCTCGGGCACTTCGCCGGACGGCTGTGGCCCTCGGCCGCCTTCACCCCGGCGCTCTGCGCCCTGGTCGGCTTCGTCGCCTACGTGGGCGTGGGGAAGGGCTACGGCCTCTACGTGCTCAGCGGCGATCCCACCCGGATGATCGACACCGGCGCCCTTCGGCTGCGCGTCCTCCTGGCGCTGGCCCTGTCGGCCATGGCGGTGTTCCTGACGCGCGTGGCCAAGTCCGACCGCCGGACCCGCTTCTACACGCCCCGCGGCGCCCGCGCGATGATGGCCGCCTCCACCGTCACCGTCTTCGCCCTGGTCCCGCTCATCGTCCTGAGCGGCCCCGTGCGGGTCCTGCGTCCGCCGGGGGCGGTCACGCCCGTGTGCGAGCGCCCCCACGAGCGTGCCGCCCGGGTCTGTGTGTGGCCCGAGCACCGCAAGTACCTCCCGGAACTGGCGGCCATGGCGGATCGCCTCTCCAAGGTCCCCCAGGACTGGGTCGAGCAGCCCGCGGCGTTCTACGAGTACGGTCTGCGCCCCACCCCCTTCGGCGACATCGGCTTCGACATCGCCGAAGGACACGTCCGTCCCGCCGCCATGGGCATGGCGGCCCAGGTCTCGGCCACGTCCATGGGGCGCTGCTCCCCTCCCGAGAACGAGCGGCGCGCCTGGGAAGCCTCCAACCGCCTCGATCTGTGGCTGGAGTACCGCGCCATGGGCACCGACCCGAAGACCGCCGACGCCGGGCTCCACATGGTCGGCGTGGCCAAGGAGCAGCGGGCCGCGGCCCGGGCGACCGCCCTGTCGGAACGCGCGCAGGAGGCGTGGACCGCCGAGCAGCGCGATCGGCTGGGCAAGTGGTGCAGGCGGTGATCCTGAACGGTGATGTGCTGCGGTGCGCGCGGGTCCACCGCGTCGGGCCCGTGCTGCTGGGCGTGACCGGTGTCGCGGTGCTGTCCGCCGTCCTGGGAGGGGTCCGCTTCCCCGTGCCTTCTCTGGAGAGCGGTGCCGGGACCGTCGGAGTGCCGTTCCGGCGTGAACTGCCCCTCCTGTCGGCCGTGTTCCTCACCGCCCTGTGGTCGGGGCCGATGTCCGCCCACGAGCAGGGCGGTTCGGACACCTTCCACCGCACGCGCGCACGCCTCCTGGCGCTGGCGACCCTCGCCTCGGCCGCCGTCTCCCTGCTGACCGAGGCGCTGGCCGTGGGATGGCCGATGGGACTGGTCTTCGTCCGGTCCTTCGCGATCTGGTGGGGACTTGCCATGCTGTCCATGGGGCTGTTGGGCTCCCGGCTTGCCTGGGTGCTCCCGCTGGGCTCCGCCTTCCCCCTGGTCTGGTTCACCGGCGGCGCTCTGGACTGGACGGCCGCCGGAGCGGGCGACGCCGGATTCTGGGGACTCGCGGCGGCCTCCCTCGTCCTGGGCGCCGCGAGCCTGGCCCGGACGCCGTGGCGGTCCCACGCCCTGAAGCACCGGCTGCCCTGACGAGGCCCCGACGGCGCCGGGGCGGGGGCAGAACGCGCACCGCCGGCACCCGTCGCTCCGCCCTCCAGGCGAAAACGGGCCGTGCGGTTCCCGCTCGGTGGCCGGAAACGTTCGAGCATCCCCCGCAGGTAAGCGTCGCCCGATGCGAACACATTGTGTGCGGGACCGCGCCACAGGGGCGGCTGAGGTGGGGGAACAGCGGCGTGGCAGGGGCCATATGACCGGAATGGCAACTGGGCAACCCGCTTCCGCGGTGACACTTTGAGGCCCCCTCGCGCACGGAACGAGGAGATCCTCCCAGGGGGTATGGCCATGCGCATCAACTACTCGGACCACGGTCCGTCCCCGCTCGAACCGGAGAAGCCCGGAGCGGCGGGCACCCGCGACTCGACCTTCGGCTGGTGGGGTGCGTTCAGCATCCAGAAGTTCGTCAACCAGTCACCGCTCTCGCACACGCACGCCGACGCGACCGGCTGGCTGGCGTACCTCCAGCAGTTCTACGACCGCAACTTCTGGTTCGCCGACGGCGGCGCGCAGGTGTGGGCGTACGAGGAGACGTACGACAACTGGCAGGACCGCTACGGCATGGACGCGGTCTGCGCCGTGTACCACTCGGGCCACGGCGGCATGGACGGCAACGGCGTCTTCTTCGCGCCGCTCGGCGCCGTCTGGGACGGCCGCAGCGACGCCGTCTCCAACCGGATGGCGCTGGGCAACGAGAAGGCCAACTACGTCTTCTGGTCGACGTGCACCTCGCTGCGCGTCCTCGGCGGCCACTCCCCCATCCGCACCTGGGCCGGACCCAACATCGGCTTCCGGATGATCTTCGGCTTCGAGACCGTCAGCATCGACAGCCCGGACTACGGCAAGAAGTTCTGGGAGAAGTGGCGGGCGGGCCAGACGTTCTGCGACGCGTGGCTGAACGCCAGCTGGGACATCTACCACGGGCAGGCCCCTTCGGTCGCCGCCGTCGGCGCCACCCAGGCCGAGGCCACCAACCGCCTCAACACCGAGCGCAACTTCGTCCGCGACCACGTGCCGGACAACTGGTACGCGTGGCGCTGGTACTACGCCCGCGAGGGCGTCAGGGAGCCGCTCACCCAGCTCCCCGGGCAGCACCAGATCGTGCAGCTCGCGCCCCGCGACCCGAGCGCCGAACTCACCCGGCTCGGGCAGCTGGCCGACTTCCCGTCGGCGGCGCTGCAAGAGGTGCAGGTCGAGCGGCAGGGCGTGCTCAGCGCCGGCTCCGGCGACCGCGTCATCTCCACCGCGCCGCAGGGCGTGCGCTGGGTCAGGCTCGCCGAGGCCAACCACCGCAACACCCAGCAACTGGCCACCGACCGCGCGGTCGAGGCGGCGCGCGCCTTCGCCGAGCAGTACGCGGACGGCGCCGAACTGGTCGTCGACGGCGTGCACGACCTGATGCAGAACTCCGGGACCAAGGACGGTTCCGAGGTCGGGCGTCCGGTCTCCCTGGAGACGCACGTGACGTTCCGCCAGGTCTTCGACGGCGTACCCGTCATCACCCCGGGCCGCGGCCTGATCCGCGTCGGCCTCGACAACGACGGCACGGTCGTCCAGTCGCAGATCTCGACCCGGCAGGCCACCGGCGTCACCCGCGAGCCGAGCACGGAGATCTCGCCGCCTCCGCCCAAGGGCGGCAAGGCGACGGCGGCGCCGCTGGAGCGCGACCCGCGCAAGGCGCTCGACGCGGCGCAGAAGCGGCTGATCGCCCACCTCATGGCGTCGACCGCGGGCGACGAGGGCGGCAGGGGCGCGGCGGCGCAGCGCGCCCCCGAGGTGCGGGACGTCCCCGGCACCTTCGAGGTCGGCTACGAGATGGAGGGCAACGAGGCCTACCCCGCGGCCCGCAAGCTCATCGAGATCGGCCCGCAGGACGGCATGTTCAAGACACAGCGCTGGGTCGTCGCGCCTCTGGCGAGGTAGGCGCGACGCGGACCGTCCCCGCCGTTGGGGGCGGCGGGGACGGCCCGCACTCGGACGGAGGACGGGGAAAGGTCAGCCGTTCGAACCGGCGGCCCGCTGCTTGCGGGCCGCCATCCACGCGTACACGAGCACGCCCGCGAACAGGAACAGCACGCCCTGGTAGACGGCCGCGTAGCCGGACCCGGCCACCAGCCACATGGAGAAGGCGAACGCGACGCCCGCGAGGACCGCGTCGCGCACCAGGCGCCCGCGGTGGACGCGCTCGCGCTGCCCGGAGACCAGGAAGTAGATCTGCGCGACGGTGGCCAGGAGATAGGGCACGGTCGCCGTGAACGTGGTGATCAGGACGAGGGACTCGAAGACGCCGCCGGCACCAGCCGTGTAGTTGTAGACGGTCAGGAGCCCGGCGAGGACGACGGTGACGAGGACGCCGACGGTGGGCACCCCGCGCCGCTTGCGGCCGAACGCGCTCGGGAAGAGCCCGTCCTTGGCGGCCGCGTAGGGCGTCTGGGCACTGAGCAGGGTCCAGCCGTTCAGCGCGCCGACCATCGAGATCAGCGCGGCGAACGCGACCGCGGTGCCGCCCCAGGACCCGCCGAACATGACGTCGACGGCGTCGGAGAAGGGCGCGGTGGACGCGACCAGCTTGTCGTGCGCGACCGTGCCGAAGACGGCGAGCGTGCCGAGCAGGTAGACCACGGCGGCGCCGAGGGTGCCGAGGATGGTGGCGCGCCCGACGTTGCGCCGCGGGTCGCGCACCTCACCGGCGCTGACGGCGGCCGACTCGACGCCGAGGTAGGAGAAGAGCAGGATCGCGGCGGCCGCGGAGACGGCGCCCATCGGGCTGTCGTCGCTCGCCTGGAAGGGCCCGAGGTTGGCGCTGTCGAAGAAGAAGAGCCCGCCGACGGCGACGAGCAGCAGCGGCAGGAACTTCAGGACGGTGGCGACCAGCTGGACGGCGCCCACGTACCGCGTGCCCGCGAAGTTCGCGAGCGCGGGCAGCAGTTGGATGACCAGCGCGGCGAGGCAGGCCGTCCACTTGTGGTCGTTGACCGGGATCAGGACGTCGAGATAGCCGACGGCGGCGACGGCCAGGGCGGCGTTGGACACCCAGGTGGTGATCCAGTACGACCAGGCGGCCAGGAATCCGGCGAAGTCGCCGAAGGCCGCGCGGGCGTAGACGTAGGGTCCCCCGGTGCGCGGGTCGCGCTCGGCGAGCCGCCCGAAGACGAGCGCGAGGGCGATGGCGCCGGCGGTCAGGACGCCGAAGGCGACGAGGCTGATGGTGCCGAACGGCGCGACGGAGGCCGGCAGCAGGAAGATGCCGCCGCCGATGATGTTGCCCATGACGAGACAGGTCGCGATCGGAAGCCCGAAGCGCCGGGAGTGCCGGCTCCCCGCCTCGGCCGGTTCTCCCTGGTCAGGGGCCGGAGCCGGCCGCGCGGCCGCGGTTCCGGAGTCGTGCATGGGGTGGTGCGCCTCTCGTCGTGCCAGGTGCCCGGGATCGCCGGGCGGAAGCCATGGTCGGGCACGGCGGACGCTGCTCAAAATCAGTGGGTTTTGTCCTGTACGACGCCCTCGGGCACCGCAAATGCTGTGCCGCCGGGGACTTCGGACGGGGAATCATCCACCGGAACCTGCGGCCCCGGGCCCTCGTCCAGCCAGCACCGCAGCACCCGGTGGACCTGCTCGGCGCCGACCAGCTCCGCCCCCTCCGCGACCGGCTCGGAGAGCGCGAGCGGCGACAGGAGGAAGGGGCGGGACTGCGCGCCGCCGAGACCGCCGTGCGAGCCGATCTGTTCCTCGAAGGCCAGGACCTCGCCCTCCCGCGGGTCGTACCAGGAGTTGACCATGATGTCGGCGGTGTGCGGGAAGCCGTCGGTGCGGCGCACGGCGTCCGCGGCGCCGGGGCCGAAGTCGGCGAGCGGACCGAGGTCGGCCGGGTCCTCGTCCAGGTACACCTCGGCGCCGCGCGCCCCGAGCACGAGCGGTCCCCGCTCCGCGCTGCGGACGAGGAGGAAGCCGATGCCCGGGTGGTTGGCGAGGGTGGGCAGCAGCGCCGGATGGCGGCGGTCGATCTCCTCGCGGGTCATGCGGTGCGGTACATCGGGGAACGAGACGAGCCCCAGGTTGCCGGAGGCCAGCACGACCGGTTCGGCGCGGCGGGCCGGGCGGTGCTCGTCGGCGCCCTCCTCGACGGGCCTGCGCAGCGCGGCCCGCACGGCCGAGCGGGCCTCGGCGCCGCTGTGCGTGCGCTGCGCCCTGCGCGGTACCGGCAGGCCGCAGCCGGCCCGGACGAGGTCGCCGAGGGTGAGGCCGTAGCGGGTGCGGAAGGTCTCGCCGGGGCTCTGCCCGTGGTCGGAGAGGACCACGATCCGGTAGGCGCGCGGCGCGTGGTCGGCGACCTGGTCGAGCAGCGCGAGCGAGCGGTCCAGGCGCCGGAGGACCTTCTCCACGTCGCCGCCGGACGGGCCGGAGTGGTGGGCCACCTCGTCGTACGCGACGAGGTCGGCGTAGACCGCGCTGCGCCCGGCGAGCATGTCCCCTATGACGGCGGCGACCACGACGTCGCGCTCGACGACGGTGGCGAAGGCGCGGATGAACGGGTAGAGCCCGCCGCGTCCGACGCGGGGGCGGCGCCGCTTGAGGCGGGCGCGGGTGGACTCGCCGATCTCCCGGAAGACCTCGGCGACGAAGGAGAGCGCGGTGCGGACGGCGTTGGCGGGGTCCGAGAAGTAGGCGAAGTACCCGGCGCGCGACCGGTTCTCCTTGCCGCGCCGCGCGGCGATGGAGAGGACCAGGGCGAGCTGGTCGGCGCCGCCGCTGAAGAGGTTGCCTCGGCTGGCGCCGTCGACGGTGAGGAGGCCGCCGTCGCCGGTGCGCTCGACGGCGCGGCGCTGCAGTTCGGCGGCGGAGGCGGGCCGGTTGCTGACCATCACCTCGCCGGTGTCCTTCTCGTACCACCGGAAGGCGGGCACGTCGTGGTTGGAGCCGTGCAGGATGCCGAGCTGGCTGGCGCCGGTCTGGCTGGACCAGTCGGTGCGCCAGGGGGTGAGGCGGTGGGTGGGGTCGCCCTCGTGCCCGAGCCAGCGGGCGACGGTGGGCATGAGGCCCTTGCCGACGGCGGAGGTGAGCACGTCGTGGCCCACGCCGTCGAGCTGGATGAAGACGGTGCCGGGGGTGGTGGGGCCGGGCAGCCCGGCCGTGCCGCGCCGCCGGCGGCGGTCGGCGAGGCGGTACAGGCGGCGGCGGTAGGCGTCGTCGTCCCGGACGGCGAGGGCGCCTCCGGTGGCGGAGGCGACGGCGGACATCACGGCGGCGACCACGACGGCGGTCTCGGCACCGGCTTCCCCGCGCCCCTCCGGGATGAGGCTGAGGGCGAGCAGGAGCAGTGAGCCGTTGAGGAAGAAGGCGAGCAGTCCGAGGACGAGGGCGGGCACGAGCAGCAGGGCGCGCACGAGCAGCGGCCACACCAGGGCGGAGAGCAGACCGAAGGCGCCGGCGCCGAAGGCCGCGGTGACCGCGATCTGGGTGGCGCTGTCGCCGTCGTCGGACTGGAGCTTGAAGTCCGGGAGGATGCCGGCGAGGGCCAGCATGGTCAGTGTGGAGACGGCCCATACGGCGACCACACGCCACAGAGCGCTGCCGACCCGCCGCCATCGCCCTCGCCCCACACCGCGCCCCTTCACGTTTCACCCCGAACCGGACACCAGCCTGTCACACGAACCGCCGGGCCCCCGCCGCGGACCGGCGGACGGGGGCGGGGCGCCGACCCGCGGAGTGCGGACTGCCGCGCTGCGGCTCGCAGGAGGCGGCGCCACGGAGGACTCCGAACCACCACCGGCGGGCGGCGGAGGAGGCGGCACACGGCACCGCGCCGACGGCGGCGACGGCCACGCGCGGCGCCATGACGGCCCACCGAGAGCCCCCAGGGAAAGCCGCGCACCGCACCGCACCGACCCGCCGACCGGCACAGAAAGCCGCACGCGACGCCATGACAGCCCTCCGCCGTCCGGCGGGGGAAAGACGCACCCGGCATCACCCCAACCCACCGTGGGCCGGTGGAAAAGGCCGGGCGCACCACCGCGACACCCCCTCGCCGGGCGGCGCGGCAGGCGAGGGGGACCTCCACGTGGCCCCGCCACCGACCGGGGCGAGCAGCCGCGCGCGGCGCCGAGGTCTGTCGTGGAGCAGCGGAGGGAGAGGGTCCGAGCGGCGCCGCAACGCTCAGCGGCCGTCGTATCCCGCCGTGGGCATGGAGAGCCGACGATGGACATGGGCCTTCATCTCCGAGTCGTACGCCGGCTCGGCGAGCCCCGCCGTCTCGATCCGCACGCCCCGGCGCGCGCACTCCGCGGTGAACTCGTCCGCGGACCGCAGCGCCCGCTCCAGGACCCTGCGGCTCGGCACGACGAACAGGTCCACGAGCCCCGCCTCGACGTCGCCCCACAGGAGGGCGTGGTCGGTGCGCAGACCGCGTACGACGAGCTCGCGCGTGATCACGTACCCCTGTGCGGCCGCCCACCGCGCGCACATCGCGTGCTGGCTGCGGGAATCGACGAGGAAGGGGTCGGCGTCCAGTTCCTCCAGGGGCGTCAGGCTGGCGATCGCCGCCACACGCACCACGACGGTGCCGGTGCCCGCGGCATCTCCCATGGCGTCCCCCTCACCCACTGGCGTCAGCCGAAGACCCTACTCCTGGCCGTAGGCTCGGAGACAGTCGCACGAAGGAGGAACCGGGTGCCCGTCGAGGTCACATGGTGGGGCCACGCCACTTGCACGGTCGAGGATTCGGGCGTCCGCGTACTGACCGACCCCCTCTTCGCCCGCCGCCTCGCGCATCTGCGGCGCCGCAGGGGCGCACTGCCGCCGCCCGATGCAGCGGTCGCCGACGTCGTGCTCCTTTCCCATCTGCACGCCGACCATCTGCACGTGCCGTCGCTCGCCCGGCTCACGCCCGGCACCCGTGCGCTGGTCCCGCGCGGGGCGGCGCGTTCGGTGCCCGGTCTGACCCGCAGGCTGCCCCATCTGCGCTTCACCGAGGTGGCGCCGGGCGACGAGGTCCCGGTCGGCGACGGCCTCGTCGTACGCGTGGTGCGCGCGCTGCACGACGGGCGGCGGCTGCCCGTGGGCCCGCACCGGTCGCCGGCCCTCGGTTATGTGGTGTGCGGCGAGGCGCGTACGTACTTCGCCGGGGACACCGGACTCTTCGACGGGATGGCCGAGGAGGTCGGCGACGTCGACGTGGCACTGCTCCCGGTCGGCGGCTGGGGCCCTTATCTGGGCCACGGGCATCTGGACGCGGGCCGTGCCGCCGAGGCGCTCGCCCGGATCGCGCCGCGCAGCGCGGTCCCGGTGCACTACGGAACGTACTGGCCGATCGGCCTGGACGCCGTGCGCCCCCACGAGTTCCACGCGCCGGGCCCGGAGTTCGTGCGCCAGGCGGCCCGGCTCGCCCCCGACGTGACCGTGCACCGGCTGGCGCACGGCCAGAGCGTGCTGCCGGAGGTGGCCCGGTGATTCCCGCCGTGGCGGCCCAGGTGCCGCCGGAGAGCACCCAGCAGGCGGTCGGCTATCCGTCGCTGTTCCTGCTGGTGGTGATCGGCGCGCTGGTGCCGGTGGTGCCGACGGGCGCGCTGGTCAGCTCGGCGGCGGTGGTCGCCTTCCATCAGACGGCGCCGTTCTCGCTGCTCGTCGTCTTCGGGGTCGCGGCGCTCGCGGCGTTCGTGGGCGACGTCGCCCTGTACTGGCTGGGGCAGCGCGGCATGCGGTCGAAGAACGGCTCGCGCTGGCTGGAGGCGATCCGCGACCGGGCGCCCGAGGAGCGGCTCGCGCAGGCGCAGGAGAAGCTCAAGGACCACGGCGTGCTGGTCCTGGTGCTCTCCCGGCTCGTCCCGGCCGGACGGATCCCGGTGATGCTGGCGTGCCTGATGGCGAAGATGCCGCTGCGCCGGTTCGCCCGCGGGGACGTGCCGGCGTGTCTGGCGTGGGCGGTGACGTACCAGTTGATCGGCATTCTCGGCGGCTCCCTCTTCAAGGAGCCGTGGGAGGGCGTCGCGGTGGCGGTCGCGCTGACGCTGCTAATCAGCCTGGCGCCGATGGTGTGGCGCAGGGTGCGGCGCGCCACCGCGTAGGGCCCGCGCGGCGCGCCCGGCTGCCGGGCGCGGCGCTCGCGGGCGCCGGCCCCGGCGCTACTCCCCTGCCGCCACCGCGATGCCGTCCAGGACGCGTTCGAGGCCGAAGGTGAAGTCCGGGTCGGCCGACGGGTCGTCGTAGGCGTCGTCGGGGACCGCCTCGAACGTGCCCGAGGACAGCAGCCGGGCCGTCTGCGGATAGCGCTCGGGGGTGATGAGGCGGGCCAGGGTCCTGGCATAGGCCCGTTCGCTCTCGGCCTGGCCCAGGCCCGTGCCGCTCCTGCCCCGCTCCTGTTCCTGGGAGAGCAGCGAGACCTGGCGCACGTAGCCGCTGAGCAGGGTCAGGGAGCCGACCTTTCCCGCCCAGTCCAGCGCCGTGCCGGTCAGCGCGGCGAGGCCCGCCTCCATCCAGGCGACCTCGTGCGGTCCCAGCGGCGGCCCGGACAGGGGAAGCCGCGGGAGCCAGGGGCGCCGGTGGTTGAGGAGGCGCTGCGCGACGGCCCACTCCCGCAGGCCCGCACGCCACCCCTCGGGTTCCGTCACCGACCGGGGCGGCAGTCCGAGCGCGAGGTCCCGCATCAGGACGAGCAGTTCGTCCTTGGAGCCCACGTGGCGGTAGAGGGACATCGGCGTGACGTCGAGCTCTTTGGCGATCTTCGGCAGCGTCGCGCCCGGCAGCCCGTCGCGGTCCGCGAGCTCCACGCCCGTGCGCACGACGCGCTCCGTGTCGAGCGCCGCGGGGCGGCCGAGGCCCGAGACGGAGGGCCGCAGCCTCCACAGCCGGGCGAGCTCGGCCGGGGCGTCCTCCTGGTCGGCCGGCATGGGCGCTCCTCTCCGTTCCTCGATGCCTCGGTTTCCCGATGTGTTCGTGGGCATCATCTCCTACGCAGACTTAGTATATGAGATATAGATTATGGCTTACGCTAATGACGTCAGCGCTCCCGGCGGAAAGAGAACCAGGTGACAGCCCTCACGCATGCCCACGGTCCGAGCCCCGCGCGGGGTCCCGTCCTCCGGACGGAACGGGCTCTGGCCCCCGATCTGGCCCGCGGCTCGATGCTGCTGCTCATAGCCCTCGCGAACGCGGCGGTGTTCACCTTCGGCGACCAGCCCGGCGCCGAGGCCTCCCCGCAGGGCTGGGAACGCCCCTTCAACCTCGTCATGTTCGTGCTGGTGCACGCCCGCGCGTATCCGATGTTCGCCGTCATGTTCGGCTACGGACTGGTGCAGCTCGCCCGGCGCCAGGAAGCCGCGGGCGCCGGGCCCGGCGCGGCACGCGCGGTGCTGATCCGGCGCAACGCGTGGCTGCTCGCCTTCGGCGCCGTCCACGCCGCCCTGCTCAACTTCGGCGACTTCCTGGGGGCCTACGGCCTCGCCGGCATCCTCTTCACGCTCTTCCTGCTGCACCGCGGCGAGCGCGTGCAGCGCGTCGCGCTGTGGCTGTGGGCCTGCACGACCGTGTACGCCGTGGCCCTGGCCGGCGTCGCCGTCCACCACGCCCTACGCGGTGGTCCGGGCGACGCTCCCGTGCCCTCGGAGGACGTCGCCTCCCTCTCCGCGCCCGACTACGTCACCTCCGTCGCCGACCGGCTCGCCGAGTGGCCGCTGCACACGCTCTCCGTCGTGCCGTTCGTGGTGATCGTCTGGCTGGGCGCGTGGGCCGCGCGGCGGCGGGTCCTGGAGGATCCGGCCGGGCACCGGACGCTGCTGCGCCGCACCGCCGTGGTCGCGCTCGGCGTCGCCTTCGCGGGCGGCGTGCCGATCGGCCTGGTCAGCGCGGGCTTCGTCCACGTCGACGAAGGGACCGCGGACGCGTTCCTGAGGCTCTATCAGGTCAGTGGCCAGTTCGGCGGACCCGGATACGTGGCGCTCTTCGGGCTCCTCGCCCTGCGCCTGTCGAGGCCGCCCCGCTCGTCCCGTGCGAGGCCCGTCGTGTCGGCGCTCGCCGCGCTGGGACAGCGGTCGCTGAGCGGATATCTCTTCCAGTCCCTCGTGTGGGTGCTGGTGCTGTCCCCGTACGCGCTGGACCTCGCGGGGCGGACCGGCAGCCCCACGCTCACCGCCGCCCTGACCGCCGTGGCGGCCTGGCTGGCGACGGTGGCGGGCGCCGCGCTGCTCCAACGCCGCGGGCTGCCGGGCCCGGCGGAGAAGCTGCTGCGGAGGCTGACGTACGGGCCGAGGGAATCCCGTTAGGCCCGGCGGGGTCCGTTAGGCCCGGCGGGGTCCGTCTAGGCGGCCAGGACCCGTGACCCTCCCACCGGCAGGTCCCACAGGTCCTCGCGGGCCAGGCCCGCCCTCTCCCAGGCCGCCCGCACCCGGGTGAGCGGTTCGAGCACCGGTTCGGACGAGAGCAGGAACGTGCCCCAGTGCATGGGGGCCATCCGGCGCGCCCCGAGGTCGGCGGCCGCGCGGACCGCCTCCTCCGGGTCGCAGTGCACGTCGCTCAGCCACCACCGCGGGTCGTACGCGCCGATCGGCAGGAGCGCCAGGTCGATGCCGGGGTAGCGGGCGCCGATCCGCTCGAACCAGTGGCCGTACCCGGTGTCGCCCGCGAAGTAGACGCGCTGTCCCTGCGCGTCCGTGAGCACCCAGCCGCCCCACAGCGTCCGGCACGTGTCGACGAGGCTCCGCTTGGACCAGTGGTGGGCGGGCACGAAGTCGAAGCGCACCCCGTCCAGTTCGGCCGCCTCCCACCAGTCGAGTTCGGTGACCGCCGTGAAGCGACGGCGGGTGAACCACCGGCCGAGCCCGGCCGGCACGAGGACCGGGGTGTCCCTGGGCAGCCGCCGCAGCGTCGGGGCGTCCAGGTGGTCGTAGTGGTTGTGGCTGATGACGACCGCGTCGACGCGCGGCAGGGCGCTCCAGGCCACGCCGACGGGGGTGACGCGGGCGGGCGTGCCGAGGATCCTGCGCGACCAGACGGGGTCGGTGAGGACGGTGAGGCCGCCGATGCGGACGACCCAGCTGGCGTGGCCCGCCCAGGTGACGGCGACGGTGCGGGCGTCGACGCGGGGCAGCGGTCCGGGGTCGAAGGGCAGCCGCCGGATGTCGGCGAGGCCCGCGGGGCGCGGGCGCAGGGCGCCTTCGCGGGCCAGCCGCGCGAAGGCGCGCAGGCCCGGCAGGGGCGCGGTCAGGCGGTCGGCGAACGACCGGGGCCACAGGCGTCGCCCGCCGGGCGCGCGCGGTGGGGCGAGGGCCGTCTCCGGGGCCGGTGCGAGGACCGGCGACACCCGCTCACCGCCCCTGCGGCCCGCCCGGTCCGCCCGGTCCTCTCCGCCCCGTTCCCCCGCCGTCGTCCGCTGTGTCTGCTGCTGCGTCTGTCGCGCCTGCTGGGTCACCGAGGAGGCTCCATTCGCCGTGCGTCTGCGCGGAGATCGTCGAAGGCCGATCCGAACATGCTCAACGCCCGTTGCACGTGCGGCAATTCCAGGGGGTCCGGTGCGGTGAGCGACGCCAGGCGCTCCGACTGGGTCGTGCCGAGCAGCGGTCCCGTGGACAGCCGTACGCGCAGGGCGTCGATGTCGTCCCCGAAGCGGTGTCCGCCCGGCGCGGGCATGCCGAGCCGGGCGCCGAGGAAGTCCTCCAGGTCCTGCGCGTCGCCGACACCGTGTGCGGCGAGGGCGGCGCGCAGCGGGCCCAGGTCGGCGTAGAGGTGGCGGCCCGCCCGCGGGGGCCGGACGAAGGCGCCGGCGGCGAGCACGGCGTGCCGCGCGGCCTCGGCCACGCGCGCGTGCAGCCGTACGGCGGCGGCCAGGCGTTCGAGGATCTCGTCCGGCTCGCCGAGCGCGTAGGAGGCTGCGGCGACGACCGGTGCGGCGAGGGTCGCGCCGAGCGCGGTGAGCACGTCGAGGGTGCGGGCGCGCAGCGCGGCGCCCTCGGCGGTGGCGGGGAAGCGGGCGACGGCGGCGGGCAGCGCCGGCGGCAGGAAGGCCCCGGCGAGGTCGCAGACGACGGTCACCCGCTCGTGGTCCATCTCGGCGGGGCCGATCAGGACGGTGTCGCGGGGGTGGTGGAGGGTGTCGCGCCAGGTCTCGTCGCTGACGACGTGCAGCCCCTCGTCGGCGGCGGCCTCGACGGCCTCGTGGAGGACCTCGGGGGGCGGCACGGTGGCGGTCGGGTCGTCGGCGACGCTGAGCACGAGCAGCCGCGGTCTGCCGCCCTCGGCGCGGACGCGGCGGACGGTCTCCAGGAGGGCGTACGGGTCGGGGACGCCGCCGCACTCGGCGGGCGTCGGCACGCGGTAGACCCCGCGGCCCAGGAGCCGCGCCTGGGGCGCCCACCAGGCGGGGCAGGGGCGGGGCAGCAGGACGTCGCCGCCGAGGGCCGCGGTGAGGGCGAGCAGGAGGGGCGGGGCGCCGGGGGCGGCGACGACCTGGTCGCGCTCCACGGCAAGGCCCCGGCGGGCCCAGTAGCCGCTCGCCGCGTCGTGCAGCGCGGGGCCGCCGCCGGGGGGCTCGCACGGGGAACGGCCCGCCGCCGCGGCCGCGGCGGCCGCCAGCTCGGGCAGGACCGGGAGGCCCGGCTCGGGCGGGGGCGGCCCGTACCGGACGGGGCCGCGGCCCTCCGTCTCCGTCCGCCGCATCCGTACCTCCGTGCACTCACGTGACTGTGTCCTGCCCCGTCGCACCGGTACGAACCCAGGACATTCCGGGACAGGGCCGTACGTGCCCATCACAGCGCGCCCCCATCCCTCCCGCCCGCTCTGACCCCCGCCCGGGTGAGCGTCCCGCGGCGCGCGGCCCCCGGGACGCAGAAGGCCCGGACCGGTCGCCGCCGACCGGTCCGGGCTCCTGCTCCCGCGCTCAGCGGGCCAGGGAGACCAGTTCGCGCTCCAGGCCCCGGCCCTTCGTCTCGACCAGCGCCGCCGCGACGTCCGCGAGCTTGCGGTTGGTGGTCTGGGAGATCCGCCGCAGCACCGCGAACGCCGCGTCCGCGTCGCACACCAGGACGTGCATGACGATGCCGCACGCCTGGTCCACGACGGGCCGGGTCCGCAGGGCCGCGCCCAGCTGGTCCAGCTCGGTCAGCGCGGCGCGGTAGTGCCGGTCGCGCACGAAGCTGCTGGTGGCGAGGTCGCCGAGCGCCTGGGCCGGCCCGTGCTCCGCCTCCTCAAGCGCCCCGGGGCGGAAGCTGAACAGGCTGAGGGTGACGGTGAGCCCGCCGCGCTGGAAGGGCAGCGTGACGCTGGAGCGCACACCGGAGTCGAGGGCCATCGCGCGGTACGCGGGCCAGCGCTCGTCCCGCAGCAGGTCGCCGGAGTCGACCGGCTCGCCCTGCTCCTCGGCGGCGGGGATGGGCCCGTCGCCCGAGCGGCGCTGGACCGAGACGAGTCCGGCCAGGTCGGGATGGGTGACCGCGGTGGGGTGCTCCTCACCTCCGTCCGAGACCGTGGTGCTCGCGCCACAGCACGCGGGGGTGCATCGCGCCGCCTGTTCGGCGAGTTCGGAGAGCCTGCGGCCGGGTAGGGATGACTCCGGCCGGAGCAGATCGGGATCCGGCAAGGGCGCCATGACAAGTCTCCTCTCTTCCCTCGGCTTCCCTGCGAACCCCTCGGAAAACGGTCGCAGCCGTTAGGTTCGACACATGTCTCAAATGGAGGAGTTCGGTGAAGAGCTGGCGGATTTCCTGCGCCGGGTCGCCGAGTTGAAGGCGGCGCGTTCCGTGCCCGCCGAGGAACTGCTCACCGTGCTCGACGCGGCCATCTTCGAACTCGACCATGTGGCTCACCAGTTGTGGCCCACGTACGCACGCCTCACCACCGACGCGCAGCCGTCGGGCGCCGCGCCCGACCGGGACGAGCAGCGGCTGCTGCGCGCCCTGTTCCAGCGGATGCCGCTGCCGGTCGCCCTGATAGACCGGGAGACCGTGGTGCGGCGGATGAACTTCGCGGCGACGGGCCTGACCGGGGTGCGCGCCGGGTACGCGACGGGCCGGCCGATGGCGGGGTTCCTGGTGCACGCCGACCGGGCCGCGTTCCGCGCGCAGACCGCGGCGGTCGCCCGCGGCGAGGGCGACCGGAGCCTGATCGTCCACCTCCAGCAGGGCCCCCGCACCCCGGTCCGCGCGACGCTCACGGCGCTGCGCCCCGGCGCCGAGCCGCGCCCGGCCGTCCTCGCCGTCCTCCAGCCCCCGGGGGCCCGCCCGCAGCAGGCAGGCACCCCCGGCCCCGTGCCCGACCTCGGCGAGGCGACCCGGCACGCGGCCCAGCTCGACCTCGCGGACGCCATGACGACGGCGCTGCTCGGCGCGCCGATCGGGGACGCCGGGGCCGTCCTGGAGCGGGCGGCCGCGGTCCTGCACGGGCGGTTCGCGGACTGGGTGATCGCCGACGAGGGGGCCGCGCGCCTGCGCCGCAGGGCCGTGCTCGGCCCGGCGGACGCGCCGGTCGCCGACCTCCTCGCGCAGGACCCCGCCGCGTGCCCCCTCGTCGTGGAGGCGGCGCGCGGCGGGGCGCCCGCGCTCCAGGTGCGCCCCGAGGACCCGGACGCCTTCGGCCGGGACGCGTCCGGCGCGCACGTCCTGGTCCGCGCCGAGGTCACGTCCCTGCTGTGCGTGCCGCTGACGGCGGGGCCGCACGCCCCGGTGGACGGCGTCCTCACGCTGTTCCGGAGCGGTGCGCGGCTCGCCTTCTCGATGGCCGAGGCACGGGCGGTCGACGTGCTGTCCCGCCATGTGTCCCTGGCCATGCGCCGCTCGCGCTGAGGGGGCGCGGCGTGCACGGTGGCTACGCCGCGTCCCGCATGACCTGGTCCCGCAACCGGTCGCAGCAGCGGCTGATCAGCCGTGAGACGTGCATCTGCGAGATGCCCATCTGCTCGGCGATGCGGCTCTGCGTCATGTCGCCGAAGAACCGCATGTAGAGGATGGTGCGTTCGCGTTCGGGCAGCTGCGCGATGCGCGGCTTGACGGCCTCGCGGTCGACGACGACGTCGAGCGCGGGGTCGGGGCCGCCGAGGGTGTCGCGCAGCGCGTATCCGTCCTCGCTGCCGGGGAGTTCGGCGTCGAGGGAGAGCGCGGTGAAGCTGTCGAGCGCCTCCAGGCCCGTCGCCGCGTCCTCCACGCTCATCTGCGCGTGCTCGGCGATCTCGGCGGTGGTGGGGGTGCGGCCCGCGCACGTCTGGGAGAGGTCCTGGCGGGCGAACCGGACGCGGTTGCGCAGGTCCTGGACGCGGCGCGGCACGTGCAGGGTCCACATGTGGTCGCGGAAGTGGCGCTTGACCTCGCCGGTGACGGTCGGGACCGCGTAGCTCTCGAAGGCGTTGCCGCGCCGCGGGTCATAGCGGTCGACGGCCTTGACCAGGCCGAGGGCCGCGACCTGGCGCAGGTCGTCGAGGGACTCGCCGCGGTTGCGGAACCGGGCGGCGAGGCGTTCGGCCATGGGGAGCCAGGCCCGGACGATCTCGTCGCGCAGGGCGTCCCGTTCGGGTCCGTCGGGCAGTTCGACCAGCCGGGCGAAGGCCGCCGCGGTGTCGGGGGCGTCGTCGTGCGGGTGACGCCTGGTCCTCGTGGTGGTCGCGGTGCAGGTGTGGGATCGCATGGTGCGTCGCAACTCCCTTGTGGGTGCCTTGGGTTGCACGGTCACCGTGGGAGTGCGCGCGCGTCGGGACATGACGGGACACACCCGGGGCCGACGGCATGGCCGCTCCCACGGACGTGCCTCCGTTCCGAAGCACTGTCTCTGCGCCTGCCCCGGCCCCGGGGGACCAAACACCGGGAGGTTTCCGGCCCGGCCGCCCGGACACCCGGACGGGACGGACGTGTCCCCGACCCGTACGGAGGTTTCCGTCATGAGCGTCAAGGTCGCCGACCACATCCTGGAGCGGCTGCGCGCCTGGGGCGTCGAGCAGGTCTTCGGCTATCCCGGTGACGGCATCGACGGACTGCTCGCCGCCTGGGGCAGGGCCGAGGACCGGCCGCGCTTCGTGCAGTCGCGGCACGAGGAGATGTCCGCGTTCGAGGCGGTCGGATACGCCAAGTTCGGCAGGCGCCTCGGCGTGTGCACGGCCACCTCGGGCCCCGGCGCCGTCCATCTCCTCAACGGCCTCTACGACGCGAAGCTCGACCACGTGCCCGTCCTCGCGCTCGTCGGCCAGACCGACCGCAGCGCGATGGGCGGCTCGTACCAGCAGGAGGTCGACCTGCACACGCTGTTCAAGGACGTGGCGTCCGACTTCGTGGAGACGGTGACGGTGCCCGAGCAGCTGCCGAACGTGCTGGACCGGGCGATCCGCACCGCGTACGCGCGTCGCTGCCCCACCGCCGTGATCGTCCCGGGCGACGTCCAGGGGCTGGACTACTCGCCTCCCCGGCACGCGTTCAAGATGGTCCCCTCCAGCCTGGACCGCAGCGCCTGGACGGCGATGCCCTCACCGACCGCCCTGGAGCGGGCCGCCGACGTCCTCAACTCCGGTGACCGGGCGGCGATCCTGATCGGCCAGGGCGCGGCGGGCGCCCGCGCCGAGGTCGAGGAGATGGCCGAACTGCTCGGCGCGGGCGTGGCGAAGGCCCTGCTCGGCAAGGACGCGCTGAGCGACGAACTCCCGTACGTCACCGGCGCGATCGGCCTGCTCGGCACCCGCCCGAGCCATGAGCTGATGCGCGACTGCGACACCCTCCTGACGATCGGCTCCAGCTTCCCGTACACGCAGTTCCTGCCGGAGTTCGGCAAGGTCCGCGCCGTGCAGATCGACATCGATCCGCACATGGTCGGGATGCGCTATCCGTACGAGGTGAACCTGGTCGGCGACGCGCGGGCGACGCTGCGCGAGCTGATCCCGCTGATCGACAAGGACCGCCGCGCGGTGAGCCGCGAGTGGCACGACGAGATCAGCGCGAACATCGTGCGCTGGAACGGCGTGATGGACCGCAGGGCGGCGCTGTCCGCGGACCCGGTCAACCCCGAGTACGTGGCGCGCGCCCTGGACGCGCTGCTCCCCGACGACGCGATCGTCACGTGCGACTCGGGCTCGGTGGCGAACTGGTACGCGCGCCACCTGACGATGCGCGGCGACATGCGCGCCTCGCTGTCGGGGACGCTCGCCACGATGGGGTGCGCGGTGCCGTACGCGATCGGCGCGAAGTTCGCGCACCCCGACCGCCCGGTGTTCGCCCTGGTCGGCGACGGCGCGATGCAGATGAACGGCATGGCCGAGCTGATCACGGCCGCCAAGTACCGCCACCGCTGGGACGATCCAAGGCTCGTCGTGGGCGTGTGGAACAACCGGGACCTGAACCAGGTGACGTGGGAGATGCGGGCACTGGAGGGCGCGCCGTCCTTCCTGCCCTCGCAGTCGCTCCCGGACGTGCCGTACGCCGAGTTCGCGCGCTCGATCGGGCTGACCGGGATCCGCGTGGAGCGGCCCGAGGACGTCGAGGCGGCGTGGCGGGCCGGGCTCGACGCGTCGGGCCCCGTGGTCCTGGACTTCGTCACCGACCCCGCCGTACCGCCGATCCCGCCGCACGCGACCTGGGAGCAGATGGAGGCGACGGCGGCATCGGTCCTCAAGGGCGACGCGGACCGGGCGTCGGTGGTGAAACAGGGGCTGAAGGCGAAGGTGCAGGAGTTCCTGCCCCACAAGGGGCACGGGAAGGGGCACGGGGGACGGCACGGCTAGCCGCGCACGGCCCGTGGAGGCAGCGGGCGGCGTGCCGTCCCGGCCGGCGCGGCACCGGGGCGGCACGGCCGCGCCGCCTCACGCGGCGCGGCTCCACACGCCGTCCACCTCGTCCGGATCGTTCGCGGGCGGCAGCAGCAACTCCTCGTACCGGCCGAGTGCCAGGACCAGGCCCAGCAGCACCACCGGGAGGAACACGGCGAGAACGGCCATGACTCCCTCCCCTCCCAGAATCGTCGTGGGGGGTGTCGGGGCCGGGTCTCCCCGGCCGGGCGGCGCAAACCTGCCCGCGGACCGAGGCATACCGCTGTGACACGGGGGTACTGCGAGCGGAGTCAGACCGACGAGCACGGCAGGACGAGCGAAGAACGCGGCAGAACAAGCGACGAGCACGGCAGGACGAGCGCAGGCAGGAACCCAGGCAGAGCACGCAGGCAGCGAACGCAGGCAGGAAAGGCCCTCAGCCATGGCTGATTTCGTAAGGGACGTCATGACCACCGGCGTCGTGGCGGTGCGCCCCGACGCATCCCTCGTCGAGGCGGCGCAGCTGATGCGCGCGCAGGACATCGGTGACGTCCTGGTCGCCACGGAAGGTCACGTCCTCGGGGTGCTCACGGACCGGGACATAGCGCTCCGCGCGGTCGCCGACGGCGCGGATCCGCTGACGGTCAGCGCCCAGGCGATCTGCACGCCCAACCCGGTGGTGGTGGGCCCCGACGACGCGGTGTCGGCCGCGGTCGGGCTGATGCGCGAGCACGCGGTGCGCAGGCTGCCCGTGGTCGAGGACGGGAACCCGGTGGGCATGGTCAGCCTCGGCGATCTGGCGCTCGCCAGGGACCCGTCGTCCGCGCTGGCCGACATCAGCGGCGCGGAACCGGACGACTGGCCGGGCATCACCCGGGGCTGACCCGGCCCCGGCGCACCCCCACGTCACCCGGTCCGGCGCACGCCCCGCCTCACACGCGTCGCCCGAGCAGGCTCAGCAGCTTCGTCTGGACGTCGGCACCGGCCGGCGGCTCCACCGCCGCGGCGAAGAGCCCGCTCTTCTCCAACTCGGCGGCGTACGGCGAGATCTCGCGTACGGAGAAGTTGACGAGGTCCTCGGGCAGGGTCTCGTCGGCGCCGATGGCCCGGGACAGGTCCCAGGCGTGCACCACGAGGTCGGTGGTCATCTGGCCGCAGTAGAACGCGGCGGAGGTGTCGCCGAAGGAGAGGTGGGCCGTGCGGTCCAGGGCGTCGGGGGCGCGGAAGGCGGCGCGGGCCGCGGCTGACGCGGTGTCCCAGGAGGCGGCCGGGTCAGGGCCCAGCACGTCCCCGTCGAAGGCGTCGCCGACGGACTCGACGGTGGCGCCGGCCAGCAGGGGCGGCACCCACAGCTGCTCCGTCGTGAGGTGGTCCACCAGGTCGCGGACCGTCCACTCGGTGCAGGGCGTGGGGGCGTCCCACTGGTCGGCGCGGACGGCGTGCACCCGGTCGGTGAAGAGGTCGAGCGCCTCGCCGTGCCGGTCGAGCAGCGGCGGTGTGGTCCTGCCCTTCCGGCCGCCCTCGGCGGCCTTGCCCGTGGACGTGCCCGCGGATCCGGCCGCGGAGTCGTCCGGCCCGCCCGTCACGACTCCCCGCCTCCCCGTTCCCGCGCGCCCGCGCGGGTCCGGCTGCCCGCGACGGACCTGCGCGGATGGCGGCGCAGATACTCGCCCTCCAGCGACGCCATGCGGTCGTTGTGCGCCCGCAGGGCGTCGTTCGAGCCGTGCAGCAGGGTCGTGTGGCGGGTGCGGTGGATGGTCTCCAGCTCCTTGATGAGCTGCTGGTCGTCCAGCCGACCCGGATCGACTCCGGTCATGGATGGCTCCGATCGCTCGGTCGTGCCGCGCCCGGCCTCCCGGCTGCCCGTTCGGCCCGTCCTACCCAGCATGCACCGCCCGGGACCCGCGTGCGCACCGCACGGCGGAAGTGGGGCACGCCGTACCGCGTAGGTGCCGCGCTACCGGGCGCGGACGACCCGCCGCTCGTCCCACACGGGCTCCGGAGTCTCACGGACCCTGCCGTCGCTGCCGAACACCAGATAGCGGTCGAAGGAACGGGCGAACCACCGGTCGTGGGTGACGGCGAGGACGGTGCCCTGGAAGGACTCCAGGCCTTCCTGGAGGGCCTCGGCCGACTCCAGGTCCAGGTTGTCGGTGGGCTCGTCCAGGAGCAGGGCCGTGCACCCCTGCAGTTCGAGCAGCAGGATCTGGAAGCGGGCCTGCTGGCCGCCGGAGAGCCGCTCGAACTTCTGCTCGGCCTGGGCCGTCAGTTCGTACCGCCGCAGGCGCGACATGGCGGCGCCGCGGTCCTGCGCGTGCTCGCGCCACAGGATGTCGAGCAGGGGCCGTCCGATCAGCTCGGGGTGGGCGTGGGTCTGCGCGAAGTGGCCCGGCACGACGCGCGCGCCGAGCTTCCAGGCACCGGTGTGCGCGACCGGGTCGTCGGGGTCGCCCGCGAGCAGGCGCAGGAAGTGCGACTTGCCCGAGCCGTTCGAACCGAGGACGGCGACCCGCTCGCCGTAGAAGACCTCCAGGTCGAAGGGTTTCATCAGCCCGGTGAGCTCCAGGCCCTCGCAGGTCACGGCCCGCACGCCGGTGCGGCCGCCCTGGAGGCGCATGGTGATGTCCTGCTCGCGCGGCGGCTCGGGCGGCGGTCCCGCCTCCTCGAACTTGCGCAGCCGGGTCTGGGCCGCCTGGTAGCGGGAGGCGAGCTCGTGGCTGATCTCGGCGGCCTGGCGCAGATTGCGGACCAGCTTCTTGAGCTGCTCGTGCTTCTCGTCCCAGCGCCTGCGCAGCTCCTCGAAGCGCGCGAAGCGTTCCTTGCGGGCCTCGTGGAACGTGGCGAAACCGCCGCCGTGCACCCAGGCGTCGGCGCCACCGGGGCTCTGCTCGACGCTGACGATCTTCTCGGCGGCGCGGGCGAGCAGCTCCCGGTCGTGGGAGACGAACAGGACGGTCTTGCGGGTCTCCTTGAGCCGCTCCTCCAGCCAGCGCTTGCCGGGTACGTCGAGGTAGTTGTCCGGCTCGTCCAGGAGCAGCACCTCGTCGGAGCCGCGCAGCAGGGACTCCAGGACCAGGCGCTTCTGCTCGCCGCCGGAGAGCGTGCGGACCTCGCGGAACTGGGCCTTGTCGTACGGGACGCCGAGCGCGGCCGTGGTGCAGATGTCCCACAGCGTCTCGGCCTCGTACCCCTGCACCTCCGCCCAGTCGGAGAGCGCCTGCGCGTACTGGAGCTGGGCGGCCTCGTCGTCGACCGTCATGATCGCGTGCTCGGCGGCGTCCACGGCCCTCGCGGCCTCCTGGATGCGGGGCGTGGCGACGGAGACCAGGAGGTCGCGGACCGTGGACTCGTCGCGCACCGAGCCGACGAACTGCGGCATCACGCCGAGGCCGCCGCTGACGGTGACGGAGCCGCCGTGCGCCTGGAGCTCGCCGGAGATCAGCCGGAGCAGGGTGGTCTTGCCCGCGCCGTTCGCCCCGATCAGGGCGACGACCGCGCCCTCGCCGACCCGGAAGGAGACATCACCGAGCAGCGCCCGCCCGTCCGGCAAGTAGTACTCGAGGTGTGCGGCTTCGACATGTCCCATGAGCGGAATTGTCCGGGGCGCCGGGGCGTGCGGGCAAACGGATTCCGATCGTGGGGTGCGAAGGGCCCGCCGACCGCGCTCACCTGCGGGTTTCCCGGGCCAGGGCCTGAAAGGTGGTCCGCTGGGTACGTGAGGCGCCATGTGTGCTGAGTATTCGGATGCGTCAGACGTGGATCTGCCCCTGCCGGGCGCGGGGCACCGTCCGCTGATGTCCCGCATGGTCGGGGTCGACCGCCGGCTGTTCGACGCGGTGGCGGCGCGGCACTGGCCCGGCGCGGACCGGGTGCTGCCCCGGCTCAGCCGGAGCGCCAACCATGGGGTGCTGTGGTTCGCGGCGGCCGCGGGGATCACCGCGACGCGCACCCCGCGGGCCCGGCGGGCCGCGCTGCGCGGGGTGGCCTCGCTGGCGCTGGCGTCCGCGACGATCAACACGCTGGGCAAGCGGTCGGTGCGCCGCGCCCGGCCGGTCCTGGACACGGTGCCGCTGATGCGGCAGCTCAAGCGTCAGCCCATCACCACGTCGTTCCCTTCGGGTCACTCGGCGTCCGCCGTCGCCTTCGCCACGGGGGTGGCACTGGAGTCGCGGGCCTGGGGCGCGGCCGTCGCGCCGCTGGCCGTCGCCGTCGCGGTGTCCCGGGTCTACACCGGGGCGCACTTCCCGAGCGACGTCCTGGTCGGCGGGGCGCTCGGCGCGGGCGCGGCGTTCGCGGTACGCGGTCTGGTGCCGACGCGGGCACAGCCGGCCCCGCCGGGGCGGCCCCGGGCCGAGGCGCCCGCGCTGCCGGACGACGGTACGGCTGCCCCGGCCGCGGGTGGACGGCCGCGGGCCGGGCACCGCGGTGGCGTACGACGGTGAAGTGACGCACGTCCAGGGCTGCTTGTACCTGGACAAGCTGCCGGAGGCACCGACCGTCCAGCGGCCGCTGTCGGCCCCGCGCCGACCGCGCGGGGCAGGGCGGGGCCCGTCCCGGGACCACCTCCACGGCTGACCACATACTGATACGCGGGTCTCACATGTCGGCATGACGGCGTACGGTGCCTCATACACGTACACGAAGGAGTGCCCGCCATGCCGAAGGAGACCGCCGTCTACACGCACGGCCACCACGAGTCCGTGCTGCGCTCGCACACCTGGCGCACCGCGGCCAACTCGGCCGCCTACCTGGTCGGTTCACTGAAGCCGCACATGAAGGTCCTCGACATCGGCTGCGGCCCCGGCACCATCACCGCCGACCTGGCGGAGCTGGTGCCGCAGGGCCACGTCACGGGCGTGGACCACGCGCCGGACATCCTGGAGACGGCGCGCGCCACGGCCGCCGAACGGGGCCTGGAGAACGTGGAGTTCGGCGTCGCGGACGTGCACGACCTCGACTACCCCGACGACTCCTTCTGCGTGGTCCACGCCCACCAGGTGCTCCAGCACGTGGGCGACCCGGTGCGGGCTCTGAGCGAGATGCGGCGGGTGTGCCGGCCGGGCGGGATCGTGGCCGTGCGCGACGCGGACTACGCGGCGATGACGTGGTACCCCGAGGTGCCCGCCCTGGACGGCTGGCTGGACCTGTACCGGCGGGTGGCCCGCGCCAACGGCGGCGAGCCCGACGCCGGGCGCCGCCTGAAGTCTTGGGCCCTGGCCGCCGGATTCACGGACATCACCACCACGGCGGCCACCTGGTGCTACGGCTCCGAGGAGGAGCGCGCCTGGTGGAGCGGGCTGTGGGCCGACCGCACCCTGGCCTCCGCGTACGCCGAGCGCGCGGTGGGCGGCGGCCACACGGACGAGGAGGGACTGCGCGCCGTCTCGGCGGCGTGGCGGGAGTGGGGCGGCCACGAGGACGCCTGGTTCGCGGTCCTGCACGGCGAGGTCCTCTGCCGGAAATAGTGGCCCGATTCACTCAACTGGCGGCGTAGAAAGTGCAGTTGGGGACACCCGGACCACAGGAGGTACACACCATGGTTCCTATTCTGCTGGTCCTTCTTCTGGCGCTCCTCCTCTTCGGAGCGGGGTTCGCCGTGAAGGTTCTCTGGTGGGTCGCCATCGCCGTGCTCGTCATCTGGCTGGTCGGCTTCCTGATGCGGAGCACGACCGCCACGGGCACCAGGTCCCGCTGGTACAGGTGGTAGCCGACACGGACGATCACCCCCTGGGGAGCAGGGGACCCAGCGGCCCGAGGTCCAGATTCAGGTCCTCGGGCCGCAGTCCGTACCGCTCCCGGAGTTCGGCCATCCGGTCCTCCAAAAGCATCAGCGTGAGGCCGATCCGTTCCTCCTGGTCCTCCGAAAGCTCCCCGGTGTCGAAGCGGCGCACGGCCTGGCGCTCCATCAGCTGCCGCAGCAGCTCGACGACCGTCAGGACCAGTTTCACCAGGTCCCGCTCGACGGTGTCGGGGTCGAGGTCCATGCGATTGCGGCGTTCTCGGTCCACGGTTCGCTCACTCCCGTCCCCGCGGTCACTCCCGTTCCCGCGGTACTGACGCCTCCGGCCAGGGCGAGGGCACTTGTTCGTTCACGGAGCTGATCAGGGCGTTGAGGTCGATGCGTACGAGGTCGACGTCCGCGATCCGCAGGGTGATGTCGCCGGTGATGACGACGCCGCCCGCGAGCAGGCGGTCCAGCAGGTCGACCAGGGCGATCTCGCGGCGCTCCACGACGGTCATGCCGGGCCGTCCGATCCCTCGCCGGTATCCGACCCCTCGCCTGCGTCCGGCTCCTCCCCGGTGAAGGAGTAGGCGGCCCAGGGGCCCGTCAGCTCCACCGTCAGGCCGTCCGCGTCCCGCTCCTCGTCCTTGGTGCGGTCGACGACCTCGACGAACTCCTCGGAGCGCGAACGGGCCACCAGATAAGCGGCGTTGAGGATGTTGCGGCCCGGCGCGCGGGACAGCGCCGCGTTCTGCGGGGCGTGCAGCCGGGCGTCGTCGGCGCGTTCCGCAAGCATCCGGTGCAGCCGCAGTGCGAAGGCCTCCGCCCGCTCCCCCGCCTCTTCGTGCGCCGTACGCTGCCTGCGCCGCTGCCGCAGATAGTCGCGCCCGGAGCGCGGCGCCCCGCGCGGCCCCGGCGGCTCCTCGGCGCTCCGCACGTGGACCTTCACGCCCCACTCCACGCGCCCGTCGATGCGGTCCAGGACGCGCCGGAACCGCTCCGCGCCGTCCCGGAGCATGACGCGTACGCCGCTGTCGTCCCGGAAGACGGTCGCGAGCCGCATGGGCAGCGGGCAGGTGACGGTGGCGAGCGCGGCGACGACCCGCTGATGGGCGCGGGCCGTGCCGGCGAGCCAGTCCAGGTCCTCCAGGTGGGCGCGCAGGGGCTCCTCGGCGAAGTCCCCCTCGGGCACCGGGCCGACCACGGCGACCAGGCCCTCGTGCGCGATCCGGCGCGGCGGCTCGCCGCCGACCCCGGTCAGGTCGGCGGCGAGCGGCGCGGCGAGCGGGCGGCAGACCGCGTAGACGTAGCGCAGGTCACCGTTTGCGACGCTCACGTTTCTCCTCCTCTGCCGGTTCCAGGAGGCCCGCCGTCGGTTTCGGGGCCCCCTGCTCCTCCAGCTCCTCGACACGACGACGCAACTCGGCGTTCTCCCGGGCGAGTTCCGCCCGGCGCGCCCCCGAGGAGAGCGCCGGGTCGTCCTCCCACCAGTCGATGCCCATCTCCTTGGCCTTGTCGATCGAGGCGACGATCAGGCGGAGCTTGATGGTGAGCAGTTCGATGTCGAGCAGGTTGATCTTGATGTCGCCGGCGATGACGACGCCCTTGTCCAGGACGCGTTCGAGGATGTCGGCGAGGTTGGCCCCGCCGCCGTCGCGGCCGTAGGGGTCGGGCAGCCGGCCGGTGGCCGCCGTCATCGGCGGCCCCGCCCGGCATCGGCGTACTCACGCCGCTTCGCGTCCTCGGCGTCGGGCTCCCCCGCGTCGTCCTCCTCGTACTCGGCGTACTCGGACTCCTCGTACTCGGCGTCGGGTTCGTCGTACTCGGCCTCGTCCTCGGCGCCTTCCTCGTCCTCGTACGCGTACTCCGGCTCGCCCTCGGTCTCCTCCTCCGGCGCTTCCTCGTCGTCGTACTCGGCCTCGGGTTCGGGCTCGTCGTGCTCTTCCTGCTCGTGCTCGGCGCGCTCCTCTTCCTCCTCCGCCACCGCGTCCTCGTGGCTGCGGACGACCTCGCCGTCGCGGATCTCGCCGCGCCAGCCGTCGCTCGCCTCGCCGCGCAGCGAGATGTGCCGGGCGAAGTGCTTGAGGTCCAGGCGTGCCCTGCGGCCCTGGGCGCGCCAGATGTTGCCGGTCTTCTCGAACAGGCCCTTCGGGTAGTACTCGATGATCAGCAGCACCCGGGTGAGGTTCTCGGCGAGCGGATGGAAGGTGACGACGCCCTTCGTCGTGCCCTTGCCGCCCTCGGACGTCCAGGTGATCCGCTGGTCAGGCACCTGCTCCGTGGTGTGCGCCTTCCAACTGCGACTGGACCAGAAGACCTTGAGCTTCCAGTCGGAGTCGGTGTCGCTCGCCACGGTGGCACCCTTGACGCCCTTGGCGAAGGTGGAGAACTCCTGGTACTGCGTCCACTGGTCGTACGCGTCGCGGATCGGGACGCCCACGTCGACGTACTCCAGGATCACCGTGGGCTTCTGGCCCGCGCCGCCCTTCTTGCGCTTGCCGCCGAGGCCCTTGAACGCGTCCTTCACCTTGTCCTTGAGGTGGCTGCCGCCCAGTTCCAGGGCGCTGCGCACCGGCCCCTTGCCCTCGGCGACCTTCCGCCCGGCGTCCAGGGCGAGCTTGCCGAAGCCGGGGCTCTTCCCGTCGGCGATGTCGTTGAGCCTGACGGTCGCGTCGCCGAGCCGGTGGCCGACGCCGACCAGCATGCGCTGGGCCTGGGCCATGAGGTAGGCCTGGGCCTCGTCCTTGAGGCGGTCGGCGGCGGGGCCGCCCGCGATGCCTTTCAGGGGTGACTCAGCCATGGTCGCGGCCTCCCTTCGCCCGGTCCGCGCGGGCCGTGGAGCTCGCCCTGCGGGCGGTGCCCCGGGCCGCCGCCGCGGTCTTCTTCTGGGCCGTCTTCCGCGGAGCGGACTGCTTCGCGGGGGCCTTCTTGGCGGGCGGCTTCGCGGAGGCACGCGCGGACGGCTTCGTGGCCTTGGCGACCGGTTTGGCGGCCTGCTGGGCGGCCGACTTCGGCGCGGGCGGCTTCTTCTTCCCCGCGGCCCTCTCGGCCGGCCGGCGCGGTCCCTCGTCCCGCCCGGACGGCCCCTGGTCCGCGTCCTCGGTATCGGTGTCGGTGTCGGCGTCCACGGGCTCCGCGGACTGCTCGGCCTCCTCCCCCGCATCGCCCGGCAGCACGCCGGAGATCCGGTCCTGGACGCCGAGCGTGCGCTCGTGCAGACGGTCGGCGAGGCCCTCGATCTGCCGGTTCACCAGGGAACCCGTCGCGGCCTTGCCCACGCCCCGCAGATCCTCGCGCAGCTGATCGCCGATCTCCTTGAACTGCGGGTTGCTCTCCAGTTGCCGGGTCACCGTCGCGACCAGTGCGCGCGGGCTCAGCTGCATCCGCCTGCCCGCCACCATCGTGCCGACGGCGAACGCGAACTTCGCCTTCTTCGTACGGCCGAGGACATACCCCGCACCCACGGCGAGGCCCACTGCTAGTCGGTTCATGAGTCAGAAATCCTGTTCTGTCCTGTGGTGCAGCCGGTCGAGGAGCTCGTCCTCGTACCGCTCGAATGCGGCCTCGTCGATCTCGCCCGCCTCCAGACGCTCTTCCAGGAGGGTGAGTTCACGGCGGATGGCCGAGGGGTCGTAGTACTGCCGTTCCGCCTCGGCGACCACTTGGCGCAGCACCCAGAGGGAGCCGCGGGCCGGGGCCAGGGGCAGCAGGAGCAGTTCGCCGATCAGTCCCATGCCGTCACCCCGCGGGCTGGGCGGGCCCCGGATCGACGAAGCTGTACGGGGGCAGCGGGCCATGCAGCCGAAGCTCCAAGTGGGGCTGCGTGGCCCGGAGTTCCTCGACCGCGGCGAGAAATCCGTCGGCCGTCTTCCGGTTCACCAGGAACGAGATGTTGGCCAGCCAGCCGGCGCCCTCGGGGCCGACGCCGACCGCTTCGGCGGCCGGTTCCAGGGCGCGCCGCACCTCGACGGCGTCGCTCGCCTCCCGGGCCCGCACGGTGGCGGTGACCATCTCGCCGAGGCGGAGCTTCTGCTCGTAACTCCCGCCGCCCTGAGCCTGGTTGGCCTCGACCATGGCGCGCAGGTCCGGGTTCTCGGCGAGGACCTGGTGGAGCACGGCCTGTTCGTCGTGCGTGGCCTTCACGTTGTACTCGACCTTGCCGTCGAGGCTGCGCAGCCGTTCCTCGTAGTGGTCCGCCCGGTCGCCGAGGACCGTGACGACCGCCTCGTCGTCCGGCGCGAGGCTCCCGAAGCGCATCGGGAGCACGGCGCCGGCCGCGCCCGCCTCGGACAGGACGTTCTGGTGCGCGAGCAGATCGCGCCGCTTGGGCCTGAGGTCATCGGGGGCGTCGCTGACGATCGCCGCGAGCTCCCCGTGCTTCAGGACGCGGACGACGCACGCCGGCCGGCCGATGCCCTCCATGCCGTCGGGCAGGGCCGGGTGCGAGCTGCTCGCGATGCCGTAGATGTACGTGCTCACTGCTCCCTCTCCTCCTTCCTGCGGGAGGCGGTGGAGCGGCGGGCCCGCGGCCGTTCCTCGGCCTGCCCCTCCTCGCGGGCCTGTTTGAAGGCGTCCGAGATGGTCTCGGCGGCCCCCGAGAGCGCGCCCTTGGACTTGCCGCGGGCACCGGACTCGGTGATCTCGCCGACCAGGTCGGGCAGGCCGGGGCTCTTGTGCGGGCCGGACTCCAGGTCCAGGCGGTTGCACGCCTCGGCGAACCGCAGATACGTGTCGACGCTCGCGACGACGACACGGACGTCGACCTTCAGGATCTCGATGCCGACGAGGGAGACCCGTACGAAGGCGTCGATGACCAGGCCTCGGTCGAGGATGAGTTCCACGACGTCGTAGAGGCCGCTGGAGCCGCCTCCGCCGCCGGACTGCTGTGCCGGGACAACGGTCATACCGACCTTTCCTCCTTGTCTGTGGGGGTTTGTCGTTGAGGGCTTGTCGCTGGGGGCGCCTTGCCCGTGGGGGTGCCCGTGAGGGCTCGGGTACGCCGGTGAGGGCTCGGGTGCGCGTGCGTTCCGTGCGTGGAGCACGGCGGTCCGCCGACCGCCGGGGCCGTGCGCTACTGGCCGCCGGGGCCCCGCGGTTCCGAACGTCCCCGCTCGTACCGCCGGATCCGCCGGTAGCCGGTGAGCTCGCCCCGCGGGTCGAGCCGCACCTCGTAGGTCGCGAGCAGGCTCATCGTGTCGGGGATCCGGGCCAGTTCGAGCACCTCGATCTCCAACAGCCAGCCGTCCTCGGTGCGTTCGAAGGACGACACCGACTCGGACGTCATGCCGGTGAGTTCCGTGAGCTGGACGCGGGCCTGCCGGAGCACCGCCATGGGGCCCGGCAGTTCGTCGTCCGTTTCCGTGATCTTGCGTGACATGTTCGCCATGTCCACCTCCTGGGCCGAGTGACCCGGCGGCCCTTGGCCAAACCTCGTCGCTCACGTGGACATCCGTCGCGCGCCGCCCGCACGCCCCCCGCGCACGACGCGCGGGCGGCTGCCCCGGGGCCGGTCGGATGGTCGCCCTGAGGCCCCGGTAGCGGTGGGGTTTTCCCTGGTCGGGAGGGTGGCTGGCCCCACCCCGAAGCCGGGGGACGGCGGGCGTGCCCCGGCGCGGTCCGCGCAGGAAGGATCAGGGGTACCGCCAGCCGTCCCGCACCGGGGCCCGTCGAGAAGGACAGCCATGACACACCGCTCCCCCGTGTACAGCGCCGACCCGCACCGCACCCCTCGCTCCCGCCCGCGGCCACGCCCGCAGGAGCCGCGGCTCCTGCCGCCGATGCTGCCGGGGACCGACGAGCCACCGGCACCCGCCGCCGTCAGGGCGTCCTTCGCGCTCTGGCTCGCCGCGGTCGCGGCGGGCGTGTTCGGGACGGTGCTCGCCGTGCCCGGGGCGGTGGCCGACGGGGAGGCGTCCCTCACCTCCGTCGGGGGCGGTCCCGCGCTGCGCATGGCGGTGTTCTCGGCGGCCGTCCTGGTCGCGGTGCGGATGCGGCGCGGTTCGCGGGCCGCACGGGCGGCGCTGGCCTGCGCGTTCGGCGTGCTCGGCGCGCTGTCCGTGGTGGCCGGCCCCGTCCGGTGGCTCGCCGACGGTCAGGTGCTCGGCGACGCGTTCCGGGACGTGGGCGTGGTGGACGTCCTGTCGGGCGGCAGCCGGGTCCTGCTGGGGGCGGCGGCGCTGACCGCGGTGGTCGCGATGTTCCGCCCGACGGCGAACGCCTGGTTCAGGAGGGCCGGCTCCCCTCGGTGACCGCCCCGCTCACCGCGCCGCCCGGCTCACCGCGCCGCCCCGCTCACCGCTCCTCCTGGCTCACACACCTCCGGCTCAACGCACCACGCCGCTCACCGCACCACTCCCTCCTCCACCAGCAGCCGCGCCGCCGCCGCGATCGACTCCGCGTCGATGCCCGCGGCGTGCAGCTGTTCGGCGGGCGCCGCCGAGCCCGGCAGCGTCCGCACCGCGAGCCGCACCAGGCGCGGCACGGGCCGGCCGTCGCTGAAGGCGTCGAGGACGGCGTCGCCGATGCCGCCCTCCTCGCGGTGGTCCTCGACGGTGAGCAGGCAACCGGTGCGCGCGGCGGCCTCGTTGAGGGTGCGGCGGTCGACGGGCTTGACGCTGTACAGGTCGATCACCCGCACCGGAATGCCCTCGCGGTCCAGGAGTTCGGCCGCGGCCAGCGCCTCGTGGACGGTCACCCCTGCGGCGACCACGGTCAGCCGGTCCGCGTCGTCGGAGCGCAGCACCTTGGAGCCGCCGACGGGAAACTCCTCGCCGGGTCCGTAGATGACGGGCGTGTCCCCGCGCGACGTCCGCAGGTAGCGGACGCCGTCGAGGCCGGCCATCTGCGCGACGAGCCGTCCCGTCTGGTGGGCGTCACAGGGGTAGAGGACCGTCGAGCCGTGCACCGCCCGGAACATCGCGAGGTCCTCCAGGCCCATCTGGGAGGGCCCGTCCTGGCCGATCGCGACACCGGCGTGCGAGCCGACGAGGCTGATCCCCGCGCCGCTGATCGCCGCCATCCGCACGAAGTCGTGGGCGCGGGTGAAGAACGCCGCGAACGTCGAGGCGTACGGCACCCAGCCCCGTGCCGCCAACCCCACGGCGGCGGCGACCATTTGCTGTTCGGCGATGTAGCACTCGAAGAAGCGGTCGGGGTGCTCCTTGGCGAAGTACTCCGACCGCGTCGAGTCGCCGACCTCGCCGTCGAGGGCCACGACGTCGCCGCGCGCGGTGCCGAGGGCGGCGAGCGCCTGGCCGTAGGCGGTGCGGGTCGCGACGCGCTCACCCTTTTCGTGGCGGGGCAGTTCGAGGTGGCCGCTGCGCACCGCGTGCAGTGTGCGCGCGGCGGGCGGCCTGCGCACGGCCACGTGCACGTCGTGGGCGCCGCCCAGCTCCGCGATCGCCGCCTCCGGGTCCGGCAGCGGTTTGCCGTGCAGGCCCTCGCGGTTCTCGACGGACGCGACGCCCTTGCCCTTGACGGTGCGGGCGAGGATCACCGTGGGCTGCCCCGCGGTGGAGCCCGCCTCGCGGAAGGCGCGGTCGACGGCGTCGATGTCGTGCCCGTCGGTCTCGACGACGTGCCAGTCGAAGGCCCTGAAGCGGTCGGCGTAGGCCTTCAGGTGCCATTCGTGACGGGTCGGGCCGCGCTGGCCGAGGCGGTTGACGTCGACGATCGCGGTGAGGTTGTCGAGGCGTTCGTACCCGGCATGCTCGGCCGCCTCCCAGATGGATCCCTCGGCCAGCTCGCTGTCGCCGCACAGCACCCAGACGCGGTAGGGGATCCGGTCGAGCCGCTTGCCGGACAGCGCCATGCCGACGCCGACGGGCAGGCCCTGCCCGAGTGATCCGGTGGCGACCTCGACCCAGGGCAGGGCGCGCGGCGTCGGATGCCCTTCGAGCCGGCTGCCCCGGGCGCGGAAGGTCAGGAGCTCCTCGTCGGTGAGCGCCCCTGCCGCCTTGTACGCCGCGTACAGGAGCGGCGAGGCATGGCCCTTGGAGAGGATGAACCGGTCGTTGCCGGGGTGGTCGGGGCGCTCGAAGTCGTAGTGGAGGTGGCGGCCGACGAGCACCGCCATCAGGTCGGCGGCGGACATCGACGAGGTGGGGTGCCCGGATCCCGCGGCGGCCGCGGCGCGGACGGCGTCGACGCGCAACTGCCGCGCGAGCGAGGTGAGTTCACTGGTGTCCATGGGGTTCCTCCTTGGTCTGCGACGCGCGCGTCCCGTCCGGCGCCCGGCGCGCGTCCGGCGACCGGGGCCCGTCGGGCACCTCTCGCGCGTCCGGCGCCTCACGCGCTTCGGGCGCCTCTCGTGCTTCCGGCACCCGGGCCAGTTCCGGTGACGCGGTGTCCAGCGGCACCGACCAGGAGCGGACGAGGCCCAACTGCACGGCCTGGCGCGGCAGTACGGCGTCCAGGAGCCAGTCCGCGGCGACCCGCACGCGGTTGCCGGGCATCGCGGCGAGGTGGTAGCCGCGGGTGACGGCCCCGGCGAGCGGTCCGGACAGCGGCACGCCGAGCGGGTTGGCGGCGGCCTGGACCCCGCCGAGGTCGACGGTGAAGCCGAGGTCGCGGTGGTGGTAGGAGCGGCGGGTGCCGATGCCGAGGGAGGCCGCGACGTTGCGGCCCGCCGCGGCGCCCTGGCGCCAGGCGTGCTGCGCGGTCATGGGGGTGTACTGGCCGGGCCGGTGCAGATCGGGCACGGCGGCGGCGTCACCGCAGGCGAACACGTCGGGCTGTCCGGTCACTTGGAGGAACGGGTCGACGAGCAGCCGCCCCCGCTCCAGCGGCCGGCCGAGCCCCGCGACGAAGGGGTCGGGCCGTACGCCGACGCACCACATCAGCGTGCGGGTGTCGACGAACTCCCCGTCGTCCAGGAGCACTCCGTCCGAGGTGGCCTCCTTGACGGAGGTCTTGGCGCGCACGTCGACGCCGCGCCGCCGCAGGACGCGGTCGGCGGTGGCGGAGAGCCGCTCGTCGAGTTCGGGCAGCACACGGTCCGCGATGTCCAGGAGCAGCCAGCGGGGCCGTATGCCCTGCCGCAGCGGCTGGTCGCGCAGCAGCGCCTCGGTGAACAGCGTGCCGTGCGCGGCGAGTTCCACGCCGGTGTAGCCGGCGCCGACGACCACGAACGTGCAGCGGGCCCGGCAGGTGTCCGGGTCCGGCGCGGCGGCGGCCAGTTCGATCTGGCGGATGATGTGGTCGCGCAGGTACAGCGCCTCGGGCATGCCGCGGAAACCGTGCGCGTGCTCGGCGACGCCGGGCACGGGCAGCAGCTTGTTGACGCTGCCGACGGCGAGGACGAGCCGGTCGTACGCGAGCTCCCCGGGCCGCCCCTCGGGGTCGGTGTACGTCACCGTGCGCCCCGCCGGATCGACGCCGTCGGCCTCACCGAGCGCGAGGCGCACGTGCGGCAGCGTGCCGGAGAGCGAGACGGTGACGCGCCGGGGCTCCAGGACGCCCGTGGCGACATGCGGCAGGAGCGGCACGTAGAGGAAGTAGTCGGTCGGGTTGAGCAGGGTGATGTCGGCCTTGCTCCGGGTCAGTCGGGACAGGGTGCGTGCGGTGCGGTAGCCGGCGAATCCGGCTCCGACGACGACGATGCGGGGTCGGCCCACGGTCCACCTCCGGCGGGTTCGGGCCTCCCGCGTGCCCCTGCGGGGCGACCGCCAAACTCGGGTCACGGCCCCGTGCGGCGCCCGCGCTCCCGGGCCCTGGATCCGCACCGGTCGTGCCCCGCGTGCACGCCGTTTGCGCCCGCGCGACGGGGATACCCGACGTCGTACCCGTCCCGCGCGCTCCGCCCCGCCGGCCCCCTCGTGGCCCGCACGGCCGAGGGGCCGGGCCCACCACCACACCCCGCCTCTTCTCTCCCCTCCCCTCCGACACACCTCACACACCGCTCACTGCCCCGCCTCACACCCCATGACCGAGGAAAGATCCCGATGAAGCAGGAAGTCCCCATCGAGCGGCCCGCCGTCTCCGCGTACACCGTGCCCGCCGACGGCCCCGAGGCCGACGGCACCTTCGCCTGGGACACCACGACGATCGTCGTCGTCGAGATCACGGCGGGCGGCGCGACCGGCACCGGCTGGACCTACGCGCCCGCGTCCGTCGCCGCCCTCGTCGACGAGCAGCTCTCCCCCGTCGTCACCGACCGCGACGCCCTCGACATCCCCGCCCTGCACGACGCGATGGCCCACGCGGTCCGCGACACCGGCCGCCCCGGCGCCGCCGCGTGCGGGATCTCCGCGGTCGACATCGCGCTGTGGGACCTCAAGGCCCGCCTGCTGGAGCTGCCCCTCGGCCGGCTGCTCGGGGCGGCCCGCACGGAGGTCCCCGTCTACGGCAGCGGCGGCTTCACGACGTACCACGACACGCATCTGGCGGCGCAGCTCAACGGCTGGGTGCACGGACAGGGCATCCCACGCGTCAAGATCAAGGTCGGGGAGAGCTGGGGCCGGGCGGCCGCCCGTGACGTCTCCCGGGTCCGCACCGCACGCGACGTCATCGGCCCGCAGGCCGAGCTGTACGTCGACGCGAACGGCGGCTACACGCGCAAGCAGGCGATACGGGTGGGCCGGGTGCTCGCCGAGCACGGCGTGGGCTGGTTCCAGGAGCCGGTCTCCGCCGACGACCTGCGCGGGCTCGCGCTGATCAGGGACGCGCTGGTGTGCGACGTGGCGGCGGGCGGACACGGCTGCGACCTGCCGTACTTCGCCCGCATGATCCCCTCCGTGGACTGCCTCCAGGTGGACGCGACGCGCTGCGGCGGCCTCACGGAGTGGCTGCGCGCGGCGGCCCTCGCGCAGGCGCACGGCCTGGAGGTCTCGGCGCACCGCGCGCCGCACGCGCACGCCGCGGTGGCCGCCTGCGTGCCGAACCTGCGGCACATCGAGTGGTTCCACGACCACGTCCGGATCGAGTCGATGTTCTTCGACGGGGCGCTCGACCCGACCGGGGGCGTGGTCAGCCCGGACGGCGGGATCGGGCACGGGCTGCTGCTGCGTACGGACGAGGTGGCGGAGTTCCGGGTGGCGTGAGCGCGCGTGCGCGTCGGGGCGGGGCCGGTGCGCCGGCATTCCGGTCGCGTACGGGGCGCGCCGCCTGACACGCTCCGGGCATGGGGAACAGCGAAGTACTGCTCATCGGGGGCCGCTCGGGCGTCGGCAAGTCGTCGGTCGGCCTGGAGGTCGCGGCGCTGCTGCGCGCGGCGGACGTCGGCCACGCGCTGATCGAGGGCGACCTCCTGGACGCGGTCCATCCGGCGCCGCCGGACGACCCCCACCGCTCGCGGATCACCGGCCGCAACCTCGCGGCGATCTGGGCCAACTACCGCGATCTCGGCTGCCGTCGGCTCGTCTACACCAACACGGCGAGCGTGCTGGGCAGCGAGGAGTCGTTGTTCGCCGAGGCGTTGGACGGACCGCGGGTCGTCCGGGTCCTGCTGACCGCGAAGGACGCCACGGCCGAGGAGCGGCTGCGGGCGCGCGAGCGGGGCTCGGAGCTCGAACAGCAGCTGCGCCGCAGCCGGTTCATGGCCCGGCACCTGGACGAGCACGTACCGCGGGACACCCACCGCATCGCCACGGACGACCGCGCCCTGACGGACATCGCCCGGGAGGTCGTGGCCGTGACCGGGTGGCGGTGACCAGGCGGCGGTGACCGGGTGGCGGTGACCGGGTGGCCGTGACCGGGTGGCGCCGGTTCAGGGCTTGCGGCGCGGCAGCGGGGGCGCGGGGGTGCCGGGCGCGCCCGGGGGCGCGACGGGGGCGGCGAGTCCGGCGCCGGTGGGGTCCGCCTGCGCGGCGGGGGTCGCGCGTACGGCGTCGGCCGCCCGTGTGGCGGGGTCGGTCCGGGGCGCCCGGTCGCGGACGCCCTTCGGGCGGGCGGCGTTGCGCAGGACGACGGCGACGACGGCGAACAGGGCGGCCACGACGAGGGCCGCCGCCCAGTCCGGCAGGCCGAGGGCCAGCGCCAGGCCGATCGCCAGGGCGGTCGCGGCGCCCGCGTAGAGGGCCGAGGTGCCCGACGCGGCGTAGAGGGCGGCCCTGCGGCGCTGCCGCGCGGTCTGCTCGCGCAGTTCCTCGCGCAGCTCGGCGCGGATCGCCCGGACCAGTTCGTCGGTCATGGGCTTGTCGAGTCCGGTCAGCGGGTTCTCGGGACCAGTCATGGCGCCCCGGGTACCCGGGGCGGCGGATGCGTAACGGCACGGCGCGGGAGCAACCGGCGCCTCCCTCGAATCTCCGGTGCGCCCCCTCCGCGTACTCCGTAGAGTGCCGCCATGCCACTGATCATGCGAACGCACTACGTGTGCCTGGACTGCCGTCAGGGCTTCAAGCGCGAGAGCACCGGACCGAGCCCCTGCCCGTCCTGCGCGGGGCCGATGATCGACGCCGGCGAGCAGCTGGCGGTGCCGCCCCGCCGCGACACCGACGGCTGGCAGGCCCTGGCGGCGGTCCTGGGCGCGGGGCTGCGGTTCCACCCGGCGTGCCGCTGCTGCGCCGACGGTCCCGGTTACCGGCCGCGGACCATGCGCGAGGTCCAGGAGCGGCGGCGGATCGCGGCCCGCACCGGCCGTCCCCTCGCCCAGGTGCTGGCCGAAGCCGATCCGTGGGCGGCGGCCGGGGCGGGGTGACGGCCCGCCCCGGATTCCCCGGGACGGTGGCGACAAGGCAGGCAATCATGAAATCGTTGCAGGCCCGAGGGAGCGCGCGAGGGGCGCAACGACCGGTCAGCTCACGGCTGTTGCACGCTGTCGCCCACTGCCGCCCGCTCGGTCAAGGTCGCCGCAGGTCAGAAAGGTGAGAGCTGTCCAGCCATGGAGATCCTGGGAACCACACTGCGCATCTGCGTCGAGGACCTGGAGTCCTCGGTCGCCTTCTATGAGCGGCTCGCGGGCGGCAAGGCGATGCGCTTCGAGCGCGGCGGGGTGTCCGTCGCCGCGGTCGGCTGCTTCCTGCTGATGAGCGGTCCGGCGAGAGAGCTCGACGTGCTCCGCAAGGTCTCGGCGACCATCGCGGTGCAGGACGTGGACGAGGCCAACGAGGTCCTGACGGCCTCCGGTGGCCGGGTCATCGCGGGCCCGCTGCCCACCCCGGCGGGCCGCAGCCTCATGGCCATGCACCCGGACGGCTCCGTCTTCGAGTACGTGGACCGCCGCGCCAAAACGTGACCCGCCTCCTCACCCGTATCCTCCACGGCGGGGCACCGGGCCCCGCCCGGAACGGAGGACGGTGCAGGTGGCAGGCAACACGGCGGGCGGCGCGGAGCGCACGTCGCTGAGCGCGCAGGCCCGCGAGGCCGTCCGGCAGCGCATCGTCGACCGCCGCTACGCGCTCGGCGCGCGCCTCGTGGAGCGCGAGGTCGCCGAGGAGCTGCGGATGTCGCGCGTTCCCGTCCGCGAGGCGCTGCGGTCCCTGGTCGCGGAGGGCCTGCTCGAACTCCTCCCGCACAGCGGCGTGCGGGTGCGGCGCCTGGACCGCGACGACGTACGTCATCTGTACGAGGTGTGGGAGCCCCTGGCCGTCCAGGCGTCGCGCCTCTCCGCGCGCCGGGTGGCGCGGTGCGCGCCGGACGAGCCGCCGGGCCTCGCCGCGCTGCGGGCCACGCTCGGCCACGCGGAGCGGGCCTCGGACGCGGACGACGGGCCGCGCGAGGTCGCCGCGCACACCGCTTTCCACGAGGGCATCGTCGTACTCTCCGGCAATCCGCTCCTCGCCCGCACGATGGACCAGCTGAGCTGGCAGCTCCAGCTCCTGTTCGGCATCCGCGCGGAACCGGCCCACATGCGCTCCCAGCACCGGCTGATCTACGACCGCATCGCGACGGGCGACGAGGAGACGGCGGCGGCCGTCACCCTGCTGCACGTGAGGGACAGCCAGGCGGTGGCCCTGCGATCGCTCTTCGAGGAGAACGACCAGGACTGACCGGCCGGGGACGGCCAGGGCTGACCGACCGTTGGCGCCCCGGGCCGACCGGCCGTCGACGGCCAGGGCTGACCGGCCTCAGTGCCGGAGCAGACCGCCGACCGGCACGGGGGCGACATGACCGGTCGGCGGGGCGGTCCGCGCCAGGGCGAGGCCGATGTCGACCAGCGAAGAGCGGCCGAGGTCCGCGACGTCGGTGAGCCGGGTCCAGACCGATTCGGCGGTCTCGCCGTTCGGCTCGGGCCGGAGCCGCCCACCGGTGATGCGGGCCCGGTAGAAGACGCCGACGCTGTGGAGCTCGGGGAGGCCGGGCCGCCGGTCGGCGGCGGGGACCACCCGGGAGTCGACCCCCAGCAGCCGTTCCACCACCGCGTCGCAGCCGGTCTCCTCGGCGACCTCCCTGACCACGGTGTCCAGCGGGTCCTCCCCGTGTTCGACCCTGCCGCCGGGCAGCGTCCAGTTGGACGCGCCGCACGGCGGGACGTGGTGGGCGAGCAGCACGCGCCCGTTCTCGATGCACACGGCGTACGCCGCCAGCCTGACACTCATCCGTGCAGCCTAGGCATACGCCATTTCTGTATACCGGACATCCGGAACCCCGCCCTCTTTCCCGCAGTAAATGCGCAATACTCCCCACCTGATGCGGCCCACCCTTGCAGCCGTTCCCCACTTGGTATACAAACTGGCGGACGCGTCCCCTCCGGTCCCTGGCCGGTCCACCGCCCACTCCCTCCCCAGGAGCCGCCCTCATGTGCGTCGAGAACACCCCGCCCCCGCCCTCCCGGCTCACCCGGCGCGGCATCCTCGCCGGCGCCGCCGCGCTCGCGGGGACCACCGCCGCCCTCTCCGCCGCCGCGCCCGGCGCCGCCGCGGCCGGTGCCCGGCACTCCGGCTCCCGCCCGGAATCCGTCGGCGGCGATCTCGTCATCGAGGGCGGCACCCTCCTCGACCCCGCGACCGGCGAGGTCACCGAGGACACGGTCGTCGTCATCGTCGGCGGGGTCGTCCGCACGGCGGGCGCCAGGGGCCGGACCGCGGTGCCCGAGGGCGTCGAGGTGCTCGACGCGCACGGCCGCTGGGTCCTGCCGGGGCTCGTCGAGGCGCACATCCACCTGAACACGGCGGCCGAGGCGCGGGACGCCGTGCTGTACGGGGCGACCAGCGCCCGCAGCGGCTCGACCAACTTCTACCAGGACATCGCCGTACGGGAGTTGGCCCGCCGGGCGCCGCGGCTCGCGCCCCGGCTGCGCGCCGCCGGCGTCTTCGTCACGCCCGACCTCGGCGACACGGTCCTCGCCGACCCCGACCTCACCCCGCTCGCGCGGCTGCGCGACGGCGTGCGCTCGCCCGAGGCGCTGCGCCGCGTCGTCGAGATCAACCTCGCGCGGGGCGCCGACGTCATCAAGACCCGCGTCAACGAACGCGCCGGGCTCCCCGAGCAGGACCCGCTGGCCCAGGTGTACGACCGCGAGCAGCTCTCCGCCGTCGTCGCGGCCGCCCGGCGCGGCGGCAAGGGCGTGCTCTGCCACAGCTACAGCGAGAAGGGCTGCCACGACGCGGTCATGGCGGGCATCCGCTCGCTGGAGCACGGCGCGTTCGTCGGCGAGCACACGCTGCGCGAGATGCGGCGCAGGGGCACGTACTTCACGCCGACCCTGACCGCGATCGCCGGGCTCGCCGAGTCCGCCGACCCGGTGCTCGCCGAGCGCGGCCGCACCTATCTGCCGGCCCTCCAGCGGGCGGTGCTCGCCGCCCACGAGCTGGGCGTGCCGCTGGCCGCGGGCACCGACTCCTCCGGCGGCAAGGTCAAGCCGATCGGCCGCGAGGTGGAGCTGATGCGCGAGGCAGGCCTGCCCGCCCTCGACGCGATCCGCACCGCCACCACGAGCGCGGCCCGTCTCCTGGGACTCCAGGGCCGCGCGGGGCGTCTGGCGCGCGGCTTCGCCGGTGACGCGATCCTCCTCGACGGTGACCCGCTGGCCGACGTCCGTGTACTCAAGAAGCCGGTACGCGTGGTGCGTTCGGGCATCGCCCTCTGAGTCCGGCCCCCGACGTCCGGCCCCCGACCACCAGAGCCCGAACGACCCGAAGCCACCCATCGAAGGAGTACCCATGACCCCGCTCTCCCGCCGCGGTGTGCTCGCCGGCGCCGCCGCCCTGGCCGGCACCGGCGCCACCCTGCCCTCCGGCGCCACGGCCGCGTACGCCGACACCCGCGACCGCGACGACCGCGGCGGCCACGGCGCCGGGCACCGCCCGAGGGCCGTGGTCTTCCGCGACGTACGCCCGCTCGGCGCGCAGCGGCCCGTGGACCTCACCGTGGTCGACGGCCGGATCTCCGACAAGCCCGCGCCCAAGGGCGCGGAGGTCGTCGAGGGCGGCGGCCGGATCGCGCTGCCCTCCCTCGTGGACGCGCACATCCACCCCGACAAGACGACGTGGGGCGGCGACTGGATCTCGCGCAGGCCCGCGAACGGCATCGCCGACTACGTCGCCCAGGACGTGGAACTGTTCAAGAGCCAGTCGCGCTCGGTCGGTGAGCGCGCGTACGGCCTGATGGCGCATGCCGTGACCCGCGGCACCCGCGCGATGCGGGCCCACGCGGACGTGGCGCCCGCCTACGACCTGGCGGGACTCGAAGGGGTCGCCGAGGCACGCAAGCGGCTGAAGCACGCGCTCGACGTCCAGATCGTGGCGTTCCCGCAGCACGGCGTGGTCCGCACGCCCGGCACGGCCGAACTCCTGGAGGAGGCGGCCCGCTCCGGGCTCGTCGACTTCGTCGGCGGCATCGACCCGATCAGCTTCGACCACGCGATGGACGAGCAGCTCGACCTGGTCTTCGGCCTCGCCGACCGGCACGGCATCGGCGTGGACATCCATCTGCACGACCGCGACGAGAAGGGCGTGCGGGTCCTGCGCGCCATCATGGAGCGCACCCGGGCGCTGTCGCTGCGCGGCAAGGTGACAGTCAGCCACGTCTTCTGCCTGCCGAACCTGTCCGACACCGAACTGGGCCCGATGGCAGCCGAGTTGGGAGACCTCGACATCTCCCTGACGACGGTGGCGCCGAACGAGTCGCTGGTCCTGCCCATCGCGAAGCTGCACGAGCACGGGGTGCGGGTCGGGCTCGGCTCGGACGGGGTGCGCGACTCCTGGAGCCCGTTCGGCAACGCGGACATGTTCCACCGCACGCACATCCTCGGCTGGGTCACCGACGTCCGTCTGGACGAGGAGCTCACGGACTGCTTCGAGGTGGGCGCGCACGGCGGCTCGGACGTCATGGGCCTGCCCCGCGCCGACCTCTCCCCCGGTGCCCCGGCCGACTTCGTCCTGGTCAGGGCCGAGTGCCTGCCGCAGGTCGTGGTGGACATGCCGCAGCGGGACGTGGTGGTGCACGGCGGCCGGGTGGTGGCGCGCGGCGGCAGGCTCGTCTGACGTGGGACGGCGGTGCGGCCCCGCGCGAGGCCGCACCGCCCGGCTCACTCCTGGGGCGGCCGCATCCTGAAGTCGTACCGCTCCGGTATCTCTTCACCCGTCGCGGCCGCCCACAGGTCGCCCAGCTCCTCCGCGCCCTCGCGCAGGTCCGCCGGCTCGAAGCCGGACTCGAAGACGGCGCGGACGGCAGCCATGTCGCCCTCGGCGTAGAGGAGTTGTGCCTCCAGGAGGCGGAAGCGGCCCTCGGCGCGGGTGGCCTCGTGCAGGCGGGTCCAGACCTCGCGGGCCGCCTCGGTGCGGCGGGCGTCCAGCAGCGCCTCGATCGCCTCGCGGCCGAGCGCGGCGGTCGCCGTCGTCCAGGCGGCGCCCTCGTCGCGCCGTTCCAGGCACAGGTCGTCGAACGCCTCCGCGTACCGGTCGGCGGACCGCTCGGTGTTGCCCTCCGCACGGTCGGCGACGGCGAGGCAGCGCAGCAACGGCCAGCGCGAGGGCGCGAGTGCGAGGCCCCGCTCCCAGCTGCGGACCGCCTGCGCGCGGTCCCCGGCGTGCCACTGGGCGACGCCCAGGTGGTACTCGGCCAGCGGGCGCGCGGGCGCCGTCTCCAGCATGTCGCGCCAGTGCGGCGAGACCAGCGTCGGGCCGGGCGGGGCGACCTTGCGCGGCTCGGGCACGGCGCCGGTCTCCAGCAGCTCCCGCCACGGCTCCTGTTCGGGGCCGAGCGTCGACTCGTCGAAGGGCGTGCCCGGCAACTTGTACTCGGCGCGCAGGACTTCGAGCGCGCCCCAGCCCGAGCCGACGGCGAGCACCTCGCCGGGTTCGGTGTCGGCGTGGGCGAGCCACGCCTCGTACGCGGTGTCGACGTCCTCGCGCGGCAGCGCGTCGGCGAGCCGCGCCGCCACCTCGCCGCGCGCCTGCGCCCAGTCGCCGTGCACCCGCTCCGCGGGCGCCGACAGCGGTCCGTACGACTCCAGCCAGCTGAACTCGGCCTCGGCGTCCAGGCGTACGTGTTCGAGCTGGGTGCGCGCGAGGCCCGACTGGATCTCCGCGTAGCCGCCGGTGCCGGGCTCGGTGAGCCACTCCTGCCAGCGCCGCCCGCCGGTGCCCGTGCCCCAGAGGAAGAGCTTGCGGCCGCGCGGCAGGTCGGTGGAGGTCTGGACGAGGCCGTGCCCCTCCTCGTCGAGCGCGGCGATCCATCGCCGCTCGCCGTCCGGCACGTCGTAGAAGTAGTCGGCGGGGTACTCGCTGCGCCGCGGGTAGGTGCGGTCGGCGCCGTCGTACTCCGGGACGGGCACCTTCCGCAGTCCGCCGGGGTAGGCGAACCGCCAGGCCTCGTCGGCCGGGGCGAGGACCCTGCGGTCGTCGGGCACCGCGATGTTCGACCACCAGTAGACGGGCACGGGCTTCTCGTGCGGGTTGCGGACGCGGACGCCGACATGGAGGAAGTCGGAGCCATCGGGCAGCCACAGGTCCACCTGGAAGGGCAGGTCGCGCAGCCGCTCCCACTCCCACAGGCGCAGCATCTCACCGCCGTCGGGACCGGTCACGCGGGCGGCGTGGACGGGCGCGCAGGACAGGGTGGTGTGGCCGGTGGCGCCGATGTTCCACTCGATGCCGCCGGAGAACCACGCGCCGTTGAGCGCGAACGCGGCGGGCTGCAACACGGGGTTGCGGTAGAGCAGTTCGCGCCCGGTCGGCTTGTGGAACAGGGAGTGGACGCGGCCGCCGTAGCCGGGCAGCACCGTGGCCCGCAGCCGGTCGTTCTCGACGACGATCACGTCGAGCCGTGTCTCGGCGCGCTCGCGGCCGAAGCCGTCGAGGACCCGGGTGGGCAGCGGTGAGCCCAGCGGCTCGTACCCGAGCTGGCGCGCCATGTCGCGCGGCAGGCCCTCCTTGTCGCGCTCGTCCAGGGTGTGGACGTGCCGCAGCGGCAGCAGCGGAGGCAGCGGGTTCTCGGGCCCCGACTCGGCGGCGGGCAGGGTCAGTACGTCGCGTCGCACGGTGGTCTTCACGATCACCATGGAACACGGTCACCGCGGCCACGACCAGAGGGTTCCCAGGTCAGGATTGCGCAAAAGCGCCCACGACCAGATCCGCGAGCAGGTCTCCGGCGGTGCCGTCCGGGTCGAGGTCGGGGTCGTAGATGGTCACGTTGAGCCCGACGCAGCGCGGCGAGTTCACCAACGGCCGCAGCAGCGAGAGGAGTTCGTCGGGCAGCAGACCACCGTCGTCGGGGCTGTCGACGGCGGGCATCACGGACGGGTCGAGGACATCGGCGTCCAGGTGCACCCAGAAGCCGTCCAGTACGGGCACTTCGAGCGTCTGCACGACGGCGCGCGCGATCTCATGCGGACCCCGCTCCCGGATCTCGCCGACGGTGGCGTGGGAGATCTTCAGCTCGGTGAACTCGGCGCGGTCCTCGTCGTCGTCCCGCATCCCGAACAGGCGCACGTCCTCGTCGCGCAGATAGGGCCCCAGCCCCTCGATGTCGGTGAGGTCTTCCTGTCCGCGGCCGGTCGCGAGGGCCAGCTCCTCGCCGCCGGCGGCACCGATCCGGTCGGAGTTGCCGGTGTGGCGGAAGTCCGCGGAGCCGTCCACGGCGGCGATGCCGTACCGCCCGATGCGCCGGAGCGCGAGCGCGGCGCCGAGCTGGATGGAGCAGTCGCCGCCGAGCACGACGAGGAAGTCACCGGCGCGCACGTGGTGTTCGATGCGGTCGGCGAGCTTGACGGTGTACGCGGCGATCGCGGCCGCGTTGAAGACGCCGTCGCCCTCCCGCCAGTCGCCCCGGTCGTAGCGCGGCGGGACCACGACCCCGCCCTCGAAGGCGCCGAGGCGCCGCGGGAGACCCCGCTCCCGCAGCGCTCCGGCGAGCTTGTAGCAGCCGGGCACGGTGCCGGGGGCGGGCGGGCGCAGGCCCAGGTTGGAGGGGGCGTCGACGACCACGATATTCCGCATGCGGATCATCCTCGGCGACATAGGCTGGCCTTTTCAACACACTGTTCGATCGCAGTGCCGCGGGCGCTGTCGGGCGAGAGGAGCGGATCGGATCATGGGCACGCAGCACACCTACCGGGTGATCGTCCGGGGGACCTTCGAGGGCCTGACGGACGCCTCCCGGGCCACGCTCCTCGCGGAGGTCGAGGAGCACGGCCTGGCGCAGATGAAGTTCACCCCGGAGGGCTCGCTCACCTACGACCGCGTGCTCAAGCACTTCTCGTACCGCTTCGTGGTGGTCTCGGACGCCGAGGACGGCGAGGAGATGGCGGGGGCGCTGGCCGAGGAGAGGGCGGAGGGGCTGCTGACCGCGCTGGGCCACGGCTTCGGCGGGCTGCGGTCCACGGTGACGGACATGGACACCATGAAGATCAACCGGAAGCCGTCGCGCCGCTGACCGGGGGCCGCGCCATGTCGGCGGTGATCGCCCAGCGTTCGTGGTCGCGCCAGGCCCCGTCGATGAAGAGGAAGTCCGGCGAGAACCCTTCGCGCCGGAAGCCCGCGCGGCGCACCAGCGCGAGCGAACCGGCGTTGCCCGGCTGGATGTTGGCCTCGAGCCGGTGCAGTGCGAGCTCGGTGAAGGCGTACGACAGGACGAGCCCGAGCCCCTCGGACATCAGGCCGCGCCCCGCCGCGTGGGCGAAGGCGCCGTAGCCCAGGGCGCCGCAGCGGAAGGCGCCGTGGACGATGTTGTTGATGTTGATGAATCCGCCGATGGCACCGCTGTCCCGCGCGCACACGAGGAATCCGGCCTTCGCCGGGTCCCCGACGAGCGCCTCGGCGTAGGTCCGGTAGGTGGGCCCGTCGGCCGGCGGGAAGAGCCAGGGACGGTGCAGTTCCCGGCTCTCCCGGGCGCGGGCGGTGAACTCCGCGCCGTCCGCGGGAGTGATGTGGCGTATCCCCACGCGGGGGCCTGCGGCGAGATGACCTGCTCTGTCGGGCATCGGGCCACGCTATCCGCTGCCCGCGCGGGCGCGTCCGGCGCCCGCCGGGGCCAGGCCGCCGGGGCTAGGCCGCCGGGCACCGCTCCTGCTTCTTCACGACGCCGATCGTGAGCGTGCCGCCGCCCAGCTGCCGGCCCGGCGCCGGTGACTGGGTGCAGACCTTCCAGTTCAGCGGCCACAGGACGTGGCGGTGGAAGCCGCTCGCGTCCTGGACGTCGACGCGGGTGCGGTAGTCGACGGTGGAGAAGACGTGCATCAGGCCCCGTCCGCGGAAGTCCGGCAGCGGAGGCCCCGCGGCGGTCGCCGTGGTGACCGCCATGAGGGTCGCGGCCGCGGCGCCGCCCACGACCACTCCCGCGCGCTTGAGCCTGACGTTCACTTGCGCCTCCGGACGAAGTAGGCCCCGCACAGGGCGCCGATCAGCGCCGTGCCGAGCAGGGCCATCCACAGGGGCAGGGTGACCTCGGGGATCAGCAGTCGGATCTTGGTGCTGCGGGTGTTCTCGAAGATGAAGACCAGGGTGAGGACGGCGACCGCGGCGACGGCCACCCGGCCGGGCGTCATCAGCCCGCCGCCCGGGCCGCCGCTCTTGGAGCCGCCCGTCGAGGTGTTGGGGCTCATGGTGTGGACCCTTCCGTCGGAGGTACGTCCGGCCTCCCCCGGTCCCCAGCATGGGCAGCGGTACGGGTTCGCGCGCGGTGGGCGTGTCCCCCGGGTGGGGCGCTGGGCCATGCGGGTGACGGACGGGGGCCGGGGTCGCCGGGCGAAGGCCAAGGTCGCCGGGCGAAGGTCGGAGCGGCCGGGCGCGGGCCGCCCGGGGCCGGGCCACCACCGCCGTCACACGAGCGCGGGCTCGTCCAGCGTCAACGTCAGCGCGTCGGCGTCCAGTTCGCCGGCCGCGCCGAACGGCACGGTCAGCGCCCCCTCGCCGTGCCCGAATCCGAACTCCTCGACCACCGGCACCCCGAGGCCGCCGAGCCGGTCGGCGAAGAGCGCCCTGACCTCGTCGTACGGCCCGCAGTCCACCCAGGAGCCGAGCGCGATCCCGGCGACGCCGCTCAGCCAGCCGGAGCGCAGGAGCTGGGTCAGGATGCGGTCGAGGCGGTACGGCTCCTCGCCGATGTCCTCCAGGAACAGCAGGCCCCCGCGCGCGGACGCCCGCGCCCCGGGCACGCCCAGCTCGGCGGCCAGCAGCGACACGCAGCCGCCGAGCGTGACGCCCCGGGCCCGGCCGCCCACCAGGGTCGCGGCGTGCGGCGCGGCGGCCGGGATCACCCGGGCGTCCTCCGGCGTGAAGAGCGTCGTGCGCAGGTGCTCCTGCGCCCGCGCGTTCTTCAGGAAGTCGGTCACGGCGGTCATCGGGCCGTGCAGGGTGGCGAGGCCCAGGCGCGTGGCGAAGGCCTCGTGCAGCGCGGTGATGTCGCTGTAGCCGAGGAACACCTTGGGCCCGGCGGCCCGGGTCGCCGCCCGCAGCGCCGCCCAGTCGACGAGGTCGACCATGCGCTGGGCGCCGTATCCGCCGCGCGCGCAGAACACGGCGGAGACCGTCGGGTCGCACCAGGCCCGCTCCAGGTCGCGGGCGCGGTCGGCGTCCGTCCCCGCGAGGTAGTCGAACGCCTCGTGGCGGTCCCGCGCGTGGGGCATGACGACCGGTTCCAGGTCCCAGCCGCGCAGCAGGTCGAGGCCCGCTTCGAGGGCGGCCTCGGGGACGGGGCCGCTGGGCGCGACGACGGCGACCCGCGCGCCCGGGTTCAGACGCGCGGGCCGTGCCAGGGGTCTCACTTGGCGAGCTCCAGGGTCGGTACGCGGCCCGCGAGGGTGAGCCCGAAGACCTGGGCGTACAGCGAGAGTTCGGCCTCCAGCGCGCGGATCATGGTGTCGGCGCGGCGGAATCCGTGGCCCTCCCCCTCGAAGGCGATGAAGGCGTGCGGAATGCCGCGCCCCTCCATCCTGGCGAGGAACCGCTCGGACTGGGCCGGCGGACAGACCACGTCGTCGAGCCCCTGGAGCAACAGGAACGGCGCGGTGATCCGCTCGGCGTGCGCCACCGGCGAGCGCTCCGCGTACCGCCCGGGCACCTCGGCGAGCGGGCCGACGAGGGACTCCAGATAGCGGGATTCGAGGTCGTGGGTCTCGCCCGACGCGAACGCGGTGAGGTCCAGGACGGGATAGATGATCGTCCCGCAGGCGTAGACGTCGGTGCCGGTGAGCGAGACGGCGGTGGTCCAGCCGCCCGCGCTGCCGCCGCGGATCGCGAGCCGGTCCCGGTCGGCGGTGCCCTCGTCGGCGAGCGCGAGGGCGACGGCCGCGCAGTCGTCGACCTCGGCGATGCCCCACTGCTCGCGCAGCCGGTTGCGGTAGGCGCGGCCGTATCCCGTGGAGCCGCCGTAGTTGACCTCGGCGACGCCGATGCCGCGCGAGGTGAAGTAGGCGATGGCCAGGTCGAGGACGAGCGGCGAGCGCCCGGTGGGGCCGCCGTGCGCCCACACCACATAGGGCGGGAGCTCGTCGTCGGGCGCGAGGTGGGCCGGGTTGTGCGGCGGGTAGATGTGCGCGTGGATCTCGCGTCCGGCCGGTCCGTAGAACGTACGGATCTGGGGTTCGGGGTAGTACGTGGGGTCCACCGGGTCGGCGTGCGCGGCACCGACGACGCGGGCGCGGCCGGTGCCGGTGTCCAGCTCCACCACTTCGGGCGCGCTGCGCGGGCTCGCGGCGACGCCCACCACGCGGGGGCCCTCGGCGGCGACGGTCGCGGCCCACTCCGTCCAGGGTCCCGCCGCGTCGACGATCTCACCGGTCTCGGGGTCGAGTATGCCGAGCACGGCGGCGCCCTTGCCGTGCACGACGGCGATCAGGCCGCTGTCCAGCGGCGCGAACCAGTTCAGGCCGATCTGCCAGAGGGGCCCCGCGAACTCCTGCTGGCGGGGGCAGAGCGGCTGCGCGGTGGCGTCGCCGTCCGGGGCGGCGCGGTACAGGTTCCACCAGCCGGTGCGGTCGCTGGAGTACAGCAGGCGTCCGTCGCGGGCCCATTCGACCTGGGCGACCGATTCGTCGGGGCCGCCCGCGACGGTGCGCGGCGCGGCGAGGACGCCGCCCTCGCGCACGTCGGCGACGACGAGTTCGGTGCCGTCCCACGGCATGCGCGGGTGGTCCCAGCCGATCCACGCGGCCCGGGTGCCGTCGGGCGAGAGCCGGGGTCCTGTGACGAACCGGTGGGCGCCGTCGGAGAGTTCGCGCACCGCGCCACGGTCCTCGGCGGCCGAGCCGTCGAGCGGCACCGCGGCGATGACGCGGCGCACGTCGGTGGGCGCCTCGCCGGTGAACTCCTCCAGGACGCACCAGACCTCGCCCCGGTCCGGGCGGAGCACCGGGTCGGCCCAGCGCAGCCCGCCGCCGACGTCCGAGACGGGCGTCAGGGGGCGCGGCTCGGCGCCGGGGGTGTCCGGCTCGTACGCGTACAGGCGCTGGTCGGCGAAGTCCGCGAAGACCAGCAGCGGCCCTTCGGGGCGCGCGGTCCCGGCCCAGGGGCGGCCGCCGTACTCGACGACGCGGGTGCGCACGTTCCACGGCGCGGGGAGCACCGAGCGCTCCTCGCCGCCGGGCAGCCGCCGCACCAGCGCGCGGCGCCCCGACTCGGTGGGCCGGGGCTCCGTCCACCAGGTCTCTCCCCCGACGAACCCCACGTACCCCGGGGCGCCGTCGTGGGCGGCCGCGAGTTCCGCGTCGATCGGTGACGGCCATGATCCGTACGCCCGGGTCTGCATCATGTCCTTTACTTCCCCCATTTTCCCTAGGCCGTACGCAGAAAGCGGTCGAGGACTCGGACCCCGAAGTGCAGGGCGTCGACGGGGACGCACTCGTCCACGCCGTGGAAGAGGGCCTGGTAGTCGAAACCCTCCGGTGTCCTCAGCGGCGAGAAGCCGTAGCCGGTGATGCCGAGCCGCGAGAACTGCTTGGCGTCCGTGCCGCCCGACATGCAGTACGGCACGACATGGCCCTCCGGCGCGAACTCCTCGACGGCCGCCCGCATGCGCGCGTACGTCGGCGAGTCGACCGGTGCCTGCAGCGCCACCTCCCGGTGGTGGAACTCCCAGTCGACGTCAGGGCCGGTGAGCCGGTCAAGCGTGCGACGGAACTCGTCCTCGCCGCCGGGCAGGAAGCGCCCGTCGACGTAGGCCACGGCCTCCCCGGGGATCACATTGACCTTGTAACCGGACTGCAGCATCGTCGGATTGGCGCTGTTGCGGACGGTCGGCGCGACCAGGTCGGCGGTCGAGCCGAGCTTCTCCAGGAAGGCGTCCACGTCGAAACCGGGTGCCTCCGGGTCGGTCTCCAGGCCGTAGAGCGTGGCCAGTTCGACGAGGGAGGCCCGCACGGTCGGGGTGAGCCGCACGGGCCAGCGGTGCTCGCCGATGCGGGTGATGGCGGCGGCCAGCCGGCTCACCGCGTTGGCGTGGTTGACCTTGGAGCCGTGGCCCGCCTTGCCGCGTGCGGTCAGCTTGAGCCAGCCGGTGCCGCGCTCGCCCGCCGCGATGGGGTAGATCTGGTTGCCGCGCCCGTCGTGGAAGGTGAAGGCCCCCGACTCGCTGATGCCCTCCGTGCAGCCCTCGAAGAGCGGGGCGTGGCGGTCGGCGAGGAACCCGGAGCCGTCCTCGGCGCTGGCCTCCTCGTCGGCGGTGAAGGCGATCACGAGGTCGCGCCGCGGGCGCACCCCGGCGCGCGCCCAGCGCCGGACGACGGCGAGGATCATCGCGTCCATGTTCTTCATGTCGATGGCGCCCCGGCCCCAGACGACGCCGTCGCGGACCTCCCCGGAGAACGGGTCGACGCTCCAGTCGGCGGCCTGCGCGGGGACCACGTCCAGATGCCCGTGGACGAGCAGCGCGTCGGCGCCGGGGTCGGTGCCCTCGATGCGGGCGACGACGTTCGTGCGCCCCGGAGTGCGCTCCAGGAGCGTCGGTTCGAGTCCCGCGTCGGCGAGACGCTCCGCCGCGTACTCGGCGGCCGGCCGCTCCCGGCAGTCTCCGCTGCCGTGATTGGTGGTGTCGATGCGGATGAGCTCGGAGGTGAACGTGACGACCTCGTCGAGCGCCCGCGCGTCGATGTGGTCGTCGTCCACCTGCCCCTCGTTCTCCCGGCTCTGACGCTGGCTGTGGCTCTGGTCACCCATACTGCTCCTCCACGGCGGCAGAGGCGATCGTCGTAACCGCCTTGAAGGTACGGATCCCCTCGTACATCGTCTCGCTGTCATAGGCCACCTTGCGCTCCCCCGTACGGCGCACGCCAGGTACGACGGTCGACGCCATGGACAGATGCTCGGCGTCGAACTCGACCTCTACGGTGAACGGCCCGGCGGCCACCGGCGCATGGCGTACGGCGAGCGCCGCGGCCTCCTTCGCCGCGCCGCGGATGTCGGCGGCGGTGCGGGCCGGGGTGCGGCAGACCGCCGCGTACCGCGAGACGTGGTCCTTGACGGCGACCTTCAGCGCGCCGGGCGCGTAGCCGAGGGCGTCCTCGCAGGCGAGGTCGTCACCGGTGACGAGCACCACGGGGACGCCGTACTCGGCGACGACATGGGCGTTGAGCAGCCCTTCGCTGGCCCGTACGCCGTTGACCCAGACGCCGGTGATCTGGTTGGCGAGGTAGGTGTGGGCGAGGACGCCCTCCATGCCGGCGCCGGCGTGGTACCCGATGAACGCGATGCCGTCGACGTCCCCGTGCTGCACCCCTTCGACCATGGACAGCGACTTGTGCCGGCCGGTGAGCATCTCGGCCCGTTCGTCCAGCTGCTCCAGCAGCAGATTGCGCATGGTCCAGTGCGCTTCGTTGATGAGCACCTCGTCGGCGCCGCCGTCGAAGAACCCCAGCACGGCGGCGTTCACGTCCGAGGTGAACATCGCCCGGCACCGCTCCCATTGAGCGGTGCCCGGCAACACGTCCGCCGGCCAGGTCACTCCGGTGGCGCCCTCCATGTCGGCGCTGATGAGGATCTTCATGCCGCTTCACGTTACGCGTCGGCGAGGGATCTTCCCAAGAGACAGAGTGCAGCCGGTTCGGACCACTGCCGGACCCCGGCACCGCGCGGACCACGCACCTGGGATCACCCACGCGCCCCGAGGACACCCGGCCCGGCGTCAGTCGCGCACGGGCGCGGGCAGCCGGTAGGTGTCGAGGTCGACGGGGCCCGGGAGGCGGAGTGCGGGGCGGCCCGGTGCGGTGGCCGCCGCGGGCATCGGGCGCTGCGGGGCCGGGGCGGCGACCTCCTTGAAGGAGATGCCCGGCGGCACCTCGACCGGGCGCGTCCTGCCGGGTGGGGTGAGCGGCCGGTCCCGGCCGGGGCAGGCCGCTGCCGCGCGGGGCAGCGGCGCCGGGCTGGTCGGCGACGCGCCGTTGCCCGTGAAGCAGTTGCCGCCGGTGCGCCGCGCCTCGATGACCAGGGCCGTGTCGCGCGGGCCGATGGCGTTGCCGGTGACGCGGTTGGCCTTGACGGGATAGCCCTGCACGTCGCTGAGGACGAACGCGGCGACCCGGTGGCCCTCGACGCGGTTGCGCTCGAAGCGGTTGCGGGTGCCGCCCCCGACACCGACGCCGATCCCGTAGCCGCCCTCGGCCTGCTCGGGGCTGAGGTGGTCGTTGTTGTCCGTGACGGTGTTGCCGACGACGACGGCCTCGTGCTGCGGGCCGAGCGCCTCCAGGTTGTTGGAGTTGACCGTCATGCCCACGCGGTTGCGGCGGATCACGTTGCCGAGGAAGTACAAGTCACGCGACGCGTTGGTGACTTCGATGCCGATGGCGTTGTGCTCCAGCGCGTTGCCGCGCACCACCGTGTCGCAGGGGTCGCACTGGCCGACGTAGATGCCGGAGTCGGACTGGCCGGACGCGTAGGAGTGCTCGATGACGCCGCTGCGGGCGTCGAAGGCGTAGATTCCGTACAAGGCGTTGTTGTGCGCGGTGACGTACGACGCCCTGAAGCCCTTCAGCGGCGGAAATTTGACGGTGTCCAGCGGGTCGTAGCCGGCGCCGCCCGCGCCGGGGCCCTGGAGGCGCTCGTCGGTCACGCCGGTGAACAGAACCCCGTTGGCGAGGTGGTTGCGCACCGTCAGGTTCTCCACCACCGAGGCCGGGCCCGTCACGGTGATGCCGTTGGCCCGCTTGAACTCCCCGTCGATGACGGTGCGCGAGCGGTCGGCGCCCCGCAGCGTCACCCCGGACCGCCGCACGACCACGGCCTCCCGGTAAACCCCCGAAGAGACGAGCACCACGTCACCCGATCGTGCGACATCGACCGCTCGCTGAATTGACGGGTACTGCCCCGGAACGCGCAGCACCGCGGGAGGTCCGCTCGGGCCGGGGCGGCCGTCGGAGGCCGAGAATCCGCAGCCGGACAGGGACGCGAGGACCGCCCCGGCCAGCACGGCGGCTCCCGTGCGGACGGAACGGCGCCACCAGACTGGCGATACACGACATTTCGCAATAACTGACTTCATGTCGCAAAGGTGTACCGTCATGCCTGCCTCAGCGGCCCACGATGGCGCGCCCCCCTGTGAGGAGTACCGGTGACCGCTCCCCCGTCCCTGCCCCGTCGCTCCCTGCTCGCCACGACCGCCGCCCTGGCCGGCGCGAGCAGCTGCGCGGCCCGCCCGACCGGCTCCGACGACCAGCGGCCCAGGCGTCGCGTCCAGGCGGGCATCTCGGGGGCCCAGCCCCGTCATGTCCTGCTGGCCGCGTACGACCTGCGCGCCGAGGGCAAGGGGAAGGCGGTGGACGCCGTGCGCCGCACCCTCGCCGCGTGGACGACGCCCCCGGCACGCCGACTGACCGTGACCGTGGCCGTCGGACCGGACCTCTACCGCAAGCTGGACCTTCCCGCGCCGGACGGCCTGCGCGAACCCCCCGCCTTCCCGGGCGACCGGCTGGAGGAGCGGCGCTGCGGCGGCGACCTCCTGGTCCAGCTCTGCGCGGACGACCCGCTCGCCTGCCGCCGCGCCGCCGCCCGCCTGACCGCCCAAGCCAAGGACGCCTTCGTCCCGCGCTGGCGGCAGAAGGGGTTCCTGCCCCCGCACGCCGCCCACGAGACCCCGCGCAACCTCTTCCGTTTCAAGGACGGCACCGAGAACCCCGCACAGGACGAACTGGCCCGCTGGGTGTGGGACGGCAGCGGCGGCACCCACCTCGTCTACCGGCGCATCCGCATGGACGTCGACCGCTTCACGGCACTGTCCCGGGGCCGCCAGGAGGCGGTGATCGGCCGCCATCGCGGCAGCGGCGCGCCCCTGGGCGGGCGCACGGAACGCGACGACGTCGACCTGTACGCCAAGACTCCGCAGGGCCGCTACGTGATCCCCGCCGACGCCCATGTCCGCCTGGCGCACTCCCGGCTCGACAGCGGGGCCCGGATGCTGCGGCGCGGCTACTCCTACGACGACGGAAGCCACGACAAGGGCCTCCTCTTCATCGCGTACATGCGGGACCCGGCGCTCTTCGTCCGCGTCCAGCAGCGGCTGGCCGACAAGGACGCCATGAACGCCTTCACCGAGCACCGCGCCTCGGCGATCGGCTACGTCCTGCCCGCGCCCGGACGGGGCGAGCACCTGGGCGACCGGCTGGCCTGACCCGGGCCCGGAGCAGCGCACCGCTCCGGCCCCATGGGCGCGAAGACAGGGGCGGAGAACAGGAAAGGACCGTGCCGTGGCCAGCGAGTCGCCGGCGTGGCTGCAGGAGAAGCTGGGCCGGCTGCGCGGCCTGGAGCCCGATCCGGATCCGGCGCTGCCGCCGCCCGACGACCCCTGGTGCCCCGACGCCGCGTTCGTCATCGCTCTCGCGCTGATGATCGGCGAGGCGCTGATCGCCAACGGCGCGTCCGCCGAGGAGACGGCCGCGGGCATGATGACGACGGCCGAGTCCTTCGGGCTCCACTGGTGCGAGCCGGACGTGACGATGTGGGTGGTGTCCCTGTCGGGCCGGATGCCCGGGGACGCCCGCCCGCTGGTGGAGCAGCGTGTGGTCCGCCGCAGGACCAACGACTTCACGGCCCTGGGGCGGACCCACCGCCTCGTCCAGGAGATCAGCGAGCGAACGGTGACCGCGACCGAGGCCCGGGAACGCGCGCTCGCGCTCGGGCCGCCGCCGGAGGGCGAGGTGCGGCGGGGCCGGGCCGCCCGGTGGGGTGTCGCGGCCGCGCACAGCGGTGTCGTCGCCGCGTCGGGCAGCCTGGTGGCAGGGGGCGACCTGCTGGTCGTCGTCCCGTCGTTCGTCGCCGCCACCCTCGCGGGATACCTCACCGGCGCCCTGTCCGCGCTGGGCGTCCTGCCCTTCTACCGCTTCGCGCTGGCCGCCATGCCCGCCGCCCTCTTCGCCTACGTCGCCGAGATCCTCGGGTACGGCGAGATCAGCCCGGCCCTCGTCGTCGGCGGCGTGCTGTCGCTGCTGCCCACGCTCACCATGGTGAGCGCCGTGCAGGACGCCCTGGCCGGTCATTATCTGACCGCGTATGCCCGGGTGATGGACGCGGCGCTGGTGTTCGTCGCGATCGTCGCCGGCATCGGCGTGGTCCTCGTCATCGCCACCAAGAACGGGCAGGACCTGCCGCTCCTTTCGCACAGCACCACGATCGACTACTTCACGTGGCGCTTCGTGGGCGCCGCCGCCTTCGCGACGGCGATCGCTTCCCGAATGCGGGTACCGCCCCGCCGGTGGCTCACCGTGATGCTGCTCGGGGTGAGCGGAGTCATCGCCTACGTCGCCCTCCGGGACCTGGGCTACTCGCGCATGCTCACCACGGGTGTCGTCGCGACGGGCATCAGCGTGGCGGGGCGGCTCATCGTCCGGCGCACCGGGGAGTCGGCGCTGCCCCTGGTCATTCCCGCCGTCACACCGCTGCTGCCGGGCAGTGTCCTCTATCGCTCGCTGAGCGAGCTGGCCATCAGGGAATCCGAGCACGGCGTCACGCACATGGTGCAGGCCGTCGCCCTGATGGTCGTGCTGGCCACGGGCGTCAGTCTCGGAAACGAAGCGGCCTATTTCTTCCGCCAGGTGCGCCGTCGGCGGGCCCGGGCGTAGGCGTTTATCGCTTTTCTGTTCTTTCGACTCTCTGTTCTTTCGACCTTTCGTTCCCTCGTCCGGATGGACGCGCGATCCCTTCCGAATTGATCATCCCTTGGCGCGCCTCCTGTCGTCCCTTATGAGCGAAATGTGCAATTTCGAGTGGTTTCTCGAATTCGAGACGCAGAGAGGACAACCGTGGAACAACACATCAAGCGGCGGGCGCTCGGCGGCATGACCATGCTGCTCACCGTCGCGACCGCCGGCGCCGGGCTACCGGCCTTCGCCGGGGCGGCCCCACAGGTCCGCGACGCGGGGGACGGCTCGGTCAAGGTCCGCGTCGTCCGCGCGGTCGACGCCAACGGCGAGTGGGACCAGGCGCTGGAGCCGGGGATGTCCGGGGTCGAGGTGGTTCTCACCGACGCCGAGGGCCGCAGCATCACGGGCAAGACCGGGGCGAACGGCGTCGTCGACCTCGCGCCCGGCACCAAGCTGCGGGGCGGCAAGTACCGCGTCGAGGCCAAGAACCCCAAGCCGGGCGTGCTCTTCCCGGGCTTCGCGCAGCCCAAGGACGACCTGAGCGACCCGAACATCATGTCCTCGAACGTGGAGTTCGTGGACCTGAAGGGCGGCAAGGACGCCGAATTCACCACGTCGTTCTGGAACCCGGGCGACTACTGCCAGAAGAACGCCGAGCTGGTGACGGCCTGTATCGGCAGGGACGTCGAGAACTTCTCGGACCCCGCCGACCGGCGGACGCTGGTGGCCTTCCCGTACAACGCCCGCGGCAACGACAACCAGACGACGAACCTGTCGGACAAGGCCACCACGGGTGCGCTCTACGGCATCGGTTACAGCAAGCAGAAGAAGTGGATCTTCTCCGGGGCGATGGCCCGCCGCGCCGCCGACTACGGTCCGGGCGGCCGGGGCGCCATCTACCTGACCGACCGGCCGTCCCAAGAGACCACCGTGTTCACGAAGGTCCCCAACGTCGGGGGCACCGACCACGACATGTCGCAGCCCGACATGGACGTCGCCTTCAGCAAGGCGGTGACCAAGGAGTCGCTCGGTGACGTCGAGGTGTCCGAGGACGGCAAGGACCTCTACGTCGTCAACCTGAACGACCGCAAGCTGTACCGGTACGACGCCACCAAGAAGACCGCGAGCGCGCCGAAGGCGTCGTACGCGATCCCGGACCCGGGCTGCGCCGCGGCCGGCGACTGGCGCCCCTTCGGCCTCGGCGTCCAGGACGGCACGGTGTACGTCGGCGGTGTCTGTTCGGCCGAGTCGAGCCAGGACAAGGCCGACATGCGCGCCGTCATCCAGACCTTCAACCCGAAGAGCGGCGCGTTCACCGGCACGGTCATGGACGAGAAGCTCGACTTCCCCCGCGGCATCGCCGACACCCTCGGTGGCGCCTGCCAGGGAGCCGGCTGGTACCCGTGGGCCGACGGCTGGCGCGACCAGCAGGACGGCAGGACCTGTGGGGCACGGCACGCCTACCCGCAGCCGATCCTCGGCGACATCGTCGTGGACACCGACGGCGACCTGATCCTCGGCTTCCGCGACCGCTACGCCGACCAGACGGGCGAGGGGCTCCGCACCAAGCCGGGAAGCTTCCTGTCCTCGCCGTCCGCGGGCGGTGACCTGAACCGGGCGTGCAAGAAGGGCGGCAAGTTCGTCCTGGACGGCAACGGCGGCTGTACGAACAACGCCACCCCGCAGAACAACGGCGGACAGGCCGCGGACGTCAAGGAGTACTACCCGGGCGAGTACCGGACCGTCTGGCACCAGGAGTCCGCGTTCTCCGGCATCGCCCTGTCCAAGGTCGAGGACACCATCGCCAGCTCCGGCATCGACGTGGCCGACGCCACCTACAACAGCGGCACGATGTTCGTGAACCGCTTCGACCCCGCCCGCGCGCAGGGTCTGGGCAACCGCCTCACCGACAACTTCGGCAAGGGCGGCTCCATGGCCGACCTCGAAGTGCTCTGTGACGAGGCGCCGTTCCAGATCGGCAACCGTGTCTGGTACGACAACGGCAAGCGCATGAAGAACGGCATCCAGGACGCGGACGAGAAGCCGGTCGTGGGCGCCACGGTGAACCTGTACGACGCCAAGGGCAAGAAGATCGGCACGGCCAAGACGAACGCGCGCGGCGAGTACTACTTCGACTCGACGCTGGTCAAGAACGTCGCCGCGGCGGACTGGAAGTACGGCCGCAAGTACTTCGTGCGCATGGACAACCCGGCCGACTACGCCAAGGGCGGCGTGCTCTACGGCTACAAGCCCTCGCAGTTCGGCAACGGCGGCAACATGGCCGTCGACTCCAACGGCAAGCCCTACGGCAACGGCTTCTCGGCCGCCGACGTCAAGATCGACGGCGCCGGGGAGAACGACCACGACATCGACTTCGGCTTCCACAAGCCGACCCAGATCATCCTGACCAAGGTCAGCGCCAAGGACAGCAAGCCCGTGATGGGCGCCGTCTTCCAGCTGTGGCAGGAGTCCAACGGCAAGAAGGGCCTCCAGCGCAGCGGCAAGGCCGACAAGCGCCTCGGCGAGTGCGCCACCGACGCCAAGGGCAAGTGCGTCTTCCCGAAGATCATGATCGGCAGCTACTACCTGGTCGAGACCGCCACCCCCGAGGGCTACATCAAGCCCGTGGGCGCGGCGGCCGTGACGGGGCCGCTCAAGGTCACCGAGAAGAACTGTGAGTTCAACCCGCTCCGGGTGACGCTCAAGAACAAGCCGGAGAAGCCGATCAAGAAGAAGTAGTCCGGCTCTCGAACGACTCGGACCACTGCGGCAGTCCGCCCCGGCCCCACGGCCGCGGGCGGGCTGCCGTCCCCGTTCCGGGGATTTCCACGGATCCCACGCACACTTCACGGAAGGCGGGCCCATGCCCCTCACGAATCCACTGCGCCGACTGAGCCGCCGCACCCTGCTCGCCTGTGCGGGGGTGGTCGCGGCCGGCGCGGCCCTGACCGTCGGCGTCGCGGCGCACGGCCCGGACGCCGCGCCCGAGCGGGCCCTCACCGGCGCCGAGGTCCAGCGCTTCGCCATGGCCCGGCTCAGCACGTACGAGGCGAGCCCCGCCGAGCTGCGGATCACCGTCCCGCAGGACGAGAAGCAGGCGATGGTCGTCGAGGGCCTCGTCGACTACCGCGTCCACCGTGCCGTGGGGCGCTACCGCATGACGGACCGTCCGGCCCGGGGCGGCACGGGCATGCTGGCCTGGGACATGGGAGGCCTGGGGGTGGCCCCGGACAAGGCGAAGCAGGGCGCGGACGCGGCGCGGGACGCGGATCCGCGGAGCATCGCCAAGGCGGCCTCGGGCCTGCGCGGACCGGCCTGGTCCCCCCGCGCCTACAGCACCGACCCGCTCGACATCGCCCTGCGCATGACGCACATGCTGGGTTCGAACCGCCCCGAGAACGCCCAGCTCCTCGCGCAGGCCGGGCCGCGCTGGCTCGGCCGGGAATCGCTCGACGGCACGGACTACGACATCGTCTCCGGGCCTCGCCCCTCGGCGAAGGAGAAGCCCGCGGTGCGCACCAGCCGCTCCCCGCTGAAGTACTGGATCGGCCCGACGGGCGATCTGCGGCGGGTCGAGGCGACCGTGCGCGGGCTGCCCGGACCGGTGCGCATCGACATCGTGGCGGGCAGGAGCGCCGCGAAGGTTCCCGACACTCCCTGGGGCGGTCCCGCCCGCCGTGCCTGAGGCCGGGCTACCGGGCGACGGGCGGCCCCTGCGGCTCCTCGTACGCCGAGCCGTCCTCGTAGCCCCACCGCGTGGTCGCGATCAGTTCGTCGTCGCCCCGGGTGGCGCTGCGCGGCCGGGTGCCCGGCTTCATGCCGAAGACGTAGACGCGGTTGCCCCTGCCGACCTGGCGCCACAACCGGGCGGATGCGTTGAGCTCCAGATTGACGCAGCCGTGCGATCCGCCGCCGTCGTACACGTCGCCGTAGGTGCCGTGCAGCGCCTGCCCGCCGCTGAAGTACTGCGAGTAGGGCATGCGGGCGTAGCCGAAGAGGCGGGAGACGTCGTGCCGGACCCGCCGGAAGATGCGGTGCATGCCGCCGCGCGTCTCCACGCCGCGGGCTCCGGTGCGGATCGGGACCGGCCTCATGACCAGCTTGCCCTTGGCGCCCTGCTGCACCCAGAGCAACTGCCGCGAGCGGTCCACGCACACCACCCGGTAGGAGCGCTGCGGGCAACGGCGCGCCTTGTTCGGGGTCTTGCCCGCCTGGACGATCAGCAGCATGCGGTACGTGCGCAGATTCGCCTGGCCGGTGGCGGGCCTGACGCGGTGGCGCTGCTGGAAGGCACGGATGGCGCGGCAGTCCGCTTCGGACTGGACGCCGTCCTGCTTCAGCTTCAAGTACTTCTCCAGCTGCCACTGGTACGGGCCGGTGGCGGCCCGGCACCGGCTTGCGGGAGGCTGCGCGCTCGCGGCTTCCGCCGGGAGGAGCGTCACTCCCACGGAAAGGGCCAGGCCGACCGCGGCCGCGGCCCGGACCGCACGTCCCCGCAGGCCCACCGGGGTGCGCCTGCTGTCGCCGGCTGAGTCTGTGCCTCTGTCCATGGAGCGATCATGCGGCGCGCGGGCCCTCGGCGCAGCGAGTCATAGGCCGAACAGGCGGTCGGTGGGCAGGCCTGCTCAGAGCGGGTCCAGGTCGGTCTGGAGCATGTGGTGGTCCGAGTACGGGCTGGGCCGCACGGCGTGCCGGAGCGGGGCGATGCCGCGCAGGAAGACGTAGTCGAACTTGCTCTGCCAGTCGGTGGTCGGCTCGCAGGCCCCGGCGTCCGAGGGGCGGCAGCGGGGGTCCGTGTCGGTGGCCACGTCCCACATCGGGGCGAGTTCGGGCGCGTACGGCACGGCGTTGAAGTCGCCGAGGACGATCGCGCGGTCGTGCCGGGCGACCTCCTTGGCGAGGACCTCGGCCTGGTCCGCCCGGACCTCCTCCTGACGGCGCTGGGCGAAGTGCGTGTTGAAGACCCGGACGGGACGGCCGCCCACCTCGGTGGTGACGGCCATGTACCCGCGGTCCTCGGACCCGCCGTCGGGATACTCGACGTTCACGCGGTCCGTCATGGGCGCCGCCGAGAGGATCGCCTGGCCGAAGGCCCCCGGGCTCCACGGCCATCCCCCGCAGCGGCCCCCGTTGTTCAGGACCGACCCGTACGCGACGTGGTAGTCGAGGCCGTAGAAGCGCTTCAGGTAGTCCCGGATCCGCTCGACGTCCCGGACGCACGCCTCCTGCATGCCGATGACCTGCGGGGCGTAGGTGGCGATCTCCGCCGCCCGGCCCGCGTTGTTGCCGCTCCCACAGGGGTTGCAGATGTTCCACGTCATGACGCGGTTCGGTACGACGTCGTCGGCGGCGCCGGCCGGCAGGGCCTGCGCGACGAGGGCGCCGCTCGGCGCGCTGGGGCCGAGGAGCACCATGCAGGCGACGGTCATGGCGCCCGCGAGCAGCCCTCGTCCGAGCACCGTCGCCTCCTCGAAGTGGATGCACACGCATCGAAGTGGATGCACACGCATCCTAGGACGTCTCCGTGGGGCGTGGACGGGTGCCCCGCCTCGCCGGGCGCGGGCCGGCGGGCCCGGCTCCGGTCAGCCGACCGGGCGGACCACCACCGCCTCCGTCGCGATCCGTCCGCCGTGCCGGAAGGTCAGGACGAACGGGATCCGGTCGCCCTCCTTCAGCGGCGTGCGGACACGGGCCATGACGTCCAGGCCGTGCGGGGACATGGTGAGCCCCTCGCGGGCCGGAACGGCGGCGGAGCCGACCATCCGCATGGTGGCCGAACCCTCGCCCGCCGCCGCGTGCCGGCCCAGCACCACGTCGTCGAGGGCGGGGGACGTCACCGACGTCAGGCGGTCGTCGGCGCCACCGGAGTTGGCGACGCGGAAGAACGCGGCGGTCTCCGTCCTGTCGCCGTACGGCAGATAGAGCGTGCCGGGAGCGACCTCGACGCGGGGCGGACTGCCCGCGGCGCCGGACCCGGCCCACGCGGCGAGCGCGCCGAGGGCGACGGCGCAGGCCGTCACGGGCGCGAGGGCGGCGAGGGCGGCGGCGCGCAGGCCGCGGCGGGTCGGCCGCCAGGGGTGCCGTTCGGCGGTCATCGGACACCGCCCCGGGCCGCCGCCGCGGGGCGCCTCGCCACGCCGGCGGCGGGGCCGCGCGTCGGCCGCCAGGTGCGCAGCCGCAGGCTGTTGCCGACGACCAGCAGGGAACTCGCCGACATCGCCGCCGCCGCGACCATCGGGTTGAGCAGGCCGACCGCGGCGAGCGGCAGCGTGACGGCGTTGTAGCCGAAGGCCCACAGGAGGTTGCCGCGGATGGTGCGCAGGGTGCGCCGGGCCAGGAGGACCGCGTCCGCGACGGCCTCGATGTCGCCGCGCACGAGCGTCACGTCGGCGGCTCCCATCGCCACGTCGGTGCCGGTGCCCATGGCGATCCCGAGGTCGGCGCGGGCCAGCGCGGCGGCGTCGTTCACACCGTCGCCGATGACCGCGACACGGCGTCCGCGCTCCCTCAACTCCCCTACGAGTGCTGCCTTTTCCTCGGGGGTGCGGCGGGCGTGGACCTCGTCGATGCCCAGGTGCGCGGCGACGGCGCGCGCGGTGGCCGCGCGGTCGCCGGTGGCCAGGACCGGGCGCACGCCGAGGCGCCGCAGCCGGTCCACGGCGCGGTAGCTCCCGGGCCGCACCAGGTCGCCGACCGCGAGGAGCGCCTCGGGTACGCCGTCCACGCGGACGAGGACGGGGGTGTGCGCGGCGTTCTCGGCGTCGGCCAGGGCGCGGGCGAGCGGTTCGGTGCGCGGGGTCGGGCCGTCTCCGGGCGGGGTCGGGCCGTCTCCGGGTGGCGTCGGGCCGTCTCCAGATGGCGTCAACTCGTCGCCGGATGTCATCAACTCGTCGCCGGGGGCGCAGACTTCGACCAGGTGTCCCTCGACCCGCCCCCGTACGCCCCAGCCGGTCACCGCCCGGAACGCGTGGACCTCCGGCAGCGGGCGCCCCGGCGCCTCCCGTCGCGCGTACGAGGTGATCGCGCGGCCCAACGGGTGTTCCGAGCCCTGCTCCACGGCCCCCGCCAGGCGCAGCGCGGCCTCCCGTCCGATGCCGTCCCGCGTCGCGGTGACTCCGGTGACGTCCATGTGTCCGGAGGTGAGGGTGCCGGTCTTGTCGAGGACGACGGTGTCGATGTGCCGCAGGGCTTCGAGGGCCCGCGGCCCGCGGACCAGGACGCCCAGGCGGGCGCCCCGGCCGGTGGCGGCCAGCAGGGCGGTGGGTGTCGCGAGGCCCAGGGCGCAGGGGCAGGCGACGACGAGGACGGCGACGCAGGCGGTGACGGCGGCCTGTGGTGCGGCACCGGCGCCGAGCCAGAACCCGAGCACCGTCGCGGCGAGCGCGAGCACCACCGGCACGAACACCCCCGCCACCGCGTCCGCGAGGCGCTGCGCACGCGCCTTGCCGGACTGGGCCTCCGTCACCAGGCGGGTGATGCGGGCGAGTCGGGTGTCCGCGCCGACCGCCGTGGCGCGCAGGAGCAGCATCCCGCCCGCGTTGACGGCACCGCCGGTCACCTCGGTGCCCGGTCCGACCTCGACCGGTTCGCTCTCGCCGGTGACCAGCGACAGGTCCACCGCGGAGCGGCCCTCCACGACGACACCGTCGGTGGCGATCCGCTCGCCGGGCCGGGCGACGAAGACCTGACCGACCCCCAACTCGGCCACGGGCACGACACGTTCGCCGTCGCCGTCGCGTACGGCGACGTCCTTGACGGTGAGTTCGGCGAGGGAGCGGAGCGCCGCCCCAGTGCCCCGGCGGGCCCGCGCCTCCAAGAAGCGCCCGGCGAGCACGAACAGCGGGACGCCGACGGCCGCCTCCAGATAGACGTGCGCGGTGCCCTCATCGGCGGTGGGCAGCAGGCTGAACGGCATCGTCATGCCGGGCACGCCCGCGCCCCCGAGGAAGAGCGCGTACGCCGACCAGCCGAAGGACGCCGTGACGCCCAGCGAGACCAGCGTGTCCATGGTCGCCGCCGCGTGCCGCAGGCCCCGCAGCGCCCGCGCGTGGAACGGCCACGCGCTCCAGGCGGCGACCGGCGCGGCGAGCACGAAGCACAGCCACTGCCAGTTGCGGAACTGCAGGGCGGGCGCCATGGAGAGGACGAGGACCGGCGCGGAGAGGAGCGCGGTGACCAGCAGGCGCCGCCGTTCGCGGGCCGCTTCGGGATCGTCCGTCGTCGGCTCCGCCGCACCTGGCGGCCGTGCGCCGCGCGGCTCGGGCGGTGCGGGCGGCTCCGCCGCGTACCCGGCCCGCTCGACCTCGGCGATCAGCGCGTCCGGCGTCAGGTCCGGGGGATGGCTGACCCGGGCGAGGCCGGTGGCGAGGTTCACGGTCGCGCTGACGCCGTCCAGCCGCCCGAGTCGTTTCTCGACCCGCTTCACACACGCCGCGCAGGTCATGCCGGTGACGGCGAGGTCGGTGGTGACCAGTGCTCCGGCGCCCATCAGTGCCCGTCCCCGTGCATGCCGCCCATGTCTCCCTCGTCGTCGCCGCGGCCCCTGCCGCCGCCGTCCCCGGAGTCCGTGACGCTCTCCCGCATGCCGGGCGCGACGGGGCCGACGGCCCTGCCCACGGCGTACGACACCGCGAAGACCAGCACCAGCAGCACCAGGAATCCGCAGAGCGCGGGCGGCGGCAGGAATCCGCGTCGCCGTGAGTCCTCAGTCATCGCCGTTCCCCGGTCGCGTCGTGCTCAGGACGCGGACCGGCCGGACCGCGCCGCTTCAGGAGTCGGACGGATACGGCGGCCAGTTCCCGCACACGGGAGTGGCGCGGGCCACACGGCCGAAGAGAGCGGTTCAGGAGGGCAGTTCGAAGGAGGTGACGGTGCCGTCGTGGTAGGCGAGCCAGAGCGCGCCGCCGATCGAGAGGATCTGAGGCTGCCAGCTGTGCCTGTCGGGGTCGGTGGGGTCAGCGGGATCGGCGGCGCGATTCCGCTCGCCGGGGGCGCCCTCGACGCGGTGCTTCTTCCGGGGGCCGCCGTCGACGGGGAGGGTGTACAGGGCGGAATTGTCGGCGTAGACCGCGTACTTGCCGATGATCGACTGCTCGGAGGGCGGGCTGTACGCGCGGTAGGTGCCGACGGTGCGCGGCTCGGCGTCGGCCTCGCCGCCCGCCAGGGGCTGCAGTTCGATACGGGTACCGTCCTTGTCCGGGCCGAGGCGGTAGAGCGCGCTGCCCGCGTCGACCAGTTCCTGCGCCGCGAGACCGTCGCCCGCGGTCTTGCCGAGGCTCGCGCCGTCGACGGCCTCGAGGGTCTTGGCGTCCAGGGTGACCAGGCCGCCCTCCGGGAGCCCGCAGTGCACCTCGGCGCCGATGGCCCGCACCCGCACGCAGGCGGCGCCGCTGTCCGTGGTGAAGCGCACGGGGTCGCCGGAGCGTGCGTCGAACCCGGTGAGGCCGCCGGGCGAGGTGGCGATGACCCGCCCCTGCGCGAAGGCCTGCGCGCCGAACCGGACCCCGTCGGCCCTGTCGCCCCCAACGCTCTCACCGGCCTGTCCCACCTCACCGGCCCCACCGGCCCCACCGGCCCCACCGGTTCCTGTGGCCTTGCGGTTGGACAGGGGCCGCTGCCACAGCGGCCTGCCGCTGGCGGCGTCGAAGGCGTGGACCGAGGTCGAGTCGTCCTCCTTGACCGTGAAGAAGACCGTGCGCTCCCCGAGGACCACGTCACCGACGCGCGTGCCCTTCGGCAGGGGCTGTTCCCAGCGCACCGCGCCGTCGCGCACGGACCGTCCCCGCGCCGCGCCTCCTTCGTACGTGAGCACGAGGTCGCCGTAGAGGACAGGACCCGACGCGTCCCCCGGGATGTGCCAATCGCCGTCCGCGCCGGGGCGGGGCCTGTCGCGGGTGGCGGCGGGCTCCTTCCAGCGGGGCGCGCCGTCCGCCGCGCCGACCGCTTCGAGGCCGCCGAGGAAGGTGCGGCAGACCAGGACGTCGGAGTTCAGGGCGCAGGCCCACGGGCGGCCCGCCAGCCGGGTCCGCCACGGCTTCCAGCCCTGGGGGCGGGCGGCCGGGGCGACGGGGAAGGCACGGCTGCCGAGGTATCCGGCCGTCGTGACGCCGGTGCGCCGCGCGTCGGCCGGGGACGTCCTGGCGGGCTTCGCGTCGCCGGCCCGCGCGTCGGTCCCGTCGCCGCCGAGCCCGAGTGCCCCCAGGGAGCCGAGGACGCCCACGGACACGGCGGCGGCGAGGACGGCCGTGACGGTCCTGCGCCGGGGGCGCGGGCGCGGGGCGGTGGCCGTTCCGGGCGGCTCGGCACCGGGCGGTGGCGCGGCGCCGGGCCGGGCGGGTGCGGGCAGGGGCTCGGCGGCCGCCAGGGTGCGGGCGAGTTCCGTCTCGTACCGGCGGATCTCCGCGTCGATCGCGGCGGGCCAGCGGGCGGGCGCCACCGCGCCGGGCTCCGCTCCGTGCGGGCCCTCGGCGAGCGCCGCGCGGAAGCGGGCCTCCAGTTCGGCCGCGTCGGGGCGCGCCGAGGCGTCCTTGACCAGGCAGTCCTCGATGAGGGGACGCAGCTGCGGCGGCAGCGCGGCGAGCTCCGCCTCGGCCCGCGCGACGCGGTGGAGCACCTCGGCCTCGGGCAGTCCCTCGCCGAAGGGGGTCGTGCCGGTCGCGGCGTGACAGAGGACGGCGGCCAGGGCGAACACGTCGGACGCGGCGACCACTTGGCCGGGCCCGAGGAGGTGCTCCGGCGACAGGAAGGCCGGGGAGCCGGACCCCGCGGCGGTCGCGGTCGCGTCGTCGCTCCCGGCCGCCTCGCGGGCGATGCCGAAGTCGACGATCTTCGGTCCGTCCGCGCCGAGCAGGACGTTCGCGGGTCTCAGGTCGCCGTGCGCGATCCCGGCGCGGTGGATGTCCCCCAGCGCCTGGGCGAGTTCGAGGGCGAGGCGCAGCACGGCGTCCCGCGGCAGCGGCCCGCCGAGGCACACCGCGCGCTCCAGGGTGGGGCCGGGCACGTACTCGGTGGCGAGCCAGGGGTGTACGGCGACGGGGTCGGCGGCGAGGAGCCGCGCGACGAAGCGGCCGCGCACGGGGAGCGCGGCGACGACCTCGCGGCCGAACCGCTCGCGGAACGCGGGTTCGTGGCCGAGATCCGTCCGTAGGGATCTGACCGCGACGAGCCGCGGCACCGCGTCCGCCGCGTCCTCGGCCGGAGCGTCGGTCCGCGCTTGAGCGCTCTCCTGCGCCCGGGCACCCGGCCGGACGTGCCCGCCGGGCTGTTCCTGAGTCCCCGTCCGCGCCTGATCCCCGGCCCGCGCGTGAGCGCCCGCCCGCGCCGGAGCGGCCGACCGCACCCGGTCGCCCGCCAAGACCTCCGCCCCCACCGCGACGAGCCGCGGATCCGCCCCGAGGTACACCTCACCCGTGCTCCCCGCCCCGATCCGGGCGAGGACCTGGTAAGGGCCTATGCGCCGGGGCGAGTTGTCGCACAGCGCTCCGAGCGCCGGCCGGTCGCCGCACGACTCGTCCGTACGCGCACGCCCGTCCGTCATCTTCCGCTCCCCCTCTGCCGGCGACCGTCCGTGACGACGGAGCCCGACGCAACAAGCAGACGAACAGGGGCAGTTCGCCCCCCTTGCACCACAGGCGACACCATGGCGCCCCCTCTGCACTTTACTCAGTGATGGGGTTCGGCAACCGTACGAAGTCAGCCCCTGTCGGGATCACCGGAGGGGCGGCACGGTCCGCACACGCCGCTGAGTTCGAGGGTGTGCGCGAGGTCCGCGTAGCCGGTGGTCTCACCCAGACGCTCGGCCCACGCCTCGACGTCCCGCGCGTCGACCGCCTGACTGCGTCCGCAGCGGCGGCAGATGAGGTAGTGGCGGTGCTCTTCGGTGGGGCGCCGCAGGTAGAGCCGTTCGCCGGTCTCGTCGCGCACGACGTCGACGAGGCCCGCGCGGTCGAGGTCGCGCAGCGTGCGGTAGACGGTGGTGAGGCCGACCGCGCCGCCGGTCCCGGCGAGGAGCGCGTGCAGCTCCTGCGCGGAGACGAACTCGCCGCAGCGGCCGAGGGCTTCGAGCACCGCGCCGCGCTGCCGCGTCCTGCGCACCCCGACCTCGCCGGGCCCGCCGCGCACCGGGCCGGGACCGGCCGTCACGGCGCGCCCGCCCGGCACGCGGCGTTGCCGAAGCTCAGCGTGCGGTAGACCGTCACGCCGCCCGCCAGCTCGGTGCAGGACTGCGCCGCCGCCGTCACGCGCCGCGTGTACGCGGGGTCCGTGGCGTCGATCAGCACCCCCAGGGTCGTACCGCTGTGTCCGACGACCACGCCGAGCCCGCCGACGTCCCGGCAGATCTCCCGCATCGGCTCCAACGCGGCCTTGTGGCGCAGGCGTTGGTTCATCAGGGCGCTGCGGGTCGCGATCCTGCCCACCTCGGGGAGGTCCTGGCGGCGCACGGCGGTGGTGAGGCGCCCGAGGAGGTCGGCGTAGGCGCGCCGGTCGGCCGCCGTGAACGGTTTGGGGATGCGGTTGAAGTCCACGGTGTCGACCGAGCCGCCCTCGTCGATGCCGACCACGGCCATGGCGGGCAGCGAACCGAGGACGGCGCGCAGCCGCACGCTGCGGTGGTGGAAGGCGACGATCGCCGGGTAGAGCACCCCGTCGGTGGGTTCGATGCGGGACAGCAGCCGCTCGATGCGGGTGGGCGGCATGGGGACGTCGAGGGCCTGCCCGACCGCCCGCGCGGTGGCGACGAGGTCGGCGGAGGAGCTGGCGAGCCCCTTGCCCTCGGGGATCACGCTGCTGACGGTGAGCACGCCGCCGCGCGACAGACGCCCGGACCGCACGGAGGCCGCGGCCCCGGCGTACCGGGACGCCGCCCGCTCGTGCGGCGCCGGGTCGGCGATCATCCGCGCCAGCCGGAGCGCCTTCGTCTTGCGCGGCGGCCAGACCTCCAGCTCCCCGGACGCGGAACCCGGCCGGAAGGTGGCCATGGTCCACCGCGCGACGGGCAGCGTCACGAGGAAGTCCCCGTCGTCCTCCGGCAGTACGCCCTGGAGCAGCTCGCCGAAGGTTCCGAAGGCGGTGCCCACCCCCGTCTTCGCCGGTCGCCCCTGTCGTGGCGGGCGAGGCCCGGCTCCGGCCTGCTGGGACAGCTTCACGCGACTCCTCTCGACGGCGCGGGGCACACGGCGCGGCACCCCGCGGGCACCAGTGTGCCGACCTTACCCGGTCTTGACAATCATTTTCATCTGGTGTGATGCTCTCGGCGTTCCCGGGGGCCGCCCGCACTCCCCCGGCATCTCCCTGTCCACACGTCCCTACGGGGGAGCTCCGTCATGCACGCACACATCGCTGAAGCGGTGAAACGACCCGATCTCATATCCCTCGCACCGGATCTGGCCTGCCTCCGGTTCGAGACCATGAAGATCTACTCCGCCCTCGGAGCCGTCCGGCACCTGCTGGAGACCGGCGCGGTCCGGCCCGGCGACACCCTCGTCGACAGCTCCAGCGGCATCTACGCCCAGGCGCTCGCCCTCGCCTGCCACCGCTACGGCATGAAGTGCCACATCGTCGGCTCCACCACCGTGGACCGCTCGACCCGGGTGCAGCTGGAGATACTCGGCGCCACGCTGGAGCAGGTCGCGCCCTCCAAGGACCTGCGCCTGGACCAGGAGTCGAGGGTGCGCCGCATCGCCGAGATCCTGGCGGACAACCCCTCGTACCACTGGATGCGGCAGTACCACGACGCCATCCACTACCACGGCTACCGCGAGGTGGCCGAGGCGATGGACGCGGACCTTCCGGCCGGTCCCCTCACCCTGGTCGGCGGCGTCGGCTCGGGCGCGTCGACCGGGGCGCTCGCCACGTATCTGCGCGAGGCCGGCCGGGACGTGTCGCTGGTGGGCGTGCAGCCCTTCGGCAGCGTCACCTTCGGCTCCGAGCACGTCGCCGACCCCGACATGATCATCGCCGGGATCGGCAGCGCCATCCCCTTCCGCAACGTCCGGCACGAGCTGTACGACCGGATCCACTGGGTCAACTTCGACAGCGCCCTGTCCGGCGCGGTCTCCCTGCTGCGCACCAGCGGCATCTTCGCCGGGCTCTCGGCGGGCGCCGCCCACCTCGCCGCCCTGTGGGAGCGGCGCGGGGACCCGACGCGCACCCACGTCTTCATCGCCGCCGACACCGGGCACCGCTATGTCGACAGCGCCTACGCCCGGCACGAACAGGCCCCGGACATCGACACGTTGAAGCCCCACGAGATCAGCTCGCTCGACGAGCTGCGGCACCCCTGGTCCACCGCGCGCTGGCCCGCCACCACTCCCTGACCGACCGTCCCGCCCCCTTCACGAGAGCATCCACATGTCGCACCCCGTACCCCGCACCGTCGCCGAGCTCACCGACGCCGTCCTGGCCGGCGCGCACGGCCCCGACCCGGCCGGCCTCACCGTCACCAGCGCGTTCTGGCTGTACAACACCACCCGGCTGGCCGGCGGCGACGTGACGTACCACAACCACTATCTGCTGCTCCGCGTCGGCGACTCCTTCGGCGCCTGCTCGTTCGAGGCGGGTGAACTGGCCCCGGACTTCTGCGAGAACGCCTCGGGACAGCCCCTCGACACGCTCCTGCGCGATGCGTCGGCGCCCGTGCGGACCGCCGCGCTCGACGCCTATCTGGCCCGGGTGCGCCCGCACCGCGACGCCGACGACGCCGAGCGCGTGCTGCTGCCCGCAGGGACGCCCGAGGTCCGCGCCGAGGCGCGCGACGCCGCCATCGCCGGGCTGCTCGACCTCACGCCCGGCGCCCGGGTCGCCCTGATCGGCGTGGTCAATCCGCTCGTCGCGGCGATACGGGAGCGGGGCGGCGTCTGCCTGCCCTGCGACCTGAACCTGCGGACGACCGCGTGGGGCGACCCCGTCACCGACGACATGACCGAGGTCCTCGCGCAGGCGGACGCCGTCGTCGCCACCGGCATGACGCTCAGCAACGGCACCTTCGACCTGATCCTGCGCCACTGCGTGGAGCACGGCGTGCCCCTGACCGTGTACGCCCAGAGCGGCAGCGCCGTCGCCCGCGCCTTCCTCGGCGGCGGTGTCACCGGTCTGAACGCGGAGCCGTTCACGTTCTCGCAGTTCAGCGCCGACGTCACACCGATGTACCGCTACCGCGCCGCTCCCGTGGACGGGTCGGCCGCGCTCGTGGACGGCTCGGCCACTCCCGTGGACGGTTCCGGCACGCTTGTGGACGGTTCCGGCACGCTCGTGGACGGAGCCGCCGCGTGAGCGTCGACGCCACCAAGGACACCGGGGGCAGCGCGGCCGACCCGGCCGAGGAACCCCTGCCGGGCGATCTGCGGATGGCCCGCGCGCTGTGGCCCGTGCTGCTCGCCTCGGCGGTCGGCCTGCTGCCCTTCACCGTCTTCAGCACCTACCTCGTGCCGATCGCCGACGAGGCCGGCAGCGGTGTCGCCGCGATGGGCGGACTGCGCGGGCTCGGCGGCCTGGCCGCCCTGCTGGTGGGCACCGCCCTGGCGCCGCTCATCGACCGGGTGCCCAGGGAGTGGGCGGTCGCGGGCGCGCTCGTGGCGCTCGGCGCGTCGGCCGCGCTCGGCGCCGGCGGGAACTTCGTCCTGCTCGCCGTGTTCTGCCTGCTTGTCGGTGCCGCCACGGCCGTCCTGAACCCGGCGCTGACCGCGGCGGCCGCCGACCGCTTCGGCACGGGCAAGGCGGCCGGGCGCGCGGCGACGCTGGTCACGGCCACCCAGTCCATGACCGCGATGCTCGCCGCGCCCGTCATCGCGCTGCCCGCGCTGTTCTGGGGCTGGCAGGGCGACCTCCTCGCCGTGACCGCCGTGTCGCTGCTGCTCGCCGCGCTGTTCGTCGCGCGCCGCGAGCGCACACCCGGCGCGCGGCGGGCGGACGCCCGTCAACGCCTGGGCTACCTCGCCTCGTTCAAGGCGCTGGGCGCGGTGCCCGGTGCCGTACCGCTGCTCCTGATCGCGCTCCTGCGCACCGCCGTGTTCATGGGCTATCTCTCCTACCTCGCGGCCTTCTACCAAGAGCGGTTCGGCCTGGACGCCGGTCTGTTCGCGTTCGTGTGGACGCTGAGCGGGGCGTCGTTCTTCGTCGCCAACCTCCTCACGGGGCGGCTCACCAACGCGGCCGAGCCGCGCGTCGGCACCGAACGGCTGCTCACCATCGGCCTGTTCGCCGCGCTCGTCTCGGTCGTCGGCTTCTACTTCACGCACTGGCTGCCGCTCGCCCTCGCGCTGACCTCGCTGCACGCGGCGAGCCACGCCGTCGTCGCGGCCTGCGTGGTCAGCCTCATCGTGCGGCGCTGCGGGCCTGAGCTGCGCGGCTCGGCGCTGAGCGTCAACGCCGCCGGCATGAGCCTCGGCGTGTTCGTCGGCGCGGCGCTCGGCGGCGCGGGCCTGGGGCTCGCCGGATACCCGGGCGTGGCGGCCGTGTTCGGCGCGCTCGTCGTCGGCGCGGTGGCGGCCGCGGTGTTCGTACTGAGGGCGCGACCGGCGCGGGACGAGGTACGGGACGAAGCGGTACGGGACGAGGCGGATCCCGCATGAGCGCGACCGCCGAAGCGCCCGTCGAGCCCGCCGAGCCCGTCGAAGGGAGCGGCCCCGTCGGCGTACGCGAACGCCTCGCCTCCCCCAGGGCCCTCGTCCTGACCTGTGTCGCCCTCTTCCTCCTGCTGCTGCTCTCCGTCGTCGTGGCGATCGGGCTCGGCGCGGCGGTGGTCCCGCCCGGCGAGACCGCCCGCTATCTGTGGGCGGCGCTCACCGGCGGCCGCATCGACGCCGACGAGACCACGACGTACCAGATCATCTGGCAGATCCGCACCCCGCGCGTGCTGCTCGCCGCCCTCGTGGGCGCGGGCCTCAGCGCGGTCGGCGTGGCCATCCAGGCGATGGTGCGCAACGCACTCGCCGACCCCTTCGTCCTCGGCGTCTCCTCCGGGGCGTCGGTGGGCGCGGTCGGGGTGACCGTCTCCGGCGGGCTCGCCGCGCTCGGCGTCTACGCGGTGTCCGCGGGCGCGTTCCTGGGCGCGCTCGTCGCCTCCTTCCTCGTGTACGTCGCCGCGTCGACGCGCGGCGTGCTCTCGCCGCTGCGGCTCGTGCTGACGGGCGTGGCCCTGTCCCTCGGCTTCCAGGCCGTGATGAGCGTGATCATCTACTTCGCGCCGGACAGCGAGGCGACGTCCATGGTCCTGTACTGGACCATGGGCAGCTTCGGCGCGGCCTCCTGGGACACGCTGCCCGTCGTCTCCGCGGTGGTCCTGGCCGGCCTCGTCGTCCTGCACCGCCACGGCCGCGCCCTGGACGTCCTCGCGCTCGGCGACGAGACCGCCGCGTCCCTGGGCGTCGGCCCCGACCGGCAGCGCAGGCGGCTGCTGGTCGTGGTCTCGCTGATCACCGGCGTGATGGTGGCGGTCAGCGGCGCCATCAGCTTCGTCGGTCTGGTCATGCCGCACCTGGTGCGGATGGTCGTCGGCGCCACGCACGCCCGGGTGCTCGCGCTCGCCCCGCTGGTCGGCGCGGTCTTCATGGTCTGGGTCGACCTGCTGTCCCGGACGGTCGCCGCGCCGCGCGAGCTGCCGCTGGGCGTCATCACCGCGCTCGTCGGGGTGCCGGTGTTCATCGCGCTCATGCGGCGCAAGGGCCATGTGTTCGGGGGGCGTTGAGATGGAACTCCGCATGAGCGGACTCTCGTACGTCACCGACGGGCGGAGCCTGGTGCGTGATCTGTCGCTCGACGTCGGCAGCGGCCGGGTCGTGGGCCTCGTGGGGCCGAACGGCAGCGGCAAGTCGACCGCCCTCAAGTGCGTGTACGGCGCGCTGCGCCCGACCCGCGGCACCGTCCGCGTCGGCGAGGACGACCTGTCCCGGCTCCCGCCCCGGCACGCCGCCCGGCTCGTCGCCGCGATGACTCAGGACGGCTCCGTCGACCTCGACTTCACCGTCGAGGAGGTCGTGGCGCTCGGCCGGGCACCCCACCTGCGGGGCAACCAGGCGCTCGACGCCCGCGAACGGCGGCTGTGCGCACAGGTGATGGAGCGCCTCGGCATCCGGCACCTCGCCCGGCGCGGCGTCCTCACCCTCTCGGGCGGCGAACGCCAGCGCGTCCTGCTCGCCCGCGCCCTCGTCCAGGAGCCGCGGATCCTGGTCCTGGACGAGCCGACCAACCACCTCGACGTACGCCACCAGGTCGCGCTGCTCTCACGGCTGCGGACCGCCGGGCTCACCGTCCTGGTCGTCCTGCACGACCTCAACCTCGCGGCGGCCGCCTGCGACCGCATCGGCGTCCTGAGCCAGGGCCGTCTGGTGGCCGCGGGCACACCGGCGGAGGTGCTCACCGAGGAGCTGGTCGCCGACGTGTTCGGGGTGCGGGCGAGCGTCGTCACGCATCCGCTGACCGGTGACCCGCAGCTGCTGTACGCACTCGATGCCTCCCTCTGACCCCTCGACTCCCCCTGCCGATCCCCGAACTCCCTCTGGCATCCCCGACATCCCTGACTCCCCGACATCCCACGAAAGGCGCCGTTCTGCCATGTCCCCGACCCGATCGACCACGACCCCCACCCGCTCCCTCGCCCTGGGCTCCGCGCTCGCGGCCGTGTTCCTCCTCGCCGGCTGCGGCGCGGAGGTCGGCCAGGACGACTCCAAGGCCGCCTCCGAAACGGTCACCGTCAAGCGGTGCGGCGAGGACGTCCCGTACAAGGTGCCGCGGCGCGCGGTCGCCTACGAGGGCGGCAGCGCCGACAAGCTGTTCAGCCTCGGCCTGACCGAGCACGTGCACGGATACGTGATGCCGCCCGCCAACCCGCCGGTGAGCGAGTCTCCCTGGGCGTCGGAGTACGCCAAGGTGAAGATGCTCGGCGACGACCTGCTCAACAAGGAACTGGTCGTCGAGGCGAAGTCCGACTTCGTCGTCGCGGGCTGGAACTCCGGCTTCAGCGACCAGCGCGGCATCACCCCGAAGATCCTGGACAAGCTCGGCATCCAGAGCTTCATGCACACCGAGAGCTGCTTCAACTACCCCGGTCACCCGCAAAAGGTCACGCCGTTCAAGGCTCTCTACAGCGACCTGGAGCGCCTCGGGAAGATCTTCCGCGTCGAGAAGAAGGCCGAGGAGGTCGTCGGCGGCCTGAAGAAGCGGGTGGCGGCGGTGGAGGCGAAGGCACCCAAGAGCGGTGAGCGCGTGCCCGTCTTCCTCTACGACTCCGGCACCGACCAGCCGTTCACCGCGGGCAGCCAGGTCCCGCCGAACGACATCATCAAGAGCGCGGGCGGCCGGAACATCTTCGACCGCCTCGACGAACGCTGGACGCAGGTCACCTGGGAGGCCGTGACCAAGGCGGAGCCGGAGGTCGTCATCATCTTCGACTACGGCGACCGGCCGGCGAAGAAGAAGATCGAGTTCCTGAAGAAGTCCCCGCACACGAGGGAGCTGCCCGCCGTGAAGAAGAACAACTTCTTCGTCCTCGACTACAACGAGGGCATCAGCGGGCCGCGCGACATCGACGGCCTGGAGAAGTTCGGCGCGTACCTGCGAAAGCTGAACCGCTAGCGCCCCAGGGGCCGTTCAGCGCCGCTCAGTGCCGTTCGGCGCCGCTCAGCGCTGCTCAGCGCTTGAGGACCGCCACCCCCTCGGCCGCCTGGTCGGCCGCCGTGGCACGGGCCGCGGCGGCCTGCGCGCCCTGCCCCAGCTCGTCGGCGAGCCGCGCCCGGGCCAGCCAGTTGTACGGGCAGACGGGGCGCAGGTTGATCCGCTCGCTGAGCAGGGTGCGGGCCAGCTCGTGGCGGCCCGCGCGCAGGGCGGCCTCCAGCAGGGTCTTGTGCACGGCGTCGCGCTGGGCGTGGCTCCCGCCGTACGCGCCGAGCCGGTGCCGCACGGGCAGCAGCAGGTCCACGGCCTGGTCGTGGCGCTCCTGTCCGTACGCGATCAGCGCGCGGCAGACGGGCAGGCCGACGTCCGCGGTCATCGCGCGGTTGGCGAGGCCGCGCCCGCCGCGCGCGACGTACGCCTCGCGCTCGCGCACCAGGCGTTCGGCGTCGGGGACGCGGCCCGCGCCGACGTACGCCATCACCGCATGTACGTCGTTGAAGGCGTAGTACGCGCCGTCGTGGCGGGCGGCCCAGGCGTCGGCGAGCCGCTGCCACCGTCCGCCCGCGTCCTGCCCCGCCAGGTGCAGCCGCCACAACAGGGCGGCGGCGTCGAGGAGTTCCATGGCCGCGCCCGTCGACCCCGCGTGGTGCAGGGCCGCGTCGTAGATCTCCAGGACGCGGGGGACGTCACCGGCCTCCAGGGCGTAGAGGCAGTAGTGCCACCAGTTGTGCACGTTCAGGTAGTTGCCCGTCGCCCAGTCGCCGGAGCGCGCGTCGAGAAAGCGGATGCCGTCGGCGAACCGCCCCTGCATCTCGTAGGTGTGGACCACCGCGTGGATGGCCCACACGTCGCGCGGCCCGCGCTCGACGGCCGCCAGGCCCGTCTCGCGGGCCTGCTCGTAGTGCCCGGCCTCTTCCAGGCCGAAGGCGTACATGCCCAGGAGCGGGCCGTGGTGCGGGTCGGCGCCGTCCCAGGCGGACAGCGCGCCGCCGACGCGGTCGCGCAGCCGCGGGGCGTCACCGGTGAAGAAGTCGATCTGGTGGCCGACCGCCAGGGCGAGCACGTCGTGCGGGTACTCCACGGAGATCTCGCCGAGCACCCGGCCCGCCTGGTGGATGTCGCCGCACAGCCAGGCGGTGGCGGCGGCGACGTGCATGCGCTCGCGCGGGGTCATCTCCCCGCGGCGCACCTGTTCCTTGAAGTGCTCGAAGGCGTCGCGGGCTGCGGCGGCGTCCTTCTGCTCCGTGCCGAGCAGGCCCAGGTGAGCGGCGAGGACGTGGCCCATGACCGAGCGGGGCGCGGCGGCGAGCAGTTGCCGGGACGCGTCGGCCACCTCGGCGCGGAAGTACAGCAGATGGTCCAGCGCCTGCTCGTAGTGGCCGACGGCCTCGGCCCCGGTGTGCGACATCGGGTGGCCGTGCCGGTCGCCTGCCATGATCGGCTCCTTCCGCGGGGACGCGCCGAGAGACTCGGTCGCCGGGTGCGGCGGCTCTCTGCGGGACAGGACCCCATCCTGCCCGTCGCGAGCACACTTGACGCACCGTGACGGGCACGGAAAGTGACGGTCGGCCGGCGAAGGCGACGTCCGGAAGACCCCGGCCCGCGTCCGGCACGAAGGTCGGTACGTGACGCCTCAGGCGACCCCGGCCTCCACGACGGAGAACGAGTTGGGCGCCCCCAGCGGTGTCACGGACAGGACCGTCAGGCCCGCCCGACCGCACAGTTCCTCGAACTCGGCCCGGGTGCGCTCCCTGCCGCCCACGTTCACGAGCATGTTGAGGTCGCTGAGATACGGGACGCCCGCCCGCTCCTGGTCGGCCGTCTCGGGCAGCACCGACTCCACGATCAGGACGCGCCCGCCGGGCGGCAGCGCCGCGCGACAGTGGCCGAGGAGGGTGACGCACCGGTCGTCCGGCCAGTCGTGGACGATGCTCTTCATCAGGTAGAGGTCGGCGCCCTCGGGCACCGACCGGAAGAAGTCCCCGGTCACCAGCGAGCACCGCCCGGCGAGCCCGTGCCGCTCCAGCGTCGCCGGAGCCTGGGCCAGCCCCTCCTCGGTGTCGTACAGGACACCCGTCAGGCCCTGGTGCTCCCGGAGCACCGCGGACAGCACCGTGCCGTCACCGCCGCCGATGTCGGCGACCGTGCGGAACCCGCCGAAGCCGTAGAGCTTGGGCAGCAGTTCGGCGGTGCTCCGGGAGCTCTGGCTCATCGCCCTGTTGAACCGCGCGGACTGCTCCGGGTGTTCCTTGAGGTAGGAGAAGAAGTCCGTGCCGAAGGCGGAGTCGAAGGCCGTCTCGCCGGTCCGCAGGGCGACGTCCAGGTCCTCCCAGGCGCGCAGCATGACCGGCTCGGTGAACAGGGCGACCAGGTCCGTCATGGAGTCGGGGTGGCGCGGGTCGAGCAGGGCGCCGGTGGGGGTGGCCGCGTACGTGCCGGGCACGGTCTCGTGCGCAAGACCGAGGCCGGTCAGGGCCCGCAACAGCCGTGTCATGCCCTGCACTTGGATCCCCGCCTCGGCGGCCACCTCGGCGACCTGACGCTCCCGGTCGCCGAGCAGTTCGATCACGCGCAGCCGGTGGGCCGCCCGCACGGTCTGCACCGCCATGCTCCCGAAGAGGAGGCGGATCAGTCGCACCCGCTCCTCGGTCTCCACGGTCCCCGTCTCTCGCGCGTCGCCGTTCGTCACAGCCGTTCCCCTTCCGCTTCGGACGGTGCCCGGCCGCACCCGGCGGGCCGAGCAAGTTAGGTAAGCCTAACTTCGACGGGCCGCCCGCCAGAGAGCGACGGGATCGTTTCGGCCAACGGAACGTTCAGCTCCCGTGCCCCAGCACCAGCCATCTCGACGGCAGTTCGATGCGCGTGCCGTCCGGGGTGAACTCCGTGGTGGTCAGCGGCAGTTCACCCGACGCGAGGACCGCGAGGCCGGCCGCCTCGACGTGCGCGTCCACCGCCGCGTCGACGAGCTCGGCGGGGGCGATGCCGTGGGCGAAGACCGGCGCCAGCTTCGGGGGCGGCCCGTCGGGGCTCCGCGCGAGGCCCAGCAGGAGGGGGCGGGCCGCCTGGGAGAGTTCGACGAGGAAGGCGCGGCCCCGGTCGCCGATCAGCGTGGCGATGCCGTCCAGGAGCGGCTGCCGGTCGTCGGGCTCGCACTGGTGCAGGACGCCCCGCAGGTAGACGTTGGCGTCGCCGACCTCCGCGTGCAGCTGCTCCACCTCGCCCCGCTCGGCCGCGTCGAGCTGCCGGAAGTCCGCCTGCCCTGCCGGGTCCGCGCGCCGGGCGTGGTCGACGGCGGCCGCGGACAGGTCGACGCCGAGGACGCGCGGGAAGCGGTCGGCGAGGAACCGCGTCTGTGTGCCGTTGCCGCAGCCGAGGTCGACGACGGGCAGCCCGATCGCGGCCATGTGCGGCTCGAACAGCGCGAGATGGAGGCCGACGGTGAGGGCGGGCTCGGCGTCCCAGAAGACGGACCCCGGTTCGTCGGGGGCGTCCTGCCAGAAACCCTCCCACGCCTCCTTGTACCGACTCGTGACGCTCATGCCAGTGCTCCCCGGGGTGTGACGAGAGCCGTCGAAGCCGACGACGAGATCGGTGTATCGCGCGCCGGGCACGTGGACAAGCCATCGGGAGCATCCGGCGGCGCGGCACGCGTCCCTCTTCGGTGGGACAGCGCCCCCTCTTCGGCGGCTCCTCAGCTACGCGGCAACGCCAGTTCGAACCACACGGTCTTGCCCGCCCTCGTCCGGCTCGTCCCCCACTCCTTCGCCAGGGAGCTCACGACGCGCATGCCGCGCCCGAACTCGTCGCCGCCGCCCGCGCCGAGCAGCGTCGGCAGCGTCGGGTCGTCGTCCTCGACCTCGCACAGGAGCGTCCCCGAGCGGACCAGCCGCACATCGACCCGGCCGCTGCGGGAGTGCCGCACGACGTTGGTGACCAGCTCGCTGACCAGTAGCTCGGCGGTGTCGCTCAGGGCCTGGAGCGACCAGGCGCCCAGCTGTTGGCGCACCAGTGCGCGGGCCCGGCCCACCTCGCTCGGGTCGGGGACGAGCCGCCGGTGCGCGACGTCCTTGTCCGCGATGCCGTTGAGCCTGGCCATGAGGAGCGCCACGTCGTCCTTGCGTCCGCCCTGGGTGTTGAGCGCCCGGATGATCGTGTCGCAGGCGTCGTCCATCGAGGCGGCGGGGTGCGCGGCGGACTCGGTAAGCGTGGCGAGGCCGACGCCGATGTCCTCGCCGCGGACCTCGACGAGCCCGTCGGTGCACATCAGCAGCCGGTCGCCGGGCGCGACCCGCAGCAGGACCGACTCGAAGGGCACACCGCCGACCCCGATGGGCGCCCCGGTGGGCAGGTCGAGGAGTTCGCTGCGGCCGTCCTCGGCGCGCACCAGGACGGGCGGGATGTGGCCCGCGTTGGCCAGGTGCAGCTCGCTCGCGATCGGGTCGTAGACCGCGTACAGACAGGTCGCCAGGTAGTGCTCGCCGAGGCGCTGCGCGAGGTCGTCGAGGTTGCGCAGGAGCTGTTCGGGCGGCAGGTCGAGAGCGGCCATGGTCTGCACGGCGGTGCGCAACTGGCCCATCATCGCGGCCGAGTTGAGGCCGTGCCCCATGACGTCGCCGACGACGAGCGCGGTCCGCGAACCGGGGAGTTTGACCGAGTCGAACCAGTCGCCGCCCACCCGGCCGAGGAGCGTGCCGGGCAGATAGCGGGTGGCGATGTCGCAGCCGGACATGCGGGGTCGGATGTGCGGCAGCATGCTGTCCTGGAGGGTGTCGGCGACGCTCTCCTGATACGTGTACATGCGGGCGTTGTCGAGCACGAGGCCCGCGCGGGCGGCCAGTTCGGCGCCGGTGACGCGGTCCATGTCGTTGAAGACCGGCCGCTCCCGGTGGCGGAGCAGGATCATGAAGCCGAGCACCACGTTGCGCGCCTTGAGCGGGACGACGAGCATCGAGCGGTGGTTGATCAGCGGCCGGATGTCCCGCTTCTCGAACTGCGAGGCGATGGCGTTGCCCATCTCCTCGGTGATGCGCGGCACGAGCACCGGATCGCCCGAGGTCATGCACTGGAAGAACGGCGTGTGCGCGGGGAACGGCATGGACTCGCCGACCGGCACCACGTCGTCCCAGCGGCCCGGCTCGTCGGTGTGCTCGACGGCGACCCGGTGCCACAGCGTGGTCTCGTCCGGCACGCCCTCGGGGAACCCCTCGCCGGCGACGACCTGTTCGCGCAGATACGTGCCCGCCACGTCCGTGAAGCGCGGCACGACCGCCCTGCTGACCTCCAGGATCGTCCGCGACAGGTCGAGCGAGGAACCGATGCGCCCGCTGACCTCGTTGAGGAACTCCAGGCGCTCGCGCACCGCGGCGTACTCCAGGTCCTCGCCCTCGTCGTCGGCGGCGGCCTCCTCGGCCGGCGCCGGCAGCCCCTGGGCGGCGGCCAGCGCGGCGCGCCGCCTGCGCTCCTTGCGCTCGACACGGCGGGCCACGCCCCAGTCGGGCGTGACGGGCACGCGGTCGTGCCTGCTGAACTCCAGCACGGGATAGCCCAGTTCGAGGATCTGGGCGACGATGCGGGAGCTCTCGCCGACGCTCATGCTCGGCAGGATCTCGGGGAGCCGGGCCGCGAGGTCCTCGGCGCCGGGGAAGTCCGTGTGCAGGGCGAAGCCGGGCACGATCCGCTCGACCTGCTCGCCCCCGTCGTCCCGCTCGCCCCCCGGCTCCGCGGCCACGGTCAGTCCCGCGGTGTCGGCGGCGAGCACGAGCAGCCGCTCCGGTCCCGGCCCGACCAGCGGATACGCCCACCAGAGCACGTCGACCCGGCCGCTCTCGCGGCTCTGTCCCGGCCCCGTGAGGCGGGCGCGGCCCGCGGCCGGGTAGCAGATGCGGCCGTCGAGGGAGGTCTCCAGGTCGGGGCCGAGTCCGTCGTACGCCCCATAGGGCTCGCGGTCCTCGGGGAGGGCGCCGTGCACCGGGAGCAGATCGCCGACGGGACGGCCGACGGCCTGTTCCTTGTCCTCCCCGAAGAGGCGGCGCGCCCCGGCGCTCCAGTGCGAGACGAGACCGGCGCCGTCGACGACGACCACGGCCAGGGGAATGCGCCCGGCCGCGGCACTCTGCGTCACCGGCCCGCCCGGAGTGCCTCGATCCATGGCCCCGCTCCTTCCGCGGCAGCGCAAGATCTGGGCCGCCACCAACCACGTTACGACCGTGGCCGGTTGCCGTGCGGGGCAATGCGGGAAATTGGCCATGGGGCGGGGCACCGGCGCACGCCCCCTTCGCCGGGAGTCTCAGTCCTCGTGACCGAGCTGGAGATCCCGCTCCGTGCGGCCGCCGCCCGCGACCTGGAGGACGGTGGCGACCGGCGGGTAGCCCGCGGCGATGACCGTGTACTCGCCGGACGAGAGGTCGACGAAGCGGAAGGTGCCGTCCGTGCCCGTGGTCAGGGTGTCCACGACGTTGCCCGCCGCGTCGAGCAGCGTCACGCGCGCGTCCTCGACGGGCCGCCCGCCGCTGGCCCGCACGGTGCCCCGCAGCACGGCGCCGCCCGCGAGCTCCACGTCCTGGCGGGTCTCGCGCGAGGCCTGCACGCTGACGGGCAGCGCGGCGGGCCGGTAGGCGGGGGCGCTCGCCGCGAGGGTGTACTCGCCGGCCACCAGCTCGGTGATGACATAGCTGCCCTCGCGCCCGCTGCGGGTCGTCGCGACGACTTCCCCGCGCACGTCGGTGAGGGTGACGGCGGCGTCCCTGACGGGTGTTCCGTCGGCGGTCAGGACGGCGCCCGCGAGGCGTCCCGCGCCGCCGAGCACCACGTCGAGCTCGACGGGCCGCTCGCCGACGGTGACGGTGACGGCCTGCGGCTGGTGCCCGCCGGCGGCCGCGATCAGCACGAACGACCCCGCACCCGGCGTGGCCAGTGCGTACCGCCCGTCGTCGCCGCTCGCGCCGCGCCCGATCTGCTGTCCTGCCACGTCGATGAGGGTGAGGGCGGCGCGGGGCACCACGGTGCCGTCGGGGTGCTGGACGGTGCCGCAGACCGGGACCCCGGCGGCGTACGACGCCGTACGGGCCTGGGGCACCGGGGCGGGCTCTGCGGTGGGTGCGTTGTGGGAGGCGGCGCTGGACAACAGGGGGGTCTCCTTGAGGAAGAAGGCGAGCAGCATGCCGAGGACGAGCACCGGCACCAGGTAGAAGAAGATCCGCGGCATCGCGTCGGCATAGGCCTGGATGTAGCCGTCGCGCAGCGGGGCGGGCAGCGTGTGGACGAGCTGCGGGGTGATGGACTCGGGGTCGGGCAGCGACCCGTCGGTGCCCGCCCCGGCGGGGAGCCGGTCCCGGAGCGCGTCGGCGAGCCGGTCGGCGAGCAGCGTGCCGAAGATCGCGGCGCCCACGCTGCCGCCGATCTGCCGGAAGTAGTTGTGGGCGCTGGTGGCGGTGCCCAGGTCGGAGGGGGGCACCGCGTTCTGCACGGCGAGGATCAGGACGGGCATGACCAGGCCGATGCCGGCGCCGAGGACGCCCATCCAGACGCTGTACTGCCAGCGGGGCGTGTCGACCTCGAGGTGCGAGAGCAGCCACATGCCGACGACGGACAGGGCCCCGCCGAGGATGGGGTAGATCCGATAGCGGCCGGTGCGGCTGATGAGCTGGCCGGAGATGATCGAGGCGCCGACGACGCCGCCCATCATCGGCAGCATGAGGAGGCCGGACTCGGTCGCGCTCGCGCCGTCGACCATCTGCAGGAAGGTCGGCAGATAGCTGGCCGCGCCGAAGAGGGCGACACCGACGACCATGCCCACCAGTGAGGTGAGGTTGAAGACCGCGTCCTTGAAGAGGTGCAGCGGAATGATCGGTTCTGCCGCGAACCTCTCGACGATCAGGAAGAGCACGCTCGCGACGACGGCCCCGGCGCCGAGCCCGAGGATGACGCGGTCGCCCCACGCGTACTCGGTGCCGCCCCAGCTGGTCAGCAGCACCAGGCAGGTGGAGGCGGCGGCGAGCAGGACCGCGCCGAGCACGTCGAGCCGGGCCTTGGCGGTGGGCTTGGGCAGCTTCAGGACGAGCGTGACGACGAGCAGGGTCACGAGCCCGAACGGCACGTTGAAGTAGAAGCACCAGCGCCAGGACGCGTGGTCGGTGAAGAAGCCGCCGAGCAGCGGGCCCGCGACCGAGGCGAGGCCGAACGCGGCGCCGATCAGGCCCATGTAGCGGCCGCGCTCCCGGGGCGGCACGATGTCCGCGATGATCGCCTGCACGCCGATCATGAGGCCGCCCGCGCCGACGCCCTGGATCGCGCGGAAGGCGATGAGCTGGTCCATCGTCCGCGACCAGCCGGCGAGCGCCGAGCCGATGATGAAGACGACGATCGCGAACTGGAAGACGCCCTTGCGTCCGAAGAGGTCGCCGAGCTTGCCGTAGATCGGCAGACCGATGGTCGCGGTGAGCAGATAGGCGGTGATCGCCCAGGACATCTTGTCCAGGCCGTGCAGCTCACCGACGATCTTCGGGAGCGCGGTGGCGACGATCATCTGCTCCAGGGCGGCGAGCAGCAGGGCGAGCATCAGCCCGACGAAGACCATCCGGACGCGGCTGGGACTGAGCCCTTCCATCGTCGGCTCCGGGGCCGGTGGCGGCGCCTGGCCCGCCCCACGGTCCGCCGGCTCCGGCGGCGCCTCGGCCACCGCGCCGTCCTGCTCGGCGACCTTCACCAGCGTCGTCCCGCCCACGTACTGCTCCCCTCGTCGCGCCTGCGGCCGCCCATTTCTCGCATTACGCGACAACTGGGAGCAAGCGCGACGAGCGGTGTCCACAGCGGCCTTGTACGGCGTAAGTGCCGGTCGGAGCGCTGGGGCGCACATCGGAGCCGAGCAGAAAACCACTCGAAACGGTGAGCGTGACAACAACCCTGATGGGCTACGCGGGAGTTGGCAGACCGACGGACCGGCCTGCCGCTCCCGGTGGGGCTACTTCTCCAGCTCGGCGGCGAGCCTGCCGAGGACGGCGTCGTAGATCCGCCCGAGCCCCTTGGGCGCGAACGTCTTCTCGAAGAAGCCGCCGATGCCGCCCGCGCCGTTCCACACGGTGGAGACGACCACGCGGGCCTTGCCCTCACCGGCCGGGGTCACGCGCCAGGTCGTGACCATCGAGGAGTTGCGGTCCTTCTCGACGAGTTCGCCGTCGGTGGGCTCGCTGACCTCCAGCAGGCAGTCGCGGATCCGCTTGCTGGTGGCCTGGAGCTTCCAGTGGACGAGGGTGCCCTCGCCGTCGCCGCCCTCCCGCACCTCGTACTCGCTGAAGTGCTCCGAAAGGAGCTTCTCGCGCGTGCCGTTGTAGTCGGCCAGCGCGTCGAAGACGTCGTCCGGCTTCGCCGCGATGATCCGCTCCGTGGTCGCCTCGACCTGCGCCATTGCACTTCCTCCAGCACTTGGTGTCTCAGGGGTTCACGGAAAGCCAACCACCCGGCATACCGGCCGCCCAAATCGGGTCCCGGGTGAAAGGCGCGCCCACCGGCGGGTTCACGCGGGCAGCAGGCGCAGCGAGACCCAGAGCGCGAGGGTCGACAGGAGGAGTGCGGCGGGGGTGGTGAGCAGTCCGAGGCGGGTGAACTCCCGCAGGTCGACGTCGTGTTCGTGCTGGTGGGCGATGCGGCGCCACAGGAGGGTGGCGAGGGATCCCGCGTAGGTGAGGTTGGGTCCGATGTTCACGCCGAGCAGCACCGCGAGGACGGCGCCGGGGCCGGAGGGCGCGGCCAGCGGGACCAGGGCGAGCACGGCGGGCAGGTTGTTGATCAGGTTGGCGAGCAGCGCGGCGACGGCGGCGGTGCCCAGCAGCGCGGGCAGGGCGGTGCCGTCGGGCAGGACCCGCCCCAGGGCGTCGCCGAGGCCGTTGTCGACGACGGCCCTGACGACGACGCCGAGGGCGAGGACGAAGGCGAGGAACGGCAGCGAGGCCGAGCGCAGGATCGCCACCGGCGTCGTGCGGCGGCGCACGAGGGCGCGCACGGCGAGCACGGCCGCCCCCGCCGCGGCGGCCCAGGCCGGGTCGACGCCGGCGGCGGAGGCCACCGCGAACCCGGCGAGCGTGGCGGCGACGGTGACCAGCGCGAACAGCGGCATCCGGGGCGGCTCGGCGGTCTCGACGCCCTCGGCGGGCGCGTCCAGGTCGGCGGCGAAGAACCGCCGGAAGACGGCGTACTCGACCGCGACGGCGACCAGCCAGGGCAGCGTCATGAGCAGCGCGAAGCGCGTGAAGCTCAGGCCGGTCGCGGTGAACGCGAGGAGGTTCGTGAGGTTGGAGACCGGCAGCAGCAGGGACGCGGTGTTGGACAGGTGGGCGGCGGCGTAGACGTGCGGCTTGGGCCGGGCGCCCATGCGCGCGGCCGTGGCGAAGACGACCGGGGTCAGCAGGACCACGGTGGCGTCCAGGCTGAGCGCCGCGGTGATCACCGAGGCGAGTCCGAAGACGGCGGTGAGCAGCCGCCGGGGCCGCCCCGCCGCCCACCGCGCCATCCAGGTGCCGCAGGCCCGGAAGAGCCCTTCGTCGGCGCAGAGCTTGGCGAGGACCAGGACGGCGGCGAGGAACCCGATCACGGGACCGAGCCGCGCGGCCTCCTCGCGCACGTCGTCGAGCGGGATCGCCCCGGCCGCGATCACGACACCGGCGGCCGGCACGGCGAAGGCGGCCTCGGGCCAGCGGAAGGGACGGACGACGGCGCAGACCAGGACCACGATCAGGGCGCCGACGGAGAGGGACTCGACGAGCATGCCTCAGATCATGCATCGCCCGCCGGGGCGGCACGGCGGTGGCCCTCGCACGATCAAGGGAACATGTGTTCTATTCTGTGGCCAGAGCTACCGAGGAGGCGTCATGCGCTGGGAGAACCTCTCCGACGGGCCGCGCCCGGGCACCGCCGATGCCGCCCTGTTCGGCGCGGACGCGGTGCGTACGAGAACGTTCGACACCCCCGAGTTCCGGGGGATCACCTTCCACGAGATCCGGGCCAGGTCGGTCCTGAACCGCGTGCCGGGCGCTTCCCGGATGCCGTTCGAATGGACGGTCAACCCCTACCGGGGCTGCACGCACGCGTGCGTCTACTGTTTCGCGCGCAAGACGCACAGCTACCTCGACCTGGACACCGGCCTGGACTTCGACAGCCAGATCGTCGTCAAGGTCAACGCGGCCGAGGTGCTGCGGCGCCAGCTCGCCTCGCCCCGCTGGCACGGCGACCACGTCGCCATGGGCACGAACGTGGACTGCTATCAGCGCGCGGAGGGCCGCTACCGCCTGATGCCGGGGATCATCGGGGCGCTGCGCGACCGCGGCAACCCCTTCTCGATCCTGACCAAGGGCACGCTGATCCTGCGCGACCTCGACCTGCTGCGGCAGGCGGCCGCGGTGACCGACGTGGGGATCTCCGTGTCGGTCGGCTTCACCGACCACGAGCTGTGGCGCACGGTCGAGCCGGGCACGCCCGCCCCGGAGCGCCGCCTGGACGTCGTGCGCACCCTGACCGAGCACGGCATCGGCTGCGGCGTCCTGATGGCGCCCGTCATCCCCTTCCTCGGCGACCACCCCGACCAGCTGCGCGCCACGGTGCGGGCCATCGCCGCCTCGGGCGCCACCTCCGTGACACCGCTCGTGCTGCATCTGCGGCCGGGGGCCCGCGAGTGGTTCATGGCCTGGCTCGGGCAGCACCACCCCCACCTCGTAGGGCGCTACGAGCGGTTGTACGCGGAGGGGGCCTACGCCCCGAAGTGGTACCAGCGCCGCGTCACCCGCCATGTGCACGAGCTGGCCGAGGAGTTCGGCATCGGGCCCACGCGTGCGGGCACCGCGCGACGGATCCGCCCGCCCGAGGATCCGGTCCCCGCGACCGGCCCCACCCAGCTCACGCTGCTGTAGGCGGGCGCTGTCAGCGGCATGATCCATCATGGGGACATGAGCCGACTCACGCACATCAGCGCCCCCGAGGGCGTCGCCCCCGCCACCGCGTACACGCACGTCGTGATGGGCACCGGCCGGTTCGTCGCCGTCTCGGGGCAGTTGTCCCTGGACGAGGACGGCAGGCTGGTCGGCGAGGGCGACGCGGCGGCGCAGGCCCGTCAGGTCTTCGAGAACCTGCGCCGCTGCCTCGCGGCGGCCGGCGCGACCTTCGACGACGTCGTGAAGCTCACGTACTTCGTGACGGACATGGCGCACATGTCCGCCGTGCGCGCCGCGCGGGACGCCTTCCTCGACCCCGAGCGGCTCCCCGCGTCCTCCGCGGTGCAGGTGGCCTCACTGGTCGGCCCGCAGTTCCTGATGGAGATCGAGGCGTTCGCGGTGGTGGCCGAGTAGATGCCCGGCCTGCACGTACGGACGATGACCGAGGGCGACTGCACGTCCGTCGCCGAACTCCGCGTCCTCGGCTGGCAGTCGGCGTACGCCGGGCTGATGCCGCAGCCGTTCCTGGACGCGCTCGACGTCGAGGAGGGCGCGGCGTGGCAGCGCGAGCGGTTCGCGCGGGGCCCGGGACGGACGGTGGACCTGGTCGCGGAGCGCGCCGGGCGGGTCGTCGGCTGGGTGAGCTTCGGCCCGTCGCGCGACGCCGACGTCCCGCCGGGCGAGGCCGAGTTGTACGCGCTGTACGCCCACCCGGAGCATTACTCCACGGGCGTGGGCCGGGCCCTGGTCCAGGAGTGCGTGGCGCGCTGCGCGGCCGCCGGGCACGGCCGGCTGCGGCTGTGGGTCGTCGAGGGCAACACGCGCGCCCGTCGCTTCTACGACCGCGCGGGCTTCGGTCCGGACGGCGCCCGCGCACCGGACGAGGTGGACGGCGTGCCCGTACCCGAGATCCGCTGTGAACTCCCCCTGCGCCGACCGCCCCACCCCGCCTGAGCCGCACGCGCCCCGCGGCTCACTCCGGCAGCCGCGCCAGCGCCGCCGAGGCCGCCGCGGCCAGTCGGGGGTGGGCCCGCGCCGTCATCAGGACCGGCCTCGCCCGCCCGTCCCCCAGCGCCCCGAGCCCCTCCACGCACGCGAGCGCGATCTTGCCGAACGGGTCGTGCGGCGCCAGCCTGCGCTGGAGCGTGGTGATCAGCGCGGGCACCGACTCCGGGGCACGCAGTTCCGTCAGCAGCCGCACCGGGTGCAGGGCGTAGGCGACGCGGAGTTCGTTCGTGGCGAGCGCGGCCGCCGCGCGCGCCGTGCGGGGGTCGCCGAGGCGCGCCAGGGCGTAGGCCGCCGCGGCGCAGCGCGGCGGGTCGCGGTGGTTGAGGAGGAGCACGAGCGACTCGAAGGCCCGGCGATCGCCGGCCACCCCGAGCCGGAAGGCCACCAACTCCCTGGCCCACAAGGGCTGTCCCGGCGAGACGAGCACCTCGGCGAGCTCATCGAGGTCGTCGGTGGCGATCAGCTTCTCGTACTCCTTGCTCCCTCCGGACTCTCCGCGTAAACGTTCCGTCACCGTCCGCAACTCCTGCTCCATGGCCGCGAGCCTAAGCCTTACCCAGCGGTCGCGACGTAGATCACAGGTATCGGGCAACATCGGGGGCTGGCGCGCTCATTACTCGCGGGTTAATCTCAGGTGAGCGGGGCACACTCCCCTCTAGCACTCCCTCACGACGGCCTGGTGACGCAGCCGTCGTGGGTGCAGGTCGGTTCGGTGCACCAGGCACCTCAGTACGACGTGGCCCCGGGACAGGGCCGGTCGATTCCTCACCGGGCGCGGCGAGCGCGCCGCCCGGGCACGACACACCCTCACCTTCCGCACGCCGTACGGCCGTTGCCGTCCCCGTGTGCGCCCCTCAGTCGTCACTCTCTTTCCTGGAGTCCTCGCATGGACGCTCCTTTGAACACCGTCGCCGTCATCGGTCTGGGCACGATGGGCACCGGCATAGCCGAGGTCCTGGCCCGTGCGGGCCGCGAGGTCATCGGCATCGACATCAGCCAAGCGGCGGCCACCCGGGCGGTCGCGTCCCTGGAGGCCTCCACAGCCCGCGCGGTGCGCCGCGAACGGCTCACCGACGAGGAGAGGCGCGACGCCCTCGCCCGCTTCCGCACCTTCACCGACCTCCAGGCCGCCGCCGACGCCGACCTGGTGATCGAGGTCGCCCCGGAGTCGTACGAGATCAAGCAGCAGATCGTCCGCGAGCTCGACACGGTCGTGCGCCCGGACACGATCATCGCGACCGGCACCAATGCGCTGTCCGTGACCCGCCTCGCCGCCGAGTCGGCCCGCCCCGAGCGCGTCCTCGGCCTGCACTTCTTCAATCCGGCGCCCGCGATGAAGCTCGTCGAGGTCGTCTCGTCCGTGCTGACCGCGCCCGCCGCCGTCGCCGCGGTCACCGAGCTGGCGTACGCGCTGGGCAAGGAGCCCGTGGCGGTCGGCGACCGGCCCGGCTTCGTCGCCGACGGGCTGCTCTTCGGCTACCTCAACCAGGCCGCCGCGATGTACGAGGCGAAGTACGCCTCCCGCGAGGACATCGACGCCGCGATGCGGCTGGGCTGCGGCCTGCCGATGGGCCCGCTGGCGCTGCTCGACCTGATCGGCGTGGACACCGCCCGCACGGTCCTGGACGCCATGTACGCCGAGTCGCGCGACCGGCTGCACGCGCCCGCGCCCATCCTCAAGCAGCTCAGCGAGGCCGGCCTGACCGGGCGCAAGGCGGGCCGCGGCTTCTACACGTACGCCGAGCCGGGCAGCGCGGACGTGGTGGCCGACTCGCTCACCCCGCGAAAGGACGCGGAGGGGACCCGGGGACGCACCGTCCGCTCGGTCGGCGTCGCGGGCTCGGGGACGATGGCCTCGGGCATCGCGGAGGTCTTCGCCAAGGCCGGCTACGACGTGGTGCTCGCCGCGCGCACCGACGAGAAGGCGCAGACCGCCAAGTCCCGTATCGGAAAGTCGCTTTCGCGCTCCGTCGACAAGGGCCGGATGACCGCCGAGGCCGCGGCGCAGACGCTGGAGCGGATCACGCCGACCGGCTCGTACGAGGCGTTCGCCGACGTCGATCTGGCACTGGAGGCCATCGCCGAGGACCTGGCGGTCAAGCAGCAGCTGTTCGCGACGCTGGACAAGATCTGCAAGCCGGGCGCGATCCTCGCCACCACGACCTCCTCGCTGCCGGTCGTCGCCTGCGCCCGCGCCACCGCGCGCCCGCGCGACGTGATCGGCATGCACTTCTTCAACCCGGCGCCCGCGATGAAGCTCGTCGAGGTGGTCCGCACCGTGCTGACCGCGGACGACGTGCACGCCACCGTCCGCGAGGTCTGCACGAGGATCCGCAAGCACCCGGTGGACTGCGGCGACCGCGCCGGATTCATCGTGAACGCGCTGCTCTTCCCGTACCTCAACAACGCGATCAAGATGGTCGAGGAGCACTACGCCTCGCTCGACGACATCGACGCCGCGATGAAGCTCGGCGGCGGCTACCCGATGGGCCCCTTCGAGCTCCTGGACGTCGTCGGCCTGGACGTCTCGCTGGCCATCGAGACGGTCCTGCACCGCGAGTTCCGCGACCCGGGCCTGGCCCCGGCGCCGCTCCTCGAACACCTGGTGGCCGCGGGCTGCCTCGGCCGCAAGACGGGCCGGGGCTTCCGCGAATATGCCCGGCGCTGAGCCGACCGACGGGCTCCTGGGCCGGCGTACGGACTGGGGCGGGCTGCTCGAACCCTCGGGCGGCCCCGTCCCGCGGGAGCAGCGCGGCGCGCATATGCAGTACGTTCATGGCATGTCCAAGGCCGCCAAGTCCTCACGCAACGCATCCGCCGACGCTCCCGAGAGCGCCGCGGGCAGCCGTGCCGCCGCCCAACGGCTCAAGATGCGCCGCGAGCTGGCGGCGGCGGCCATGGAGCTCTTCGCGTCCAAGGGATACGAGGCGACGACGGTCGACGAGATCGCCGCCGCCGCGGGGGTCGCCCGCCGGACCTTCTTCCGGCACTTCCGCTCCAAGGAAGAGGCGATCTTCCCGGACCACGACGACACCCTGATCCGCGCGGAGGCGGTGCTGAACGCGGCGCCGCCGCACGAGCACCCGCTCGACACCGTGTGCCGCGGCATCAAGGAAGTCATGAAGATGTACGCGGCGCAGCCCTCCGTCTCCGTGGAGCGCTACCGCCTGACCCGCGAGGTCCCCACGCTCCGCGAGCGCGAGATCGCCTCCGTGGCCCGCTACGAGCGGCTCTTCACCCGCTACCTCCTGGGCCACTTCGACGAGCAGGCGCACCACGACGGCAACGACGACCCGTTGCTCGCCGAGGTCGCCGCCTCCGCGGTCGTCACGGCCCACAACCACGTCCTGCGGCGCTGGCTGCGGGCCGGCGGCCAGGGCGACGTGGAGACCCATCTGGACCACGCCTTCGCCATCGTCCGCCGCACCTTCGGCACCGGCATCGGCGCGGGCCGCGACGCCTCCCCCGCCTCGGTCCCGGCGACGGCCTCCGCGCAGGGCGAGGTCCTCGTCACGGTGGCCCGCACGGACGCCCCGCTGGACGAGGTCATGCGGACCATCGAGAAGGCGCTCAGGGAGCGCTCGTAACGGCGCGGGAAGAGTGCTCGTGGCGATGCTCGGAGAGCTCGTCTAGGTAGGTTTTCACCCGATTCGTCCTCGGCTTTTGAGGGGGCGCTACCAGCCGGTAGCGCCCCCTCAGTCGTGCCGCCACCCACTCTGACCTGCACTGATCGATCATCGGTCAAAAACTCATGGCACTCAGTGTCTTGCCCGTTGGCACGCGGTGTCATACGTTGATGTTGTCCGGGCGGCCGACGTACAGAGATCCTCCGTACGTCGGCTGTCCCCTCAAGCCACGGCTTGTGCGCCCGGACGCCTGCGTCACAGGCACCTCCCACGCCCCACCAAGGCGTCGCCGAGCACCACCCTTCGCCGAACCGACGGCACACCTCCACAGCACCATCAGCACCCCGACGCAACCCTCAAGACAGCGCTCCCGCAGGCGCTTCTTCGCCGGAGGCAAAACCGTGAAGGAAATCCTGGACGCGATTCAGTCGCAGACCGTGACATCGAGCGGCTCCGCCGCGGTCACGTCCGCCGACTTCGCCGCTCTCCCCCTGCCCGACTCGTACCGCGCGATCACCGTGCACAAGGACGAGACGGAGATGTTCGCGGGCCTGGACACCCGCGACAAGGATCCCCGCAAGTCCCTCCACCTCGACGAGGTGCCGGTCCCCGAACTCGGCCCGGGCGAGGCCCTGGTGGCCGTCATGGCCTCCTCGGTCAACTACAACTCGGTGTGGACCTCGATCTTCGAGCCGCTGTCGACCTTCGGCTTCCTGGAGCGCTACGGCCGGCTCAGCGAGCTGACCAAGCGCCACGACCTGCCGTACCACGTCATCGGCTCCGACCTGGCGGGCGTCGTCCTGCGCACCGGCCCCGGCGTGAACTCCTGGAAGCCGGGCGACGAGGTCGTCGCGCACTGCCTCTCCGTCGAGCTGGAGTCCTCGGACGGCCACAACGACACGATGCTCGACCCCGAGCAGCGCATCTGGGGCTTCGAGACCAACTTCGGCGGCCTCGCCGAGATCGCCCTCGTCAAGTCCAACCAGCTGATGCCGAAGCCGGGCCACCTGAGCTGGGAGGAGGCCGCGGCCCCCGGGCTCGTGAACTCCACCGCCTACCGCCAGCTGGTCTCCCGCAACGGCGCCGGCATGAAGCAGGGCGACAACGTCCTGATCTGGGGCGCGAGCGGCGGACTCGGCAGCTACGCCACGCAGTTCGCGCTCGCGGGCGGCGCCAACCCGATCTGTGTCGTCTCCAGCGAGCAGAAGGCGGACATCTGCCGCTCGATGGGCGCCGAGGCGATCATCGACCGCAGCGCCGAGGGCTACAGGTTCTGGAAGGACGAGCGCACCCAGGACCCCAAGGAGTGGAAGCGCTTCGGCAAGCGCATCCGCGAGTTCACCGGCGGCGAGGACATCGACATCGTCTTCGAGCACCCCGGCCGCGAGACCTTCGGCGCCAGCGTCTACGTCACCCGCAAGGGCGGCACCATCACCACCTGCGCCTCCACCTCGGGCTACATGCACGAGTACGACAACCGCTACCTGTGGATGTCCCTGAAGCGCATCATCGGCTCGCACTTCGCCAACTACCGCGAGGCGTGGGAGGCCAACCGCCTGATCGCCAAGGGCAAGATCCACCCCACGCTCTCCAAGGTCTACTCCCTGGAGGAGACCGGCCAGGCGGCCCACGACGTCCACCGCAACGCCCACCAGGGCAAGGTCGGCGTCCTCGCGCTCGCACCCGAGGAGGGCCTGGGCGTGCGCGACCCGGAGCTGCGGGCCAAGCACATCGACGCCATCAACCGTTTCCGCAACGTCTGAACCGATCGAGGAGCAGCGGAGCATGACAGAGCGTCAGAAGGACCGGCCGTGGCTCATGCGGACGTACGCCGGTCACTCCACGGCGGAGGCGTCCAACGAGCTGTACCGTCGCAACCTCGCCAAGGGGCAGACGGGCCTCTCGGTCGCGTTCGACCTGCCCACGCAGACCGGGTACGACCCCGACCACATCCTCGCCCGCGGCGAGGTCGGCCGGGTCGGCGTGCCGGTCTCGCACCTCGGTGACATGCGGCGCCTGTTCCAGGACATCCCCCTGGACCAGATGAACACCTCGATGACGATCAACGCCACCGCCATGTGGCTCCTGGCGCTCTATCAGGTGGTCGCGGAGGAGCAGGGCGCGGACATCGCCCAGCTCCAGGGGACGACGCAGAACGACATCGTCAAGGAGTACCTCTCGCGCGGGACGCACGTCTTCCCGCCGGGGCCCTCGCTGCGTCTGACCACCGACATGATCACGTATACGGTGGCCCGCATCCCCAAGTGGAACCCGATCAACATCTGCAGCTACCACCTCCAGGAGGCGGGGGCCACACCGGTCCAGGAGATCGCGTACGCGATGTCCACCGCCATCGCGGTTCTCGATGCCGTACGCGATTCAGGGCAGGTCCCCGAGGAGAAGTTCGGGGACGTCGTGGCCCGCATCTCCTTCTTCGTGAACGCGGGTGTCCGCTTCATCGAGGAGATGTGCAAGATGCGGGCGTTCGGGCGGATCTGGGACCGGATCACGCGCGAGCGGTACGGCATCGAGAACCCGAAACAGCGCCGCTTCCGCTACGGCGTGCAGGTCAACTCCCTGGGCCTGACCGAGGCCCAGCCGGAGAACAACGTCCAGCGGATCGTCCTGGAGATGCTGGCCGTCACCCTCTCCAAGGACGCCCGCGCACGCGCCGTCCAGCTGCCCGCCTGGAACGAGGCGCTGGGGCTGCCCCGCCCCTGGGACCAGCAGTGGTCCCTGCGCATCCAGCAGGTCCTCGCGCACGAGAGCGACCTGCTGGAGTACGAGGACATCTTCGCGGGCTCGCACGTCGTCGAGAAGAAGGTCGACGAGCTGATCGCCGAGTCGTTCGCCGAGATCGACCGGATCCAGGAGATGGGCGGCGCGATGGCCGCCGTCGAGTCGGGCTACCTCAAGTCCCAGCTGGTCTCCTCGCACGCCGAGCGTCGCGCCCGGATCGAGGGCGGCGAGGAGAAGATCGTCGGTGTGAACGTGTACGCGTCCACCGAGCCGAACCCGCTCACCGCCGACCTGGACGCCGCGATCATGACGGTGGACCACGCCGTCGAGGCGAAGGTCGTCCGGGCGATCGGCGACTGGCGCACCACGCGCCAGGAGTCCTCGGACCGGCAGGGCATGGGCGACCCGTTCCACTACCCGACCACCCGGCAGGCGCTCGACCGCCTCAAGGAGGCCGCGGAGGGCACGGAGAACCTCATGGAGGCCACCCTCGAATGCGCCCGCGCCGGGGTCACGACCGGCGAGTGGGCGGGCGCGCTGCGCGAGGTGTTCGGCGAGTTCCGGGCGCCCACCGGCGTCTCGTCGGCGCCGGTCGCGGTGACCGCCGAGGAGGGCACGCCGCTGGCCGAGGTCCGCCGCAAGGTCGACCGCACGGCCGACGAGCTCGGCGGCCGGCTGCGCCTCCTGGTCGGCAAGCCGGGCCTTGACGGGCACTCCAACGGCGCCGAGCAGATCGCCGTACGGGCCCGCGACGCCGGGTTCGAGGTGGTCTACCAGGGCATCCGGCTCACCCCGGAGCAGATCGTGTCCGCCACGCTCGCCGAGGACGTGCACTGCGTCGGCCTGTCGATCCTCTCCGGGTCGCACGCCGAGCTGGTGCCCGACGTCCTGGAGCGGCTGCGCGAGGCGGGCGCCACCGACATCCCCGTGATCGTCGGTGGCATCATCCCCAACGCCGACGCCGAGGACCTGAAGCGTGCGGGTGTCGCCGCCGTCTTCACGCCCAAGGACTTCGGCATCACGGAGATCATCGGCCGTATCGTCGACGAGATCCGGAAAGCGAACAACCTCGACCCGCTGGAGGTCCCCGCATGACCGCGCCCATCAACCGTCTGCGTCCCCGCCGCTCGTGTCTGGCGGTACCGGGCTCGAACCCGCGCTTCCTGGAGAAGGCCCAGGGCCTCCCCGCCGACCAGGTCTTCCTCGACCTGGAGGACGCCTGCGCGCCGCTCGCCAAGCCGGAGGCACGGCACACCATCGTCAAGTTCCTCAACGAGGGCGACTGGACGGGCAAGACGCGGGTCGTGCGCGTCAACGACTGGACGACCGAGTGGACGTACCGCGACGTCGTGACCGTCGTCGAGGGCGCCGGCCAGAACCTCGACTGCATCATGCTGCCGAAGGTGCAGACGGCCGACCAGGTCGTCGCGCTCGACCTGCTGCTGACCCAGATCGAGAAGACGATGGGCTTCGAGGTCGGCAAGATCGGCATCGAGGCGCAGATCGAGAACGCCCGCGGCCTGAACAACGTCAACGCGATCGCCGAGGCCTCCCAGCGCGTCGAGACGATCATCTTCGGCCCGGCCGACTTCATGGCGTCGATCAACATGAAGTCCCTGGTCGTCGGCGAGCAGCCGCCCGGCTACGGCGCGGACGCCTACCACTACATCCTGATGAAGATCCTGATGGCCGCACGCGCCAACGACCTCCAGGCGATCGACGGCCCCTACCTCCAGATCCGCAACGTGGAGGGCTACCGCGAGGTCGCGCAGCGCGCCGCGGCGCTCGGCTTCGACGGCAAGTGGGTGCTGCACCCGGGCCAGGTGGAGGCGTCGAACGAGATCTTCTCGCCCTCCCAGGAGGACTTCGACCACGCCGAGCTGATCCTGGACGCGTACGAGTACTACACGTCCGAGGCGGGCGGCAAGAAGGGCTCGGCGATGCTCGGCGACGAGATGATCGACGAGGCGAGCCGGAAGATGGCGCTGGTCATCTCCGGAAAGGGCCGTGCGGCGGGCATGCGGCGCACGTCCAAGTTCGAGGCCCCGGAGGCGTAACACCATGCAGTTCGGCCGCACCTACGAAGAGTTCGAAGTCGGCGCCGTGTACAAGCACTGGCCCGGCAAGACGGTCACCGAGTACGACGACCACCTCTTCTGTCTGCTCACCATGAACCACCACCCCCTCCACATGGACACGAACTATGCGGAGAAGACGACGGACTTCGGCAAGAACGTCGTCGTCGGCAACTACATCTACTCCCTGCTGCTCGGCATGAGCGTGCCGGACGTCTCCGGCAAGGCGATCGCCAACCTGGAGATCGAGTCGCTCAAGCACGTGGCGCCGACCTTCCACGGCGACACGATCTACGGCGAGACGACCGTCCTGGACAAGACGCCGTCCAGGTCGAAGAGCGACCGCGGCATCGTCCACGTGGAGACCAAGGGCTACAAGCAGGACGGCACGCTCGTCTGCGTGTTCCGCCGCAAGGTGATGGTGCCCACCGAGACGTACATCAAGGAGCGCGGCGGCGAGCAGCCCGGTCGCCCGGAGCTGCTGGACACCCCGAAGAAGACGCAGGAGAAGTAGCCATGACGCGACTCGCCCAGACCGCCGGACTCACCGACGTCCAGCAGGAGATCCTGTCCACCGTCCGGGACTTCGTCGACAAGGAGATCATCCCGGTCGCCACGGAGCTGGAGCACCGTGACGAGTACCCGCAGCAGATCGTCGACGGCCTCAAGGAACTGGGCCTGTTCGGCCTGATGATCCCGGAGGAGTACGGCGGCCTGGGCGAGTCGCTGCTCACGTACGCGCTGTGCGTCGAGGAGATAGCGCGTGGCTGGATGTCGGTCTCCGGCATCATCAACACCCACTTCATCGTCGCCTACATGCTCAAGCAGCACGGCACGCAGGAGCAGAAGGACGCCTTCCTGCCGCGCATGGCGGCCGGCGAGGTGCGCGGCGCGTTCTCCATGTCGGAGCCGGGACTCGGCTCCGATGTGTCGGCGATCACGTCCAAGGGCGTCAAGGACGGCGACGAGTACGTCCTCAACGGCCAGAAGATGTGGTTGACGAACGGCGGCAGTTCCACGCTGGTCGCGGTCCTGTGCCGGAGTGACGAAGGACACCCCGAGGGCACGGCCCCGCACAAGTCGATGACGACGTTCCTCGTGGAGAAGGAGCCCGGGTTCGGCGAGGTCCGCCCCGGCCTCACCATCCCCGGAAAGATCGACAAGATGGGTTACAAGGGCGTCGACACGACCGAACTCATCATGGATGGGCTGCGAATTCCGGCCAATCGCGTGCTCGGCGGCACGACCGGCCGAGGGTTTTACCAAATGATGGACGGAGTCGAGGTCGGCCGCGTCAATGTCGCGGCACGTGGTTGCGGTGTCGCTCAGCGTGCATTTGAGCTCGGTGTCTCGTATGCCCAGCAACGTCACACTTTCGGGAAGCCGATCGCGCAGCACCAGGCCATCCAGTTCAAGCTGGCCGAGATGGCTACCAAGGTCGAGGCCGCCCATGCGATGATGGTGAATGCAGCACGCAAAAAGGACTCCGGGGAACGAAACGACCTCGAAGCAGGGATGGCGAAGTACCTCGCCTCCGAATACTGCAAAGAAGTCGTGGAGGACGCGTTCCGGATTCACGGCGGTTACGGCTTCTCGAAGGAGTATGAGATCGAGCGCCTCTACCGGGAGGCCCCGATGCTGCTGATCGGTGAAGGTACCGCCGAGATCCAGAAAATGATCATTGGTCGTCGACTGCTCGAAGAGTATCGATTCCAGGGCTAGATGCCCGGTTTGGGGTGTTTTCTCCGCGAAGAAGATCACACCCTGTCAACACTCTTCGGCCGCCGACTCGGCTTCCTGGCTTGCCCAGTTGTGGCTCGCAACCGATAGCATCCGGAGAAAGCCGCCGTCCCCCGTTCATGCGCGGCATCATCCGCTACGAAGGTCATCCATGCCCCACAGCCAAACCTCTGCACCACGCGACGGCATTCTTCAGGGACGCCTTGCTCGCGGAGCATCGCCGTGGCTCCTGCCGACCGTCGCCACCGCGGCACTCAGCCTCGCCCGTGCGCGCCGGTCCAAGGGCGCCGCGGCCGTCGCCGTACCCGCCACCGCTCTGGCGGCGGGCATGCTGTGGTTCTTCCGCGACCCCGAGCGCGAGATCGCTCAGGGGCGGGTCATCTCCCCCGCCGACGGCGTGGTGCAGAGCATCATGCCGTGGAAGGACGGGCGCACCCGCGTCGCCATCTTCATGAGCCCGTTGAACGTCCACGTCAACCGCGCGCCCCTGGCGGGCACGGTGACGTCCGTGGAGCACGTGCCCGGCGGGTTCGTCCCGGCGTTCAACAAGGAGAGCGAGAACAACGAGCGCGTTGTCTGGCACTTCGACACCGAGCTCGGCGACATCGAGATGATCCAGATCGCGGGCGCGGTCGCGCGGCGCATCGTGCCGTACGTGCCGCAGGGCACGAAGGTGGAGCAGGGCGAACGGATCGGCCTGATCCGCTTCGGCTCTCGCGTCGACATCTACCTCCCCGAGGGTGTCGAGGTGGACGTCGAGGTCGGTCAGAAGACCGTGGCTGGGGTGACTCGAATTGACCGTGGTTGATCCTGAAACACAGGCCGGCTGGGTGCCGGAGGCCGCCGAGGACGAGGCCGAGGAGGAGATGCCCCTCTCACTGCGCCTCTCGATAGCGGACACCCTCACGCTCGGCAACGCCACGTGCGGGTTCATGGCGGTGTACTTCACCACCACGGGCATCCTCATCCCGCACCTGCAGGGCAGCAACGAGAGCGGCATGGCGCGGCACTCCGCCGCCACCACCGTGATCCTGATGCTCTGCGCGGCCGTCTTCGACCTCTTCGACGGGCTCGTGGCCCGCAAGCTGCGGTCCTCGCCGATGGGCGCGGAGCTGGACAACCTGTCCGACCTGATCAGCTTCGGGCTCGCTCCCGCCTACTTCGTCCTGGTCTACGGCATGGTCGCGGACGACGCGCACCAGCGCGTGGCGGCGGTGGGCGCGATCGTGGTGCTGCTGGCGGTGGTGCTGCGGCTTGCGCGGTTCAGTTGCGTGACCGTGAAGGACGGCACCTTCCAGGGCATGCCGTCCCCGTTCGGAGCGCTGACGGTGGTCTCGATCGTGCTCCTGGAGCTGCCCTTCGTGGCGACGCTCCTCGCGATCATCGGCACGGCCTGGCTCATGGTCAGCCGCGTCGAGTACCCCAAGCCGCGGGGTCCGCTCGCGGTGGCCATGCTCGCGTGGATCGTCGCGGCCATGGGGCTGCTCGCGGCCTGGGCGTTCGACGCCCCGGGCGGCCAGCTGCTCCTGCAGACCGGCTGCGCGCTCCAGCTCGTCCTCGGCGCGGTGATCCCCCTCTTCGCCACGGCCCGACGGGTCAACAACTTCCGCGACAACCGTCGCGAGGCGCGGGCGGCGCAGCTGCCGTAGCGGCGCTCGTACGGTGCTTCGGGGGCCTGAACCTTCTGGTTCGGGCCCCCTTCGCGTGCCCTAGGGCCGCACCAGGACCTTCACGTGGTCGTCCGGTCGCGCCAGCGTCGCCATCGCCCCGTCCACCCCCGCGAAGCCCACCTCCCCCGTGATCAGCGCCGCCGCGTCCACCCTGCCGTCCGCGATCCTGTCCAGCGTGCGGGCGAACTCCTCGGGCGGGTACGCCATGCACATCGTCACCGTGATGTCCTTGTGGATCCCGACCACGGGACGGAAGGTGTCCTCGGTCATGCAGGCGCCGATCAGGAGGACGCGCGTGGCGCGCGGGGCCCGGTGCAGGACCGTGTTCAGCATGCCCGGCCGGCCCGAGCACTCGTACACGGACAGTGACTGGCCGGAACCGCTCGCCTCCCGCCACGCGTCGAAGGGGTCGCGCGTGGCCGGATCCAGCACCACGTGGGCTCCGAAGCGCTCAGCGAGCGCTCTGCGGCGTGCGGAGGGCTCGGAGACCACCACGGGGCCCACGCCGCGCTCCAGGAGCGCGGCGGTGGCTCCCAGGCCGATGGGGCCCGCTCCCAGGACCACGGCGCCGCTGCCGGGGGCGGGGTCCGCGCGGGCGACGTTGCCGAAGCCGACGGCCAGGGGCTCGGTGAGGGCGGCGACGCGCGGCGGGACGTGGTCGGGCACCGGGACGAGGGCGGCCTCCTGGAGCGTCATGCGCTCGCCGAAGCCGCCGGGGAAGCGCGTCGAGTAGCCGATCGTGCGCGGCGTGCCCGCGGGGTCGAGCGCCCAGGGCAGGCCGACGACGACCCTGCCCTGCCACTCCCCCGGGCTCAGCACCCGCGCGCACAGCTCGTGCCCCATGACCAGGTCCTGGTCCGGGTCGAACAGGAAGGACTCCGTCCCCGAGTCGCGGAAGGCCGCCAGGAAGTCGTCCGTGTGCCGGGCCGCCGAGAGGTCCGAGCCGCAGATGCCGGTGGCCAGGGTCTCGGCGAGGACCTGGCCGGGGCCCGGCGCCGGGGGCTCCGGGACCTCGTCCTCGACGAAGCGTCCGCCCCGCAGGACCGCGGCCCTCACCGCGCGTCCCCGGCCCGGCCGGCCGCCGCCTCGATCGCCGCCCGCATCGCCCCCATGAAGCGTTCGCTGTTCGCGTGGGCCCAGCCCATGGACGCCTCCCGGGCGCGGTTGGCGCCCGTGAAGTGCGGCATCACGTACTCGGCGAAGAGCTCGTAGCTGCGGCGCTTCGCCTCCGGGGTGCCGGTCGGCAGGTCGAGCAGGAGCAGGGTGCCGAAGCCGCCGGAGGCCTCGGCGAGGGCCTCGACGCGGGCGATCGCGTCCGCCGGGGTGCCGATGGTGGCGACGCCGAAGACCGGGAAGCCCTCGCCCGTCCAGTGGTCGACGGCCTGGGCCGCGGTGCGGCCCCACGGCATCGTCGTGCCGGACAGGCCCTCGATGTAGCGGACCAGGTGGAGCACGCCGTACGCGGCCTGGGCGCGGGCCTGCGCCGCCGTGTCCGCCAGGTGCATCGGCACGACGAGCCGCCAGGCCGCGCGGTCGGCGGTGTGGCCGTGCTCGGCGCAGGACTTCTCGTACGCGGACCAGTTGCCGCGCAGCGCCGCGAGCCCGGCGGGGTCGGCGGCCGCGAGGGAGAGCAGGCCGATGCCGTGCCGCCCCGCCTGCACCGAGCCGGAGGGCGAGACGGTCGAGGCGACCGCCATCTCGATGCCCTCGGGCCGGCAGGGGCGCAGCTGGAGCCTCGCCTCGGCCAGTTCGAACCAGTCGGTGCGCAGGGTGACGGTCTCGCCGCGCAGGAGCCGGACGATCGCGTCCAGGGCCTCGGCCATCATGGCGCGCTGCCGCATCGGGTCGATGCCCATCATGAACGCGTCGGAGGCGAGCTGGCCGGGGCCCGCTCCCAGCATCACGCGGCCCCTCGTCTGGTGGTCGAGCTGGAGGATGCGGTCCGCGAGGATCAGCGGGTGGTGGTACGGCAGCGAGTTCACGCCCGTGCCGAGTCTGATCCGGCGGGTGTGCTCGGCGGCGGCCGCGACGAAGACCTCCGGGGAGGCGACCGTCTCGTACCCGGCGGAGTGGTGCTCCCCGATCCACGCCTCGTCGAAGCCGAGGTCGTCGAGGTGGCGGACCAGGTCGAGGTCGCGGCGGATCTGGAGCGCGGGGTTGCCGTCGAGGCCGTGGTACGGGGCGATGAACGTGCCGAAGCGGGTGGGGCCCTGGTGATCCATGCGTACGCCTTCCGTGGGCGATGACACTGGACGTAACATCGAGCGCTCGAATTCTTACGTCCTATACCGGGGTGCCGGAGAGGTCAACAGGCAGAAGGGGACGGACGGTGCAGACACCACGCACGCGCCGTCGCGCGGACGGCTCGCCCAGCGCGCGGACGCTGCTGCTCACCGTGCTCGGCGAGTACGTGCGCTACGCGGGCGCCGCGCGCGTCTGGTCCGGTGCCGTGGTCGGCGCGCTCGGCGCCTGCGGGGTCGGCGAGGCGGCGACGCGGCGGGCCGTCGCCCGGCTCGTCGCGGAGGGCTGGCTGGCCACGGAGCGGGCGGGCCGCCGGACCGCGCTCGTCCTGGAGCCGCGCCTGGTCGCGCTGCTCACCGCGTGGACGCACCGCCTGGAGCGCGCGGTCGAGGAGACTCCGTGGCGCGGCGCGTGGCAGCAGCTGCTGCTGTACGGGCCCGCGGAGGGTCGGGCGCTGGTCGAGGAGCAGCTGGCGTTCGAGGGGTTCGGGCGGCTCGGCCCCGGCGCGTGGATCGCGGCGGACGCGGGCGGGGTGACCGCGCTGAAGGCGCTGCTGCGGGAGCAGGGGCTCGCGCCGCACGCGACCTGGCTGGTCTCGCGCGCCGAGGACGACGGCGGGATCGTCGCCCGCGCCTGGGACCTGTCGGCGGTGCGGGCCGCGCACGAGGAGTTCGTCGGGCGCTTCGGCGAGGTGCGCGCGGACTCGGACGAGGAGGCGTTCGTCCTGCGGACGCGGCTGGTGCACGCGTGGCGCGGCACGTTCGCACGGGATCCGCGCCTGCCCCGGCACCTGCTGCCGCCGGACTGGCCGGGGCTGGTGTCGACGAGGCTGTTCGTCGACACCTGGCGCGGGCTGCGGGACCCCGCGGACCGCCACTGGCGACGGCTGGCGCGGGACCCGCGCGGCTGACTCACTCCCCCGCCGTGTACCCCCGCGCCGCCTCGGCCGCGCCCGGCGCGCGGACGACCCTCATGCCGCCCGTGGCCTTCTTGTCCGGCTTGAGGATCACGCTCTTCGTGGAGGAGGGCGCCTTGGGGTCGGTGAAGTCCTGGGTGACGCCGAAGCCGGAGTCGAAGTCGTCGATCGTCAGGAGGGCCTTGTCCACGCCCTCGCGGGTGAGGTCCTTGGCCGCGCACGCCTTCTTCAGGGCCTCGCCGAAGACCGAGGCCGCCGTCCAGCCCGCCACGACGCCGTTGTCGAGGGAGTCCTCGGGGTGGGCCTTCTGATAGTCGGCGACGAGCTTCTTCGCCGCCGCCGTGTCCGCGCCGATCGGCAGCGTCGGCGAGGCGACGTAGTAGTTCTTGGTGAGGGCCGGGCCCGCCTGGGTGGCCAGGAGCTGCGGGGCGAACGCCGAGTTGTTGCCGATGACCGGGACGTCGAAGCGGCCGGCGGCGGCGACGCCGACGAGGGAAGCGGCCTGGCGGGGGCCCGCGCTGATCACGACGGCCTTGACCCCGGCCTTCTTCAGGGCGGAGACCTGCGCGGTCATGTCGTTGTCGGTCGGCTTGATCTTCTGCTCGACGACGGTCAGGCCCGCCGTGTCGGCCATGTGCCGCGACCCCTTGAGGGCGCTCTCGCCGTAGTCGCCCTCGAAGTAGACGTGCCCGAGCCTGTCGCCCTTCTTGAGGCCCTTCTCCTTCATCAGGAAGTCGATCGCGTTGATGGTCTCCAGGTCGTACGTCGATCCCACGACCCGCACGTACGGGCTGCCCAGCAGGTTCGCCGACCAGGCCTGCGGCAGGACGAGCCCCTTGTCGGCGTCGACGCGCCCCTTGACGGCGGCGACGAACGGGGAGCCGATGAACTGGGCGAAGCCGAGGACCTTCGGCTCCAGTTCGGTGTACGCGGCGACGGCCTTCTGCGGGTCGTAGCCGTGGTCGCGTACGGTCAGCCTCAGCTTGCGTCCGCAGATGCCGCCGTCGGCGTTGACCTGGTCGGCATAGAGCTGCTGGGCCTGGGTGACGCTCTTGCCGAGCGTGGCGTAGACGCCGGTCATGTCGGTGAGCACGCCGAGTTCGATGCTCCCGCTCGTCACGCCGTCGCCGGTCCGCACTCCTCCCGCGCCCTTGTCCTGCCCGTCGTCGTCCTTCGCCTTGGAGCTGCACGCGGACAGCGCGAGGAGCGCGGCGAGGGCGGTGACGGCCGCCGTGGCCCTGGTCGTTCTGTTCATGCTTCCTCCCCTGGAGTGCCTGGAGTGCCTGGAGTCGGCCTGCTGCGCCGGGCGGCGATCCTGACCAGGCCGCCGGGCAGGAAGAGCACCACCGCCACGACGGCGGCGCCGTACAGGTACCGGGACGCCTCGCCCGGTGAGATCCCGCCGGTGCCGGGCGCCGAGACCAGGGGCAGCGCCTCGCTGTACCGGGTGAGCAGCTGGGGCAGCAGGGAGACGAGGGCCGCGCCCGCGACGGCTCCGGCGACCGAGCCGAGGCCGCCGATCACGATCATGGCGAGGTATTCGAGGGAGAGCGTCATGCCGAAGTAGTCGGGCACCGTGCGCTGGAAGACCAGGGCGAGCAGCACTCCGGCGAGGCCCGCGTACATCGACGACAGGACGAAGACACCGGCGCGGTAGCGGGCCACCGGCACCCCGATGACGCCCGCGGCGACGCGGTGGTCGCGGATGGCGTTCATGGCGCGCCCCGGCCGGCCGCGCAGCACGCCCCGGGCGAAGAGCCCGCAGCCGAGGAGCAGGACGAGTCCGGCGTACCAGAGCTTCTCGGCGGAGCCGAACGGGACGGCGGCGACGAGGACTTCGCGGTCGTCGAAGGTGAGGCCGAGGAGGTCGAGGGGCGGCACGTCACGGCCGTTGGAACCGCCCGTCAGATCGTGCGCGTTGAACAGGACGTGCTGCCCGATGAAGATCAGCGCGAGGGTGGCGATGCCGAGGTAGGCGCCGCGCAGACGGCCCGCGATGGGGCTGAAGAGGCCGCCCGCGAGCCCGGCGACGGCCACGGCGAGCGCCGCGGCGAGCCAGGTCGGCAGGCCGAGCCCGGTCAGGCCGTCGTCGCCGTCCCCGGCGAACACGCAGTATCCGTACGCCCCGACGGCGAGGAAGAAGGCGTGCCCCATGGAGAGTTGGCCGGTCGCGCCGGTGAGGAGGTTGATGCCGATCGCCCCGATGGCGGCGGCCATCGCGAACAGGCCGGCCTGGAGCCAGAAGCGGTCGAGGTAGAAGGGCAGGGCGAGCAGGACGGCCGCGGCGGCGGCCCAGGCGTAGGTGCGGCGGCGCCGGAGCAGCGTAGGGCCTGCGGAACGGGCGGTGCGGGCGACGGCCTCGGACACGGGCGGCTCCTCGGACACGGGTGGCTGCGCGGTCACGCGTGGCTGCTCAGACACGGGCGAGCTCCTTGGTGCCGAAGAGGCCGGCGGGCCGCACGAGGAGGATGGCGGTCATGACGAGATAGGGCGCCAGATCCCCGAGTCCCCTTCCCAGGAAGGTGAGTTCGCTCTGGTATCCGGTGGCCAGGGACTCCGTGACGCCCACGACGAGGCCGCCGACGAGCGCGCCCGCGAGGGAGTCGAGGCCGCCGAGGATCGCGGCGGGGAACGCCTTCAGGGCGGCCAGGGACGTGGCGCGCTCCAGGCCCGGTGTCGGGAAGACGGTGAGGAACAGCGCGGCGACGGCGGCCAGCGCGCCCGCCACCGCCCAGGCGCCGAGGGAGACCCGGCCGAGGCGCACGCCCATCAGGGCCGCGGTCTCGGGGCTCTCGGCGGCGGCCCGCATGGCCACGCCCCATGAGGTGTACCGGAAGGCGAGGAGGAAGACGCTGATGAGCAGGGCCGCCGTCACGAACGCGGCGATACGGGTGTGCGCGAGGGAGACGGGACCGATCGTGAGCACCTCGTCGCCCCACGGGTCGCCGAGCGGCAGCACGTCGGTGCCGAGGCGGCGGGTGAGTTCGGTGGTGAGCAGGATGTCGACGCCGATGGTGACGATGGCGAGGACGCTGTGGTCGGTGCCCCGGTAGCGGCGCATGACCAGGAACTCGACGGCGGCGCCGACCACGGCCGCGCCCGCGACGCCGACGAGCAGCGCCGGCCAGAAGCCGAGGTCGTCGTGGAGGGACGCGGTGAGGTAGCCGCCGGCCAGGAGCAGCGAGGCGTGCGCGAAGTTCACCACCTCGGTGGCGCGGAAGATGACGACGAAGCCGAGGGCGATCAGGGCGTAGACGGCGCCCAACGAGACGCCGTTGAGGACGAGTTCGACGAACGTGGTCATGTGCGGGCCTCCCCCAGGTAGGCCCGCACGACCGCCGGGTCCCGCTGGACGTCGGCGGGCGTGCCGTCGGCGATGCGCCGCCCGAAGTCGAGTACGGTCACCGCGTCCGCGAGCCGCATCACCACCCCCATGTCGTGTTCCACCAGGACGATCGAGATGCCGAGGCTGTCGCGGACGCCCGCGATGACGGCGGCGGTGCGGCGCCGTTCGTCGGCGGTCATGCCCGCGACGGGCTCGTCGAGGAGCAGCAGGCGCGGCTCCATGCACAGGGCGCGGGCGAGTTCGGCCAGTTTCTGCTGGCCGTACGGCAGGGCGCCCGCGGGCCGGTGGAGTTGGCCGCCGATGCCGACGAACTCGGCTATCTCGCGCACGCGTTCGCGGTGGCGGTGCTCCTCGCGGGCCGCGGAGGGCAGCCGCAGCCCGGCGGCGACGAAGCCGGTGCGGGTGAGGCGGTGCCGGCCCAGGAGCAGGCTGTCGGCGACGGTGGCGCGCGGCGGCAGGGCGAGGTTCTGGAAGATCCGGGCGACGCCGAGCTCCGCGATGCGGTGCGGACGCATGCCGGTGAGCTCGTGCGCGCCGAAACGGACGCTGCCGCCGGTGGCGCGGCAGACGCCGGAGAGGACGTTGAAGCAGGTCGACTTGCCCGCGCCGTTGGGTCCGATGACGGCGTGCACGGTGCCGGGGCGGACGGTGAAGCCGACGGCGTCGAGCGCGGTGAGCCCGGCGAAGCGGACGGTCACGTCCCGTACGTCCAGGGGCGGTACGGATGCGTCCTCGGGCGGTGCGGAACGCGCGGCACTCCGCGGGCTCATCGGGCCGCCTCCCAGCGCGACAGCGCCGGCGGCGCGTCCAGGCCCGGCGAGACGTCGGCCGCCGCGTCCTCGTCGACCACGCCGAGGTAGCGGCGGCGCACCTCGTCGGAGGCGGCGAGCTCGTCCGCGGGCCCCGACAGGGCGACTTCGCCGACGTCGAGGACGTACGCGGCGGTGGCGAGGCGCAGCGCGAGGGCCGCGTTCTGCTCGACGAGGAGCACCGAGGTGCCCTGCTCGTTGATCTCCCTGACGGTGTCGGCGATCCGGGCGGCCATCAACGGCGCGAGTCCCAGGGAGGGTTCGTCGAGCAGCAGGAGCCGCGGGGAGGCCATCAGGGCCCTGCCGACGGCGAGCATCTGCTGTTCGCCGCCGGAGAGCAGCCCGGCGCGCTGGGCGCCGCGCTCGGCGAGGACCGGGAAGAGGTCGTGGACGCGGCGCAGGGCCGCCGCCCTGGCGATGCGCGAGCCGGTGGCGCCGAGCGCCCCGGCCCGCAGGTTGTCGGTGACGGTCATCCGCGCGAACACCTGTCTGCCTTCCGGGACATGGGAGATCCCCGCGGCCACCACGCGGTCCGGCGCGAGGGTGTCGACGCGCCGGCCGCCGAAGCGCACGGTGCCCGAGGTGAGCCGCCCGCCCTGGAAGGAGAGCGTGCGGGAGACGGCGCGCAGGAGCGTCGACTTGCCCGCGCCGTTGCCGCCGAGGACGGCGACGACCGCGCCCTCCGGCAGATCGAGCGAGACCCCGCGCAGGGCGCGCACGGGTCCGTAGCCGACCGACACGTCCCGTACGACGAGTCCGGAACCCTCCACCACGGGCAAACCCCCTGTCCCGCACGGCCGTCCGCCGTCGCGTGGCGCTCACCCCAGCACCGCGGGACCGGCGCGTCCACGGACAGCGGACGAATCGCTGCCGGGGACCAGCGCGGGCACCCCGTCGTTGTGCACGCGCACAACACCGCGTGTCAGGGGCCTGCCGGAGGGGACCGCCCCATGGCATCCTCCGCACCAATGACGTCCCGACGAACTCCCGGAGCACGGCGACGGAGGGATCCATGACCGGGCACGCGTTCGGGCGCAGACCGCGGACCGGGCACGACTGGAAGCTCCTCAAGGAGGCGTGCACGGCGCTCCTGCCGCGCCTGCCCGAACTGGTCGACGAGCATCTGCGCCAGCTCACCGAGCACTCGCCGCTGTACGGGCACGTGCTGCCGTACGACGTGCAGTGGCGGGAGGCCGAGGAGGCGATGCGGATCGGCATCGAGACCATCTCGGCGCCGCGGGCCTCGCCGCGCCGCGACCTGGAGTACGCGGAGGAGGCGGGTCGGCGCCGCGCGCAACAGGGCCTGCCGTTGGACCTGTTGGTGCACTCGTACCGCAACGCCGGCTATCTGGTGTGGGATTCGCTGCTGGAGGGCACGGCGGGTCAGGCCCCCGAGAAGCTGGAGGTCCTGATGCGTTCGGCGACGATGGTGTGGTCGGCGGTGGACGCGCAGGCCGCCGTGGCCTCCGACGCGTACCGCGCCACGGAGCTCGAACTGCGGCGCCGCACCGACGAGCAGTTGCAGGCGCTGCTCGACGCGCTCCTGGAGGGCCGGTCGGCGCCGGGCCTCGCGGCGCGCGCGGCGGCCGGGCTCGACCTGCCCGAGCACGGCCCGTACGCGGTGGTGGTCCTGCGGGTGGAGCGGCGCGACGGCCGCGAGGCGTTCCACCGGCAGATCCAGCGGGCGGGGTTCCGCTTCGTCTGGCGGATGCGGACCGACTGCGAGGTCGGCGTGGTCGCCCTGGGCGCGGCGGAGGGCGGCAAAGGCGACGGCGGCGGGGCGGACGGCGGCGGGGCGGCGGGGCTCGACGCCCTGGCCCGGATGCTCGACGGGCGGTGTCCGGGGCCCGGCGGCATCAGCCCCGTGGTCGGGGGCCTGGCGCAGCTCGGGCACGCCAGGCGGCTCGCGGAGCTGGCGCTGCGCACCTGCCCGCCGGGCGCGACCGGCATCGTCCGGCTCGACCAGCGGATGCCGACGGCCCTGGTGGTGAGCCGACCGGAGCTGGCGGAGCTGCTGGTGGCCGCGGTGCTCGGCGAGGTGCTCGCCCTCGAACCGGCGGACCGTGCCGTGCTGTTGGAGACGCTGGACGCGTGGCTGGACTGCGAGGGCTCCGCGGGGCGGGCGGCGGGACGGCTCTACTGCCACCGCAACACGGTGTTCAACCGCCTGCGCCGGCTGGAACAACTGACGGCGCGTTCGCTGGCGCGCCCGCGGGACCTGGTGGAGGTGGCGCTGGCGGTGGAGGCGCACCGGCTGTCCCAGGGGGCCCTTTCGGCGTGACCGGATCCCGGCACGACCGGGTCCGGGCACGCATTCTCCGTACGACTTCTCCGTACGACCGAACGGCCGCCCCGGGACCCGGTGTTCAGACGCCGCGCACGGGCCGGGCACGGGACGCTCAGACGCTGAGCAGGTCCTGGAACGCGCTCGCCGACTCCGTCGCCGACCTGCCGAAGGGCGCGTCGAAGTTCCAGACGAGGAAGAGCAGGAAGGCGATCAGGGCGCTGAACGTACCGGCGAGCAGCAGCTCCCGGCCCGAGCGTCTGATCTGGAGCGTGAAGATCAGCCCGACCGTGACGAGCGCCCCGGCGACCAGGCCGAACCAGACGACCCCGGGGAGGGTCTCCTCGGCGTTGTCGGCCCGTGCCCTGCGCGCCTCGTCGGCGGCGGCCACCTGGTCGAGCAGCGGCTGGTACGTCTGCGCCTCCAGCTCGCTCGCGGGCGGGCGCGCGGCGATGTCGTGGCGCAGGGTGTCGAGGAGTTCGGTGCCGCGGTCGGTGAGCCGGTGCTCCTCGATCATGAGCGGCCACTCGACCTTCGTGACGTGCTCGGTGTAGCGCCGCACGTCCCGCTGGATGCGCTCCTCGGCGTCCGCCGGATAGACCTGTGCGCGCCTGCTGATCTCGTGCAGCGCCTGGGCCTCCTGGCGCGCGCCGTCGTCGGCGGCGCCGCGGGCCTCCCAGACGCCCGCGATGGCGAGCCCGAGGACGATCGCGTAGACGACGCCGACCATCATCACCATGTACTCGATGACGTCGGGCGTCTCGCTGGTGTCGTCGTCGTCCACGGGCACGCGGCGGTGCCTGACCACGGTCATCGTCAGCACGACCGCGCAGGCCAGCGCCATGGCGCCGCCGAGGACGAACCATTCCGTCACGAAGAGCCTCCGGAGGGGGAGTTGGGGCGGGATCGGGCGCCCGCGGCGGAGCGCGAGCGCGGTCGCAGCAGGGCTGCGGCGAGGACCGCGGGCGTGGTGACGACCATCGTGGTCGTCACCACGGACCGCCCGCCCACGCGCTCCGCGTCCTTCGGCGGGCGGTAGGCCGGCGCGGGATAAGAGGGTGGGGCGGGCGGGGCGGGCTGCGGGGGCGGCGCCTGCTGCCGGGGGTGCGTACGCGTGGCTTCCAGGCGTACGGGGACGAGGAGCTCCCTGACCCGGGGGGCGGCGCGGGGTGTGGCGCGGGGCGGGTCGGCGGGCGCGGGGCGCGGCGCGGCCCCGGGTGGCGCGGGCGGCGGGGCGGCGGGCGGGGGTCCGGGGCGGGACGGGGCGGCCGCACGGGGCGCGGCGCCCGGCACCTGCTCGGGCCCGGCTTCGGCCGCGGGTGCCACCGGCCCGTCCGGGCGGCAGATGTCGACGTGCCCCGACAGGGCCGCTCCGGCGGCCTCGACCTGCGCGTCGACGGACAGCCCGGTCCACGGGCACAGGACGGCGATGACACCGAGTCCGCCGGCGTGCGCCCACCCGGTCAAGATCGACTCCTCTTCACGTACTGAAGAAACGATCACGTCCCCGGTTCGATACGGGTGAGCGGCAGAAGTCGTCGCGCCGGGGCGGCGGAAGCGGCCGGAGCGCCCGCGGCCCGGCGTCCGGATCCCGTCCTGGATCCGAACCCCGGGCCGCTGCGGCGCAGTTGGCGAACGGGTGGGCCTACTTCCACGGGCCGGTGAACGACCGGCCGGGCACCGGCTTGGCGATGAGCGCCACGGGGACGAAGAAGTTCACCTGGCCGATCGCGCACATCAGGGTGGCGAGCGCCCGGGGCTCGTAGAGCTCCGCCACCCGCGCGTACAGCTCGTCGGAGACCCGCTCGCCGTGCGCGGAGGGCCGGAGCACCGCCTCCACCAGCGCCAGCGCGGCGCGCTCGGCGCGAGTGAAGTACGGCGAGTCCTGCCAGGAGGCCACCGAGGTGATGCGCTCCTCGGACTCCCCCGCCTTGCGCAGGAATCCGGTGTGCAGGACCGTCAGATAGGTGCTGCCGACGATCTGCCCGGCCCGCAGGTGGACCAGGCTGATCGTGGCGCGCGGCACCGAGCCGTTGCCGACGGTCCTGAACAGCGCCGCCGACACCTCGGCCAGCTCGGGCAGCAGCTCCGTCGGGTCCTCGTCCAGCCGCGGGGCCATCGGGATCTCGGCCGTGATCGCACGCGTTTCCATCGTCATCTCCTCGGGGCTTTCGTGTGTGCCTTCACTGCCCTGACGGAGCCCGACGGAGATGTGTGACCGGGTGACCGGAATTCTTCTGGACGATCCTTCCGGGACGCGACGGGACGGGCCGGGACGGGATCGTTCAGCAGGTGAGGAAGTCCCGCGCGATGCCCTCCGCCACCGTCTCCAGGATCGGCCCCGCCTCGGCGATGCAGCGGGCCACGTCCGGCTCGACGTCGGTGAGGGCGTACGCGCGGCGGATGCCCGCCCTGCCGAGCGCCTCCGGGGGCAGGGCGAGGCGGCCGCAGACCGCGACGACCTCGATCCCGGCGGCACGGGCCGCCGCGGCGACCCCGGCGGGGGCCTTGCCGTGCAGGGTCTGCTCGTCGAGCGAGCCCTCGCCGGTGACGACGAGGGTGGCGCGGGCCAGCGCGGGCGCGAAGCCGAGGACGTCGAGCATGACCTCGATGCCGGGCCGGAAGCTCGCGCCGAGTCCGACCAGCGCGCCGTACCCGATGCCGCCCGCGGCGCCGGCGCCCGGCGAGGCCGCGTACTCCGCCGCCTTGGGGCCGATGGACTTCTCCAGGACCGCGGCGAAGTGCGCGAGCGCCGCGTCCAGGGCGGCGACGTCCTCCGGAGTGGCGCCCTTCTGCGGCCCGTACACCGCGGGCGCGCCCTTCGGGCCGGTCAGCGGGTTGTCGACGTCGCTGGCGAGGACGATCTCGACGTCCTTCAGGCGCGCGTCCAGGCCCGACAGGTCGGCGGTGGCCAGATCCTTGAGCGGGCCGCCGCCGGGGGCGACGGACGTGCCGTCCGCGTCCAGGAAGCGCGCGCCGAGCGCCGCCAGCATGCCCGCGCCGCCGTCGGTCGTGGCGCTGCCGCCGACACCGAAGACGATGGTGCGGGCGCCCGCGTCGAGCGCTGCGCGCAGCAGCTCGCCGGAGCCGTACGTCGTGGACGTGAGCGGGGCGAAGACGCCCTCGGGGAGCAGCTGGAGGCCCGAGGCCTCGGCCATCTCCACCACGGCGGTGCCGTCCTTGAGCGCGTACGCCGCCGTCACCTGGTCGCCGAGCGGTCCCGTGACGCGGACCTCGCGGCGCTCGAAGCCGCCCGCGACGGCCGCGGCGACCGTGCCGTCACCGCCGTCGGCGACGGGCAGCGCCTCGACCGCCACGTCGGGGGCGACGCGGCGCAGACCGGCCGTCACCCGCTCCGCGACCTGCACGGCCGTGAGCGAACCCTTGAACTTGTCCGCGGCGATGAGCACGCGCCGAGCCTGCTCGCGCTGAGCCTGCTGCTCGTGTCCCGCCGTCCCTGCAGCGTCCGCCACCTTGCATTCCCCTTGCTTTCCGGGCCTTGCTCGCGTCAAGGCAGTCGCGCCGCTGCGACCATAACCGCAGACGGGGCCCCCTGCCCATGGCCACCCGGAGCGCGAGACGGCGCGTCCAGGCGAAAAATCCCCTGATAGCGCACCATAGTGGTGCGCCATGAGCACGGAAATGATCGATCAGCCCCGTCCCGGCGAGGGCCCACCGGACCCCCCGTCGACCGACAGGGACCCGGCGGGCGCGGCCCCGGACGGCACTCCCGACTACGTGGTCGTCGGCGTCGGCGTGAGCGTCGTCCTCGCGGTGGTCGCCTGGGCCGCGATCGGCAAGAAATCCTTCGACCGGGCCTCCGACAGCGCGCTCGGCTGGGTCCTGGACAACTTCGCCTGGCTCTTCGTGATCGCCGCGGACGTCTTCCTCGTCCTGTGCGTGTTCCTCGCGCTCAGCCGCTTCGGCCGGATCAGGCTCGGCAAGGACGACTCCGAGCCGGAGTTCACCAACCTCGCGTGGATCGCGATGATGTTCAGCGCGGGCATGGGCATCGGCCTGATGTTCTACGGCGTGGGCGAGCCGCTGACCCACTACCTGAACCCTCCCCCGTCCTCGCCGGCCGAGCCGCGCACGGGCGCCGCCGCCCGCACCGCGCTCGAGTACTCCTTCTTCCACTGGACGCTGACCCCCTGGGCGATCTACGGCATCGCCGGTCTCGCCCTCGCCTACGCGGGCTTCCGCAAGGGCCGCGGCAACCGCCTCAGCTCCGTCTTCGTCCCGCTCATCGGCGCGCGGCGCGCGGCCTCCTGGCCCGGCCGCCTCATCGATCTGCTCGCGGTCTTCGCGACCGTCTTCGGCACGGCCACCAGCCTCGGCGTCGGCGCGCTCCAGGTCGCCACCGGCCTCAACCTCACGACGGGCGTGGAGAGTTCCACCACCCTCCAGCTGATCATCATCGTGTCGCTCGGCGCGGCCTTCGTGGTCTCGGCGTTCTCCGGGGTGCACAAGGGCGTGAAGTGGCTCAGCACCCTCAACATCATGCTGGCCGCCCTGCTGATGCTCTTCGTCTTCGTCCTGGGCCCGACCGTCTACGTCCTCGACGCGATCCCGGCGAGCGTCGGCGGCTATCTCCACCAGCTGCTGCCCATGGCCTCGCGCACGGGCGCGTTCACGGACAGCTCCTGGCTCGGCGCCTGGACGATCTTCTACTGGGCGTGGTGGCTGTCGTGGGCGCCCTTCGTCGGTACGTTCATCGCCCGCATCTCGCACGGCCGGACGATCCGCGAGTTCCTCATCGGCGTGCTGCTCGTGCCGAGCGGCGCCACGGTCGTGTGGTTCTGCGTGATGGGCGGCACCGGCATCCGGCTCGACGCGACCGGCAAGGTCGACATGGCGGAGAAGGTGAAGGAGGGCGCGGAGGCCTCGCTCTTCGCGATGCTGGACGCGCTGCCGCTGGGCACGGTCACCTCGTGGGTCGCGATGATCCTCGTCATGACGTACTTCGTCACGAGCGCGGACTCCGCGTCGCTGGTGATGGGCTCGCTCACCAGCCGCGGCTCGCTGCACCCGCCGACCTGGCTGGTCGTCACGTGGGGCGTCCTGATGGCGGCGGTGGCCGCGGTGCTCCTGGTCGCGGGCGGGCTGAACTCGCTCCAGAGCGCGACGATCCTGGTGGCGCTGCCGTTCGTGATCGTGATGCTGACGCTGTGCTGGGCGCTGCTCAAGGAGCTGCGCGAGGACCCGGGCGCGGGCCCCGCGCGCGGCCACGCGCTGCACGGGCTGCGGGACGCGGTGCGCATGATGGTCGGTGACGCGATCACCGAGCAGACACCGGACCGGCACCACCGGCTGCGACGGATCGTCAGGTCGCGGAGCCAGGACGGGGATTGAGCGGACCGGCTCCCCGAGCCGGTGGGCCGCCTCCCTGAGCCGCCACCGGTGCGGAGCCGATCCACGCGCGCACCGGGGCGCCGGGCCCCACCCGTCCGAGCGGGGCCCGGCGTCCATGCGGACTCCCTGCGGACTCCGCACCGACAGGGGTCGCACGGAACGGCCCCCGATCGGGTAGACCGGACCCATGACCTCCACGACCCCCGCGGCCACGGAATCCAGCGACGTCGACCTCGCCGACCGGGTGCACGGCGGCTGGCTCGGCCGCATCGCCGGCAACATGCTCGGCAAGCCGGTGGAGCGGGGCGACCACTGGACGCGCGACCGGATCCACCGCTATCTGGAGCGCACCGGCGCGCTGCCCCTGACGGACTATCTGCCCCAGCCCCCGGACGACCCGGGCGAGTTCGAGCTGCGCAAGGAGTGGCCGCGGTGCGTGCGCGGCCGGATCCACGGCAGCTGCCGGGACGACGACGTCGACTACGCCGTCCTCGGCCTGCACCTCCTGGAGACCCACGGCTTCGCCTTCAGCACCGAACAGGTCGGCGACCTGTGGCTGCTGCGCCTGCCCTACCTCCAGACGTTCACGGCGGAGCGGGCCGCGTACCGCAACCTCGCGAACGGGCTGCGGCCGCCGCTCACGGCGACGTACGAGAATCCCCACCAGGAGTGGATCGGCGCGCTGATCCGCGCGGACGTGTACGGCTGGACCTCGCCCGGCGACCCGCGCCGCGCCGCCGCGCTGGCCCGCCGCGACGCGGTGCTCTCCCACACCGGCAACGGCGTCTACGGCGCGATGTGGGCGGCGGCCCTGATCGCGGCGGCGTTCACCGCGCCGACGCCGCGCGAGGCGGTGGACACGGCGCTCACCGTCATCCCCGCGAGCTGCCGCCTCGCCCGCACGGTGCGGCGCGTGACCTCGCTCCACGAGGCCGGCCTCGGCTGGGAGGACACGCTGGACACGCTGGCCGAGGAGACGGCGGGCCTCGGCTGGATCCACGTCGTGCCGAACGCCGCCGTCCTGACCGCCGGACTCCTGTACGGCGAAGGGGACTTCACCCGCACCATCGCCCTGACCGTCCGCGGCGGCCTGGACACCGACTCCAACGGCGCGACGGCGGGCTCGGTGGCCGGTGTCCTGTGCGGCGCGGCGGCGATCCCCGCGCAGTGGCGGGACCCCCTGGAGGACCGCGTCAGCAGCGCGGTGTTCGGCTTCGACGGGGTGCGGATCAGCGAACTGGCTTCGCGTACCGTGGCGTTGATCGAGACCCCTTGAGCGGGGATACGCTGCCCCGATGACCACTGACGACTACGCCACGTACATCGCGGGCCTGCCCCGCGTCCTCGTCGGGGCCGCCGCGCTCTTCCGCGACGCGGAGGGCCGGGTCCTGCTCGTCGAGCCCAACTACCGCGAGGGCTGGGCCCTGCCCGGTGGGACCGTCGAGTCGGACGACGGGGAGACGCCGCGGCAGGGGGCGCGCAGGGAGACGGCCGAGGAGATCGGGCTCGACGTCGTGCTCGGACCGCTGCTCGCGGTGGACTGGGTGCCGCCGGGTCCCGTGCGGGCCCGGCCGCCGCTGGTGGCGTATCTGTACGACGGCGGGGTGCTCGACGCCGACCGGCTGAAGTCGATCAGGCTCCAGGAGGAGGAGCTGATCTCCTGGCGCCTGGTGGCCCCCGAGCACCTCACGGAGTATCTGCCCGGCGAACTGGGCCGACGGGTCGCCACCGGTCTCGACGTCCTGGCGCGGGGCGGCGGCCCCGCGGAGCTGGAGGACGGGCACCGGGTCGGCTGATCCCGCGCCCGCCGCGACGCCGCCGGCCGCCTCAGAAGAGGGCGTCCGGGGCCTTCGCAGCCCCGCCCTCGAAGGCGAGCAGCCGCCGCTTGCGGTCGAGCCCGCCGCCGTACCCCGTCAGGCTGCCGCCCGCGCCGATGACGCGGTGGCAGGGCACAATGACGCCGATGGGGTTCTTGCCGTTGGCGAGGCCGACCGCGCGGGAGGCGCCCGGTTTGCCGAGGGCCTCGGCCAGTTCGCCGTACGTACGGGTCTCGCCGTAGGGGATCCTCTGGAGCTCGTGCCAGACGGTGCGCTGGAACGGCGTGCCGTCGAGCCGCAGGGGCAGGTCGAACTCCGTCAGCTCCCCGGCGAAGTAGGCCGCCAGCTGGCTGATCGTCTCGCCGAACGGCGCCGGGTCGGGGTCGCCGAAGGTCTCCTGGGGCGGGCGGTGGCGCTGGTCGGTCATGTAGAGACCGCTGAGGACGCCGTCGGTGGCGACGAGCGTGAGCGGCCCGTAGGGGCTGTCGATGAGGGTGTGCAGGCGTTCCATGGCTGATGTCCCTTGCGCGGGGCCCCTCAGGCGGGGATGACGTTGATGGGGTGGTCGTCGGTGGCCCACAGGTACTGCACCGCGTACGCCCGCCAGGGCCGCCAGGCGGCGGCGCGCGCGGTGAGCGCGGCGGGGGTGTGCGGCAGGCCGAGCTCCTGTGCGGCGCGCCGGATGCCGAGGTCGGAGGGGAGGAACGCGTCGGGGTCGCCGAGCGCCCGCATCGCGATGACCTCGACCGTCCAGGGGCCGAAGCCGGGCAGCTCGGTGAGCCGGGCGCGGGCCTCGTCCCAGTCGCTCTCCACGCCGAGCCCGAGCCGTCCTTCGGCGAGGTGCCGCACCAGCGTGGTCAGGGTGGTGCGGCGGCTGCGGGGCAGGGCGAGGGTGTCCGGGTCGAGCGCGGCGAGCTCGTCCGGCGTGGGGAAGAGGTGGGTGAGGCCGCCCTCGGGGTCCTCGACCGGCCGGCCGTGCGCGGTGACGAGGCGGGCGGCGTGGGTGCGGGCGGCGGCCGTGGAGACCTGCTGGCCGAGGACGGCGCGCACGGCGAACTCGGCCTCGTCGACGGTGCGGGGCACGCGCCGGCCCGGGGCCTTGTCGACGAGCGGCGCGAGCAGCGGGTCGGTGCGCAGCTGTCCGTCGACGGCGGCGGGGTCGGCGTTCAGGTCGAGCAGGCGGCGGCAGCGGCTGATGGCGATGGTGAGATCGCGCAGGTCGGTGAGGGTGAGGCGGCAGCCGATGTGGTCGGGGTGCGGGGTGAGGGCGACGATGCCGTGGCCGAAGGGGAGGCTCAGGGTCCGGCGGTAGGCGCCGTCGCGCCACTCCTCGACGCCAGGCACGGCCGTGGCGATCAGATGGCCGAAGAGGTTGTCGGGGTTGAGCGGGGCGCGGAACGGCAGCCGCAGCGAGAGGACGCCGCCCGCGGCGCCGGACGGGGCCGCCGCACCGGACGGGGCGGCGCTCCCGGCCCGCTTCGGCGCGCGGGCGCGCAGCTCACCGGGGGCGAGCGCGAAGACCTCGCGCACGGTGTCGTTGAACGTGCGGATCGAGGAGAACCCGGCGGCGAAGGCGATCTCCGCCATCGGCAGCGCGGTCGTCTCGATGAGCAGCCGCGCGGTCTGGGCGCGCTGGGCACGGGCGAGGGCGAGCGGCCCGGCGCCCAGCTCGGCGAGCAGCTGCCGCTCGACCTGCCGGGTGCTGTAGCCGAGGCGGGTCGCGAGACCGGGGACGCCCTCGCGGTCGACGACACCGTCGGCGATGAGGCGCATGGCGCGGGCCACGAGGTCGGCGCGCTGGTTCCACTCGGGAGAGCCGGGGCTGGTGTCGGGGCGGCAGCGCTTGCAGGCCCGGAATCCGGCCTGCTGGCAGGCGGCCGCGCTCGGATAGAACGTCATGTTCTCGGCCTTGGGCGGCACGACCGGGCAGCTGGGGCGGCAGTAGATGCGCGTGGTGACGACGGCCGTGAAGAACCAGCCGTCGAAGCGTGCGTCCTTCGACTGCACGGCGCGTACGCAGCGCTCTGTGTCGGTGTGCATGCCCTCAAGGATCGTGGATCGCGCCCGGCACGGCTGGCGGGAATCCGACATCGACGTCGGACGGCCCGCGCGTCTCCTATGCCTCGACGGCCACGGCGAACGCCTCGTAGGCAGCGCGGTCGAAGAGCACGAACCGCACCTCGTCGAAGTCGGCCGGATCGGCGGCCTCGCGCACGGTGTCCACCGCGATGCGGGCCGCGTCGTCGAGCGGCCAGCGGTAGACGCCGGTGGAGATCGCGGGGAAGACGACCGTGCGCGCCCCCAGCCCGGCGGCGACGCGCAGCGCCTCGCGGTGGCAGGAGGCGAGCAGCGCGGAGCGGTCCTCGGTGGCCGACCAGACCGGACCGACGGTGTGGATCACATGCCCCGCGTCGAGCCGCCCGGCGGTGGTGGCGACGGCGCGTCCGGTGGGCAGTCCCTTGCCGTAGTGGGAGGCGCGCAGGCGCCGGCAGTCGGCGAGGATGTCGGGTCCGCCGCGCCGGTGGACGGCGCCGTCGACGCCCCCGCCGCCGAGCAGCGAGGAGTTGGCGGCGTTCACGATGGCGTCGGCGCGCTGCGCGGTGATGTCGCCCTGGACGAGCGTGATGGTGACGGTCATGACTGGCTCCTCAGCCGCTTCCACACGGCCTTCGCGGCGTTGTGCCCGGACATGCCGTGCACGCCCGGTCCCGGCGGGGTCGCGGAGGAGCAGATGAAGACGGCGGGGTGCTGGGTGGCGTACGGGAAGAGGGAGAGCCTGGGCCGCAGCAGGAGCTGGAGTCCGCTGGCCGCGCCGCAGGCGATGTCGCCGCCCACGTAGTTGGCGTTGTGCGCGGCGAGCTGGGGCGGGCCCGCGGTGGCGCGCGCGAGCACCCGGTCGCGGAAGCCGGGCGCGAAGCGCTCCAGCTGTCGCTCGACGGCCTCGGTCAGGTCCCCCTCCCAGCCGTTCGGGACATGGCCGTACGCCCAGAAGACGTGCTTGCCCTCCGGGGCGCGGGAGGGGTCGACGACGCTGGGCTGCACGGTGATCAGGAACGGGGCGTCCGGCGCGCGGCCCTCCCGCGAGGCGGTGCGCAGGGCGGCGCCGATCTCCTTGCTGCTCGCCCCGACCTGCACGGTCCCCGCGGTGCGGGGTGCCTCGGCGGTCCAGGGGACGGGGCCGTCGAGTGCGTAGTCGACCTTGAAGACGCTCGCGCCGTACCGATACCCGTCATAGGCGCGGCCGAGGCCCGCGATGCGGGCGAGCGCGGTCGGCGAGGTGTCGAAGACATAGGCACGGGCGGGCGGCAGGTCGTCGAGCCGCTTGACCTCGTAGTCGGTGTGGACGGTGCCGCCGAGGTCCTTGAGGTACGCGGTGAGCGCGTCGGAGATCGACTGCGAGCCGCCGCGGGCGACGGGCCAGCCGCGGGCGTGCGCGGCCAGCGCGAAGACCATGCCGACGCCGCCGGTGATGATGCCGTCCAGGGGCGCGATGACATGCGCGACGAGTCCGGCGAACAGCGCGCGGGCGCGGTCGTCGCGGAAGCGCCGCATCAGCCACGTCGACGGCGGCAGCCCCGCGATGCCGAACCGGGCGAGGGTGACGGGGTCGCGCGGCAGCGAACTCATCGGCAGCGCCATGAAGTCCCGCAGCAGGACGTCCCACTTGGCGAGGAAGGGCTCCATCAGGCGCCGGTACGTCCCCGCGTCGCGCGGGCCGAAGGAAGCGGCGGTCTCGGACACCGAGCGGGACAGCACGGCGGCGCTGCCGTCGAGGAACGGGTGCGCCATGGGCAGCGGCGCGTGCAGCCACTCCAGGCCATACCTCTCCAGGGGCATGGCGCGGAACGCCGGGGAGTTGATGCCGAGGGGGTGGGCCGCGGAACAGGGGTCGTGCCGGAAGCCGGGCAGCGTCAGCTCCTGCGTGCGCGCCCCGCCTCCCACGGTGCTCTTGGCCTCGAACACGGCCACCGAGAAGCCGCGGCGGGCCAGCTCCACGGCAGCGGTCAGCCCGTTCGGTCCCGCCCCCACGACGACGGCATCAAGCATCGACGGCACCTTCGGACTCCTTTGTCAGCCGATGGCCACTGGCGCCCAGGATAGGACGGGGCACCGACAGCCACCTCGGAGCCCCTCCCTCAGGCGTGGCCGCCGAGGAGGCCGACGACCCGCCGGGCCGTGGCGGCGTCGCGCGCGGCGGCGAACGGCAGGGAATTGCCCCCGGCGATCCGGAACCGCTCGCCCGTGAGCGTCAGGTCGGTGCCGCCCGCCTCCTCGACGAGCAGCATCCCGGCGGCGTGGTCCCAGGCCAGCTCCCAGCTGAAGGCGACGGCGTCCAACTCGCCCCTGGCGATGGCGAGGTACTCCAGGCCCGCCGAACCGCACGGCCTCGGCCGCACGCCCGGCGCCCGCAGCCCCAGCAGGGCCCTCTTCTGCTCCTCGGTGGTGAAGTCCGGGTGCGAGGTGGCCACTTCGATCTCCGCGCCGTCCTCGGGGGCGCCGGACACCAGGCGCTCGCCGTTGAGCCACGCTCCCTTTCCGCGGACCGCCACGGCGAACTGGTCGAGGACCGGTGCGTACGTCCAGGAGGCCTGGACCTCGCCGTCCACCGCGAGGGCGACGAGCATGCAGAAGCCGGGGTCGCCGTGCACGAACTGGCGGGTGCCGTCCACGGGGTCGACGATCCAGACCGGGGCGTCGCCCGATATCTCCTCGTACCGCGCCGGGTCCGCGTGGACCGCTTCCTCGCCCACGACGACCGAGCCGGGGAGGAGGGCGGCGAGGTCGGTCGTCAGTTGCTCCTCCGCTCGGCGGTCGGCGACGGTCACCATGTCGTGGGGGCCGGTCTTCTCGACGACGTCGCCTTCGGCGAGCTGGCGGAAGCGGGGGGTGACCTCCGCTGCGGCGGCCTTGCGGAGGGCCTCTTCCACTTCACGCACCCCGTGCGTCAGAAACTCTTCGATCATGTGTCCATGAGAGCACGGTGCGCTGACATCGCGTACGGGCCGGGTGAACGGGACCTGAATCCCTGCGTAACCTGCGGGGCGCCCTGCCGGTCCGGCTGCGCCGGGGCGGGTGCCTCCTTGATCGCCGCCCGGCACCGGGGCCCTGCCCGGCTGCGCCGGGGCTGGAGCCACACTTCCCGCTGCCCGGCGCCGTGGGCTGTGCCCACCCGTTCCGCCTTGCGGAACGCCTGCCCACAGCAGCAACCACCGACGCCCGGCAGGCGCACGCGCTCCCGAGGGGACGTGGGGGTATGTGCGAACGGAGCACTGAGCGGGCGATGGCGTCTTTGGACTTGGGGCGGGGCGCAGGGATGGCGAGTACGCACA
>NZ_JBFAWC010000014.1:0-262896 GCF_040680155.1 Streptomyces sp. NPDC052114 | reverse complement strand
GTCCGGCCGGTGCGCGCGGCACGTGCCGCGCGCACCGGCCGGACCGGGGTCACACGGACTCGACGCCTCCCGAGCAGGCGGCGCCCGGCTCGGGGGTCTGCGGACCCTGCACGTACTTGCCGAAGAACTGCCCGATGCGCGGGTCGTCGGCGCTGTCCACCGTCAGCTGGTGGCCCCAGGCCGTCAGCATGATCGCCCCCGACTGGTCCCGGGCCGGACTCATCAGGCTGTAGGGAGTCCTGGAGACCTTGTCGCCCAGTTTCTCGACGTCGGCGTCCGAGGCCTTGTCGTTGTACGTGACCCAGACCGCGCCGTGTTCGAGGGAGTGCACGGCGTTCTCGTCCGGTATCGCCTTCTCGTAGACCTTGGCGTCACACGTCATCCAGGCCTGGTGGTGATCGCCGCCGACCGGCGGGGTCATCGGGTAGTCGACGGTCTTGGCGACGTGGTCGCGGCCCAGCTTCTTCGCGTCCCACGTCTTCTCGCCCTTGACGGGCTTCTCCTCGGCGGCGGCGTTCTGCTGCTCCTTGTCGTTCGCCCGGTCCAGGGCGTACGCCCCGAATCCGATGAGCCCGGCGATGATCACGGCGCCCGCCGTGACGGTGATGACGCGGTGGCGCCGCTCGCGGGCCTGCTCGGCGCGGCGCATCTCCTCGACGCGGGCTCTGCGTTCGGCGGCGGCCGCCTTCTTGCCGGGCTTGTTGCCCGGCTTGCGGGACTTGGCGCTGGCCATGGGTGTTCCTTGTCCCCGCCGCGGCGCATGCGGCGGTGGTGCCGGAGTGGTGGATGCCGTCGTGCGAAGGACGGCCGCGCTCGTGCGCGGGCCGCCGTCGCGGGCTCCTCCTAGGTCCGTTGCATCTGGAGCACGTGAAGGTCGGGGGCGCCGCGGTCCGAGGGCCGCCCCGGGGCGGGTCCCGGTGCGGGCCGGGCCGGGCCGTACGGGAGGGGACGCAGGGCGGGCGGCAGCGCGTGCTCGGCCGAGGCGGGCACCGCGCGCACGCCGTGGGCGGCGGGCGCGCAACACCGGTCGGACGGCGGGACCTCGGTGCCGTCCGAGGGCGGCGTACAGGTCTCGACGGCCGGTGCGTCGGTGACGGCGGCCGTGGTGTGCCCCGTGCCCGCGTGACCGACGTCGGGCGTGACGGTGCCGAGGCACAGGAACAGCGCGGCGAGGAGCGCGGCGAGCGCAGCGCACAGTGCCGCGCGGCCCCGGGCGGGCCGGGCGGCCCCGGGCCACCGTGTCCGTCTCATCGCAGCGCATCGTAGCGATCGTCGCGTGAGGCGTGTGTCACCGGTTCTGAAGTCGGCGACCGTTCCGGTCGGCCTCGGTCGCCGCGCGCTCCACCCGGGCCCGGTGCTCCGCCCACCAGGCCGCGTCGTGGGAGGGCATGCCGTCGTTGCCGTCCCGCAGTCCGGTGGTCCCGTCGACCAACTCCCGCACGACGTCCGCGTGTCCGGCGTGCCGGCCGGTCTCGGCGATCATGTGGACGAGGATGCGGTGCAGGGTGATCGCCGACCGCTTGCCCGAGGGCAGATGGCCGACCGCGTCCAGTTCCCGCGACTCGATCGTCGTGTCCGAGTGGAGCCACACCGCGCGGTAGAGCCCGACGATCCGCTCCCGCGACTCGTCGGCGGCCGCCCACAGGTCGGAGTTGGTCTCGGCGTCGCCCGTGATCCACAGTCCCGGCGCCTCGAAGGGACGGCCGAAGATGGCGCCGAAGTACAGCGCCTCCGCGCCCGTCGCGTGTTTGACCAGGCCCAACAGGTTGGTTCCTGTCGGCGTCATGGGCCGGCGTATGTCGTACTCCGACAGGCCCTCCAGTTTCCACAGGAGGGCGTCGCGGGCGTCCTGCAGATAGGTGTGCAGGTCGGTCTTGAAGTCTGTTCCGGTCATGGGCGGCAGTCTGCCGCGCCCGGGACCTCCGTTCGTCAGGTTTGGCGGCGCCCGGTGTGCCGTCGCGCGGCTAGGACGGGCGGACGGCGGTCACCAACAGGGCGGTGCTGCGCAGCCGCAGGGCGCCGCCGTCCTCGTACGGGCGCAGGATCTCGGTCAGGCGCCGGTGCGCGCGGTCCCGGACCTCGGGCGCGACCTGGCCACTGAGATGCCGTCCGGGCCCGGAGCCGAGCAGGAAGGCGGCGGCGTCGGCGGCGTCCCGCCCCCAGGTGCCGTACGCCTCCACGCGCGCCGTCTCGACGCGTGCGAACCCGGCGGCGGACAGCACCTCGCGGGTGCGGTCGACGTCCGCGAGCGAGAACATGCCCGGCCCGCCGGGCGCGCCGAACCCTCCGACGGGCAGGAGGCCGCGCAGCGCGGTGAAGGCCTGGAGCCATTCGTTGTCCTCGGCGTACGCGCCGCAGACGAACGCCGCGCGCCCGCCGGGACGCAGCGCGCGGCGGATGTTCCCGAACCCGGCTACGGGATCCGCGAAGAAGAGCACGCCGTAGCGGCTGATCGCGACATCGCGTTCGGCCGGTGCCCACGCGTGGACCTGGGCGTCGCCCTGCTCGAAGGCGACGTTGTCGAGGCCCTCCAGCTCCGCGGTCCGGCGCGCGCGGGCGAGCATCGGGGCCGACAGGTCGAGCCCGAGCGCGTGGCCGGCGCTCGCGCGGCGGGCGGCGAGCCGCGTCGTCTGCCCGGCGCCGCACCCGACGTCCAGGACACGGTCGGTCCCCTGGATCGAGGCGGCGTCCAGGAGCGTGGAGTTGAAGCCGGAGTTCACCGCGTCCCAGCGGTCCTGGTGCCGGGCCCAGTGCTCGCCCTCGTAGCCGTTCCAGGCCGCTGCCTGCTCGGTGTTGACGATGCTGTGCACGCTGTACCCCCTGAGTGGACGGGCCGCGGGAGCGGTCCGCATGGACAGGCCGATGGACAGGCCGAGTGGACGGGCGCCCTCCTCGATAGAATGGGCGCTCGCCCAAACAGTATGGGCGAGCGCCCATTCTGGCAACGGTCCTCCGCCGGAAGCGGTGCCCCGTTCCGTCTCGTACGAGGAGAAATGCCATGTCACCCCGCGGAGTTGCGATCCCCGACCTGCGCGAGCGGCTCTTCGGTGCCGCGGAGCGGATCGTCGCCCGGGACGGTGCGGCGGCCCTGACCAGCAGGGCGATCACCGGGGAGGCGGACTGCGCGAAGGGCGTGCTGCACACGCACTTCGGGGGAGTGGAGGAGTTCGTCGCCGAGCTGGTGCTCGACCGCTTCGGACGCGCGGCGGCCGACGCGCGCGACCTGCCCACGAGGGCGGGGCAGGACACCGTGGCCGAGAACCTGACCGCCGTCGCGCTCGGCCTCCTGGACTCCCTCGACCCGCGCGTCGTCGGCCTCGCCATGACCAGCAACGGCACCGCGCGGCGGATCCGTGAGGCCATGGCGCAGGGCGCACCTGGCTTCGCCGCGGTCCAGGACGCCCTCACCGCCTACCTGGATGCCGAAGTGCGGCTCGGCCGCCTGGCGGACGGCACCGACACGGCGACGGCCGCGCTCGCCCTGGTCGGGACCGTCCACCACCTCCTGATGACCGGCTGGGCCGGTGCGCCGGACCCCCGCGCGCAGACGGAGCGCCTGGTGGCCCTGCTCGTGGCACCGTGAGCGCGGGCCGGGCGCACCCTTCCCGTCAGGTCCCCGCTCAGTCGTCGCAGCGGGCGGCCACGGACGAGGTCAGGCGCGGGGACGCGAACCGGGTGCCGCAGACGAAGCGCAGGAGCGGGCCGAACGTCGCGGCCGCCGGGGGGCCGGTGAAGTGGAGTCCCGGCACGCTCGACCCGAACCCCTTGTCCAGGAGCGGGAATCCTCCGGTCGTGGTCACTTCGGCGCGGAGTTCGGGGGAGAGGAAGTCCAGGGCTTCGAGGTCGCTGCGGTAGCCGGTCGCGGCCAGTACGTGCTCGGCCTCGACGGTGTGCGCCTTCCCGTCCGGCGTGCTGGTGCGCAGCGCGACGCCGTCCCCGTACGCCTCCGCTCCGGTGATGCGCCGCCTCGCGAGGACGGGTACCCGGTCCTCGAAGCGCTCCTTCAGCCACCACGCGCCGCGCGGCCCCAGCACCCGTTCGACGAGCCGGAGCCGGACGGCCCCGGGCAGGTACCGGAACGCGGCCGCGTGCCGCGAGAAGCCGTACAGCGCCCAGGAGCGGCCGAGCGGGGTGTCGGGCCGTGCGTGCGGGCCGTCCGACGGCGCCCTGCCGAAGCGGACCCGGGCCCCGCGGGCGAGCACCTGGACGTCGGCGCCCGCCTCGTGCAGGAGGGCGGCGCTCTCCAGGGCCGACTGTCCCGCCCCGACGACGCTCACGCGGCGGCCCGCGAAGCGCTTCAGATCGGTGTGCTGCGAGCTGTGCGAGACCACGCCGAAGGCGGACGGGCCCTCGGGGGCGGCCGCGGCGAGCGCGGCGGGCAGATGGGCGGCGCCGGTGAGGCCCGTCGCCACGACCACGGAGGCGGTCCGGAGCTTCTCGCCCGAGGCCAGCTTGACGCTGAAGCCGCCCCCGGTCCGGTCGACCGCGGCCACCCGCTCGTCCTCGACGCGGGGCACCAGGCGGCTCTGGAACCACCTGCCGTAGCGGATGAACAGGCCGACGGGCACGGGGTCGTGGGGGCCGAGCCGCGGCTCGCCGCCGGCCTCGCGGCAGTAGTCGTGGAGCGTGAAGCCCTCGCGCGGGGCCGCCAGCGCGGAGGCGGCGGGCGTCGACTTGAGGAGCATGCCGACGGGCATGTGCCGGGTCCAACTCTCCATGGGCGAGCCGAAGACCCGGACGGAAACCCCGCGCGCCCGCAGGTGCGCGGCGGCGGACAGGCCGTAGGGGCCCGCCCCGATGACGACGGTCTTGGACATGCGGTTCCTCCTGGCGCCCCGCGCGCCCGTCACGGGCACGGCACGGTCACGGCGCCGAGATCGGCTGGGGTGGGGAACGTGCGGAATCGGGCCTGCCGCAGCCGCACCCGTGCGCGTGCCTCGGCACGGCTCAGGCGGCGGGCGACGGCCGTGCGGGCGGACCCCGCCGTACGACCGCGTCCGCGAGGAGAAGGAGGAGGGGGAGGGCCGACGCGTCACGCGGCGCCGAGGAGAAGCGGGGGACCGGCCGCGGCGCCCGGGGCGCGAGCGGGCCGGGCGCGGGACGCAGCAGCCGGGCCAGGACGCGGCACGCGCGCCGCACCTGGCGCTCCACGCGGCCGAGGGTGCCGCGGCGCAGGCCCCTCGGCGTGCCGCGCCGGGTGCCGGGCGGTCCGCAGGCCGTGCGGAGGGCGCGGGCGAGGCGCGTCACCGCCGCTCGTCGGGCGGCGGCGGCCGGGGGCCCCGGGGGCCGGTCGCCGCGCACCGGTCGGGCGGACCGCGGGACTCCGCGAGGCGTCCGTCCGGCCCCGAGCGGGACGGCCGCGCAGAACAGCCCCGCGGCGGCGACCGCCCGCACGTCCCACGGCGGCATCGAACCGAACGCGACGTGGTACGCGACGAGGGCCAGGAGAACGCTCGTCATGGACAGGGCCGCGGCCCGCGCCGCCGCGCCCGGCGGCGCAGCCGTCACCCGGCCGCCGCGCGGCCGAGGGCGAAGGAGCGGACCCGAAGATGCCATGACGCATCCATGATGGTCTCTTCGCGGGCGACTGTCACGACGCAACGGTCGGACATGGTCGACAACGGGCATTATGCGAAAGCGAGTTGTTGATGTCCGGCCCCCACCGGGGCGCTCCTCAGCGCTTGAGCACCGCCTCCATGACCGCCTTCGCGATCGGCGCCCCGAGCCGGCCGCCCGCGATCTCGGAGCGGGAGATGTCCATGTCCTCCGGGTCGACCAGGACGGCGACCGCGACCGGCGAGGTGCCGTCGGCCTGCTTGGCGTACGACACGAACCAGGCGTAGGGGCGTTCGTCGCGGACGTCGGCGCCGTGCTGCGCGGTGCCGGGCTTGCCGCCGACCGTGACACCCCGCATCCGCACCTTGTCCGCCGTGCCGTCGGTGACCGTGTACTCCATCATCGTCTGCACCTTGCGTGCGGTCTCCGGCGAGACGGCGCGGTTCAGTACCTCCGGCCGGGACTTCTCCAGGAGGGCCAGGTCGGGGCCGCGCAGCTCGTCCACCATGTACGGCTTCATCACCTTGCCGTCGTTGGCGATGCCGGCGACGGTCATGGCCATCTGGAGCGGTGTGCTGGTGACGCTGCCCTGCCCCATGCCGGTCAGCGCGGTCTGCGGCTTGTCGAGCTTCTCGGGGTAGACGCTCGCCGCCGAGCGCACGGGCGTGAACTGCTCCGCGTTGAAGCCGAACTTCTCCGCCGTCTCCCGCATGTCGTCCTTGCCGGTCTTCTGTGCCGCGTCGAGGAAGACGTTGTTGCACGACCACTGCATGGCGGTCTTCATCGACACCTTGTCGCACATCGAGTTCGGGACGACGTTGCCGATCTCGGTGGTGCTGAGCGGCAGCCGGTAGGGGGCGCGGGCGCCGGAGGGGGCGTCGATGTCGGTGACGGTGCCGTGCTCCAGCGCGGCGGCCGCGGTGAGGATCTTGAAGGTCGAGCCGGGCGGATAGGTCTCGCGCGTCGCCCGGTTGTTGAGCGGCTTGTCCTTGCGCTTGTCGAGCTTCAGGAACGCCTCGCTCTCCTTGCGGGAGATGCCGGCGAAGACGGAGGGGTCGTACGACGGCGTGCTCGCCATCGCCAGGATCTTGCCGCTGCGCGGGTCGAGGGCGACCACCGCGCCCTTGGCGTCGAGATCGGTCAGGCCCTTGTAGGCGGCCTTCTGCGCCTTGGGGTCGATGGTCGTGATGACGTCGCCGGGGCGCGGCTTCTCGCCGGTCAGCACGTCCAGGGGGCTGCCGAGGAGCCTGCGGTCCTTGCCGCTGAGCACGTCGTTCTCCACGCCCTCCAGGAACGTCGCGCCCTGCGCCTGGGAGAAGTAGCCGGTGATCGGCGCGTACATCGGGCCGTTCTTGAAGACGCGCTTGTACTTGTAGTCCGAACCCGGTGTCGGCACGGAACTGGTCACCGGGTCGCCGCCGACGATGATGTCCCCGCGCGGCTGGCCGAACGCGTCGATCTTCACGCGCCGGTTGTGCTCGTGCGAGGCCAGGTCCTCGCTCTGGGCGAACTGCACCCAGGTGGCCCGCGCCAGCAGGGACAGCACCAGGACCCCGCAGAAGACGGCTATGTGCCTCAATGTCCTGTTCATTACGCGAGCAGAGCAGCTCCGGACCTCATATGTCCAAGATTGATATGGCCACCGTAATGATTAATCTGCGATATCGTCCCTGCTCGTGGACCTGATACTGCACCTGCGGTGCTTTGTGGCTGTTGCAGAAGAGTCACATTTCGGTCGTGCGGCGGCCCGCCTCGGCACGGCCCAGCCACCCCTGTCGCAGCGCATCAAGCGGTTGGAGCGGGAACTGGGCGTGCGGCTCTTCGAGCGCAACAGCCGCCAGGTCACGATCACCAAGGGCGGCACCCTGCTGCTCGCCGAGGCCCGCGAGCTCCTCGCCCGCGCCGAGGCCCTGATGGCCACCAGCCACCGCATCCGGGACGGCGACGCCGGCCTGCTGCGCGCCGCACTGCCGCCCGACATCGCGGGCGAGACGGTCGCCGAGATCCTCGCGGAGTTCCGGCGCCGCCACGCGGACGTCGAGCTGGAACTGCACGAGCTGTCCACCGCCGAACAGCTGGCCCGCCTCGCCTCGCACGATCTCGACGTGGGGCTCATCCACCACCCCTGCGACGTCACGGGACTTGGGCTCGGCCCGGTCCTGCGCCGCGAACTCGGCGTGCTGCTGCCCCGCGAGGCCCCCGCGGCCCGACTGGCCGAGGTCCCGCTCACCGCCCTGGGCGACCACGATCTGATCCTCTTCCCGCGCGCGGATGCCCCCGCCCTCCACGACGACCTGCTGACCACCTGCGCCCGCAACGGCTACAGCCCGGCCGCCATCCGGCACGGCCAGGGCCCCAGCTTCATCCGCGGTCTGATCCGCTCCGCCAACTCCGTGGCCTTCCGGCCGCGCGAGGCCCGCCCCGCGGACGGCGCCGCCGACGACCCCGACATCGTCTGGCGCCCCCTGGCCGGCGCGCCCCTGGCCCTGCGTCACTCGGTGGCCTGGCCGCAGGGGCACAGCGACGCCGCCGTCACCGCCTTCGCCGAGGCGACCACGCACGCCATGTGGAAAACTGCCGCGGTGACCACCGACCTGCCGGCGAACTCGAGCCCGGTCCATCTGCGCCCGGCGGCGGAGTACTTCCTGTGACCAGCACCCCCGCCCTCCTGCGCGAGGCCTTCGCCGCGGCCGGTGTCACGGGCCGGCTGCACGCCCTCGACATCGACTCCGGCGCGGAGGTCGACGCGGGCGCCGACGAGCCGGTCGTCACCGCCAGCGTGCACAAGCTCTGCCTGCTCGTCACGCTCCACGAGCAGGCGGCGGCGGGCACGCTGGACCTCACCGAGCAGGCCGAGTGCCCCGCCGAGGGACGCACCCCCGGACCCACCGGACTCGCGGCGATGCTCGACCCCGTCCGCATGTCCCTGCGCGACATCGCCTTCCTGATGATGTCGGTGAGCGACAACACCGCCGCCGACCTCCTCCTGGAGCGCGTCGGCCTCGACGCGGTGAACGCCACCACCGACCGGCTCGGCCTCGGCCGCACCCACGCGACGCACGCTTTCCGTGAACTCCTCGCCACCGTGAAGGAGGACGCGGGCCCCGGCGGCGCGCAGGCCCTGGCCGATCCGCACGTCGTCGCACGGCTGCGGGCGCTGGACCCCGACCGCACCAACCGCAGCACACCGCGCGACATGACCCGGCTGCTGCGTGCCGTCTGGCGCGACGAGGCGTGCACCCCGGAGCACGGCGCCGCGATGCGCCGGCTCCTCGGCCTGCAGGTGTGGCCGCACCGGATGGCGTCCGGCTTCCCCTTCGACGACGTGCACGTCGCGGGCAAGACCGGCAGCCTGCCCACGCTGCGCAACGAAGTCGGCGTCATCGAATACCCCGACGGCGGCCGCTACGCCGTCGCCGTCTTCACCCGCGCCGCCGGCACCGCCGCCGTCCTGCCCGCGGCCGACGCCGTCATCGGCACCGCCGCCCGCATCGCCGTCGACGCGCTGCGCGCCCAGCCCGCGCGGGCGACGCACGAGGGGACCGGCTGACACCGGCCCTCTCGTGACTCAGGCCGGTTCGTGCGCCGTGGGCCATGGCTCGCCGGACGGCGCCGGTGCCCCGTCCGTGCCGCCCGGCCGCCGGCCGCGCGGGAGGCGCCGCTCTCGGCCGTACCCGCTGACGGGCGTGGTTCGGGGCCCGTACCCGGGACAGCTGGGGGACGACCCGGGATCGGACCCGTACGGGTCACCAGAACGCGCCGTCGCCCGGCACCCCGGCCTTGAATGGACGGGTGACCGCGCCCCCGGACGACTGCCTCGCGCGCAACGAGTGGATCTGCGGCGAGTACCTGAGCACCCGCCGCCACATCCTGCTCGACGCGGTCGTCCAGCACCTCCAGCTGACGTCCGTCTCCGTCCTGGTCGCGCTGGTGATCGCCGTGCCGCTGGCCGTGCTCGCCCGCCGCTGGGGCTGGGCGGCGGGCCCGGTGCTCGCGCTCACCACCGTCCTCTACACCATCCCCTCGCTCGCGATGTTCTCGCTGCTGCTGCCGGTGTACGGACTCTCCGCCGCCCTCGTCGTCGCGGGTCTGGTCCTCTACTCGCTGACCCTGCTCGTGCGGAACATCCTCGCCGGGCTGCGGGCCGTCCCCGAGGAGACCCGGCAGGCCGCGCGCGGCATGGGCTACGGGCCCATCCGCCTGCTGCTCACCGTCGAGCTGCCGCTCGCGCTGCCCGCCGCGATGGCCGGACTGCGCATCGCCACCGTCTCCGCGGTCTCCCTCGTCACCATCGGCGCGATCGTCGGCTTCGGCGGGCTCGGCAACCTCATCTACGCGGGCATGAACACCTACTTCAAGGCGCAGGTCCTCACGGCCTCCGTGCTCTGCGTGGTCATCGCCGTCGCGGCCGACCTGCTGCTCCTCGGGGTGCAGCGAGTGCTCACCCCTTGGACAAGGGCGTCAAGGGCGTCAAGGGCGTCGAAGTCCTCGAAGGCGCCTAGGGCGTCCAGAGCACCGAAGGCGGCCCGCCCGTGAAGACACTCTCCGACGCCTGGATCTGGCTCACCGACTCCGCGCACTGGGCCGGCGACGACGGCATCTGGCACCGGCTCACCCAGCACCTCGTCCTCACCGTCGTCTGCCTGTTCCTCAGCTGCCTCATCGCCCTGCCCGTCGCGCTCGTCCTCGGCCACCTCGGCAAGGGCGGCGCGCTCGCCGTGAACATCTCCAACGTCGGACGCGCGGTGCCCACCTTCGCGGTGCTCGTGCTGTTGCTGCTCACCCCGCTCGGCAATTGGGGCGAGGGACCCACTGTCGTGGCGCTCGTGCTGTTCGCCGTGCCGCCGCTGCTCACCAACGCGTACGTGGGGATGCGCGGCGTCGACCGCGACGTCGTCCAGGCCGCCCGCGGCATGGGGATGACCGGCCGACAGATGCTGTGGCGCGTCGAACTGCCGCTCGCGCTGCCGCTCGTGCTCAGCGGTGTCCGCATCGCCGCCGTGCAGCTCGTCGCCACGGCGACCATCGCCGCGCTCGCGGGCGGCGGCGGACTCGGCCGGATCATCACGGCGGGCTTCAACCTCGCGAGCACCCCGCAGGTCGTGGCGGGCGCCGTCCTCGTGGCCGTGTTCGCCCTGCTCGTCGAGGGACTCTTCGAGGTGGCCGAACGGCTCGCGCCGGGGTGGGCGCGGGCGCGGGGGAGGGCCGGATGAGGCGGGCCGCGGGAGCCGCGGCGGTCCTTGTCGCGCTGGCGAGCGGCTGCACGACCGGGCCCGCGCTGGAGAACCGGGGGGAGGTCACCGCGCCGCCCGGCGACAGCAGGCACCTGGTCATCGGCTCCGCGGGCTTCACCGAGTCCGACCTGCTCGCCCAGATGTACGCGCTGCTCCTGAAGAAGGCGGGATACGGCACCGAGATCCTCTCCGTGGCCAACCGCGAACTCTACGAACCCGCCCTGGAGTCCGGCCAGATCGACGTCGTCCCCGAGTACGCGGCGACCTTCGCGGACTGGCTGAACGCCAAGAAGAACGGCGCCGACGCGACGCCCGTCGGCTCGCCCGACCTCGACACCACGATGAAGGCCCTGCGCGGCCTCGCCGCCCCGCGCGGCCTCACCGTCCTCGACCCCGGCAGGGCCGTCGACCAGAACGCCTTCGCCGTCGCCGCCTCCTACGCCGAGCAGCACCGCCTCAAGACCCTCAGCGACCTCGGCAAGTCGGGCCTGAAGGTCCGGCTCGCCGCGGGCGACGAATGCGTGCAGCGCCCCTACTGCGCACCCGGGCTGAAGAAGGTCTACGGCATCGACGTCACCGGCGTCGACCCCAAGGGCGTCGGCACGACCCAGGCCAAGAAGGCCGTGCAGAGCGGCCAGGACCAGATGGTCCTGACCACCTCGACTGACGCGACGCTCGACGACTTCGGCCTCGTGCTCCTCAAGGACGACAAGCACCTGCAGAACGCGGACTACATCGTGCCCGTCGTGAACCGCTCCCGGGCGGGCAGCGAGGGCGTCGCGGCGGCGCTCGGACGGCTCAATCCCGTCCTGACGACGGAGGACCTCGCGTCCATGAACGAGCAGGTGGACAGCTGGCGGCGGCTGCCGGAGGACGTGGCGCGGGCCTATCTGGAGGACAAGGGGCTGCTCTGAGCTTCCGCGGAGGGCCTTCGTCCGCGGGTCGTTCCGGGCTGGTCGCGCGGTTGCCCGCGCCCCTACGGGGCGTCTGCCCTACGCATCGGCGACCGAGTCGAACTCCACCTGGTCCCGCGCGACCCCCTGCGCGTCCGCGTCCACCGAGCGGCGCAGCGCCTCGTGGAGCTTGGCCGGGGTCAGGACGCCGAGGAAGCGGGCGCCGTCCAGCACGGCGACCCACCCCGCGTCGTGCTGGAGCATCACGCCGAACGCCTGCTTGAGCGGGGCGCCGACCGGGACCCAGGAGTTCATGCGGTGCGCCAGATCGCCCACCGTGCCGCCCGTGCCGGCCAGCGCGACCTCGTCGACGCCCACCCAGCCGTGCAGATCGCCGTCCGCGTCCAGGACGACCGCCCAGCGCGCCTCCTCCTCACGCAGCCGGGCCGCGGCCTGCGCGGCGGGCTCGTCGAGCCGGGCGATCGGCGGCTCCTCCAGGTCGTCCGTCTGGATCTCGGTGACGGAAAGCCGCTTCAGACCCCGGTCGGCACCCACGAACTCGGCCACGTACGGCGTCTCGGGCGCCCCGAGCACCGCGCCGGGCGTGTCGAACTGCTCGATGCGCCCCTGCCCGTACACCGCGATGCGGTCGCCGAGCCGCACTGCCTCCTCGATGTCGTGCGTGACCAGCAGCACCGTCTTGCGGACGGTCGCCTGCATCCGCAGGAACTCGTCCTGCAACTGCTCGCGCACCACCGGGTCGACCGCGCCGAACGGCTCGTCCATCAGGAGCACCGGAGGATCGGCCGCCAGGGCGCGGGCCACGCCGACGCGCTGGCGCTGCCCGCCCGACAACTGCTCGGGATACCGGGAGCCGTACGTCGTGGGGTCCAGGCCCACCAGGTCGAGCAGCTCCGCCGCGCGGGCCCGCGCCTTCGCCTTCTTCCAGCCGACGAGGGCCGGGACGGTCGCCGTGTTGTCGAGGATCGTGCGGTGCGGGAAGAGGCCGACCTGCTGGATGACGTACCCGATGCGGCGGCGCAGGCGCACCGGGTCGACGTCCGCGATGTTCTCGCCGTTCACGAAGATGCGGCCCGACGTCGGTTCGATGAGACGGTTGACCATCATCATCGTGGTGGTCTTGCCGCAGCCGGAGGGGCCCACGAGCGTGACCAGTTCGCCCTCGGCGACCTCGAAGGAGAGGTCGTCCACGGCCGTCGTGCCGTCCGGGTAGCGCTTGGTCACCTGCTCGAACCGGATCATGCCCTCACGCTAGCCGCGCCCGTCACTCACCGCTCATCAGCACCACCTCAAGGGTGCGCGGACCGTGCACTCCCTCGACCCGGTCCAGCTCGATGTCGCTGGTCGCGGAGGGTCCGGAGATCCAGGTGAGCGGACGGGCCGGGTCCAGCCGTTCGAGGGCCTGCGGCACCGAGTCGACGACCTGGCCGGGGACCCGTACGACACAGATGTGGTGATCGGGGACCAGGGTGATGCGGCGGCGGCCCTGGTCCGGGGAGCCGTCGAGGACGATCGTGCCGGTCTCGGCGACGGCGAGCGCGCAGCCCGTGACCACGCTGTCGACCCGGTCCAGCTCGTGCGGGGTGCTCGCGGCGCGGTCGTGGACGCGGGTGGCGTCGGCCGCCTTCAGCCAGTGGGGAGGAAGGCCCGGCGGGGCCAGCACGGTCCCCGCGCCGCGCGCCGCGAGCAGGCGCGTCAGGAGCTCGGGCAGCTCCTCGCCCGTGCAGCGGTGGACGAGCGCGCGGTAGTCCGCGAGGTTCTCCGCGAGCAGGTCGACGGTCTGCTCGGTGGTGCGGTCGCCGTGCGCGCGCAGATAGCCGCGCTCCAGCGAACGCTCGTACGTCGTGTCCGGACCGCCGTCGTCCGGCACATCGGCGAGCGCCCGGCGCACCCGGCCCAGGATCCGGTCCCTGCTGCTCACTTGCCGCCGCCCTTTCCGCTGCCCCGGCTCGTACCGTCGTCCTTGCCGCCGTTCGTCCGCTGCCACCAGTCGCGGAACGGCTCCGCGGGGACCTTCGGCAGTTCCCGCGTCGCGCTCCAGGCGCGCCCGGGGCCGGGCAGCCTGCGCGGGTGGAGGCGCCGGGTGCGCGACGCGAGGCGCTGGCCCGCGCGCAGCGCACCGGGGCGGGCGAAGGCCAGGCCCGCCGCCCGCATCGCGGCCCGCTCCGCCGCGTGCCCCTTCGCCGGCTTCAGCGTCACCTTCACCCCGCGCCGGGTGACCTCGCCGCCCTGGACGACCCGCTCCCGCAGATGCACCAGGACCTCGGGGATGTCGATGGCGACGGGACACACCTCGTAGCAGGCACCGCAGAGCGAGGAGGCGTACGGCAAGGAGGCGTCGATCTCGCTCTGGGTGCCGCGCAGCTGCGGGCTGAGGATCGCGCCGATGGGGCCCGGATAGACCGAGCCGTACGCGTGCCCGCCCGCCCGCTCGTACACCGGGCACACGTTGAGACACGCCGAGCAGCGGATGCAGCGCAGGGCCTGGCGGCCGACCTCGTCGGCGAGGGTGTCCGTGCGGCCGTTGTCGAGGAGGACGAGGTGGAAGGTGCTCGGGCCGTCGCCGTCGGTGGTGCCCGTCCACGTCGACGTGTACGGGTTCATGCGCTCGGCCGTCGAGGAGCGCGGCAGTGTCTGGAGGAACACCTCCAGGTCGCGCCAGGTGGGGACGGTCTTCTCGATGCCGACGACCGAGATGAGGGTCTCGGGGAGCGTCAGGCACATCCGGCCGTTGCCCTCCGACTCCACGACGACGAGCGTGCCCGTCTCGGCAACCATGAAGTTCGCCCCCGAGATGCCGACCTTGGCGCGCAGGAACTTCTCGCGCAGGTGGAGCCGGGCCGCCTCGGCGAGCTCGGCGGGCGTGTCGGTCAGACCCTCGGGCGCGGGACGGCCCCAGCCGGCCATCTCCTCGGCGAAGATGTCGCGGATCTCGCCGCGGTTGCGGTGGATCGCGGGCACCAGGATGTGCGAGGGCCGGTCGTGGCCCAACTGCACGATCAGCTCGGCGAGATCGGTCTCGTAGGCGTGGATGCCCGCCGCCTCCAGGGCTTCGTTGAGCCCGATCTCCTGTGTCGCCATCGACTTGACCTTGACGACCTCGCTCTCGCCGGTCGCCGTCACCAGGGCCGTGACGATGCGGTTCGCCTCGTCGGCGTCCGCCGCCCAGTGCACGGTGCCCCCGGCCCGGACGACCGACTCCTCCAATCGCACCAGGTAGTCGTCGAGATGGCGCAGTGTGTGGTCCTTGATGCGCCGTCCCGCCTCGCGCAGCTCGGCCCAGTCGTCGAGCTCGGCGACGGCGCGGGCCCGCTTGTCGCGGATGGTGTGGGTGGCGTGCCGGAGGTTGGCGCGCAGCGTCGTGTCGCCGACTGCGTCGCGCGCGGCCGTCGGGAAGGCCGGCATACCGACGAACGTGCCGCCGCTCATGACAGGGTCTCCTCTTCCGTGCTCGCCAGGATCTCCGCGAGGTGGACGGGGCGCACCGCCGTGCGCAGCCGCGCCATCGTGCCGCCGATGTGCATCAGGCAGGAGTTGTCCGCCGCGCACAGCACCTCGGCGCCGGTCGACTCGGCGTGGCGCACCTTGTCCGCGCCCATCGCCGCCGAGACATCGGAGTTCTTCACCGCGAACGTGCCGCCGAACCCGCAGCACTCCTCGGCGCCGGGCAGCTCCACGAGGTCGAGTCCCCTGACCGCCCGCAGCAGCCGGGTGGGCCGCTCGCCGAGGCCCAGACCGCGCAGTCCGTGACACGTCGGGTGGTACGTCACCATGTGCGGGTAGTACGCGCCGACGTCCGTGACACCGAGGACGTCGACCAGGAACTCGGTGAGTTCGTACGTCTTGGGCACCACCGGCGCGAGGGTGCGCGCGAGGCCGTCGCCCCGGCCCTCGGCGCGCGCCCGCTCGCCCATGCGCGGATACAGCTCGCGCACCATCGCGCCGCACGAACCGGACGGCGTCACGATCGCGTCGTATGCATCCGAACCGAAGACATCGGAGAAATGCCGCGCGAGCGGCTCGGCCTGATGGCGATACCCGGTGTTGTAGTGGGCCTGCCCGCAACAGGTCTGCGCCGTCGGGAAGTCGACCTCGACTCCCAGTCTGGTCAGCAGTTTCACCACGGCGCGGCCCGTGTCCGGATAGAGCGTGTCGTTGACACAGGTCAGGAACAGAGCGACGCGCATCGCGGGTTCCTCCTTGTCGATCATCGGATGGGTGCAGCGTACGCGGACGGGGAGCGTCGCGGGAGTGATCCGGTCATCCCCGAGCGGGCGCGCCGAGCCGCTCCTGGGCCGCCTGCCATGGGGCGGTGTCACCGCGCGGCTCGTAGCGCGTGGGCGGCAGGGCGCGGGCCACCAGGGCGCGGGCCTCGGCACGGTCGGCGAGCAGGCCGTGCGCGCGGGCCTGCACCAGGACGTTGCCGACGGCGGCCGCTTCCGCCGGGCCCGCGAGGACCGGCAGGCCGCAGGCGTCCGCGGTCAGTTGGCACAGCAGCGCGTTGCGGGCGCCGCCTCCGACCACGTGCACGACGTCGACCGTGCGCCCGGTCAGCCGCCGGGCGTCCACCAGGGCGCGGCGGTGGGCGAGCGCCAGGGAGTCGAGGACGCAGCGGGTCGTCTCGGCGGGCCTGGCGGGCGCGGGCTGGCCCGACGCGCGACAGGCCCGCGCGATCCGCTCCGGCATGCGGCCGGGTGCGAGGAACTCGGGGGCGCCCGCGTCGACGACCGAGCGCAGCGGCTCCGCGTCGGCCGCCGCGGCGAGCAGGGCCCCGAGATCGGGGTCGCGCCAGGCGCGCAGGCACTCCTGGAGCAGCCACAGGCCCATGATGTTGCGCAGGTACCGGACGGTGCCGTCGACGCCCGACTCGTTGGTGAAATTGGCCTTCCGGCTCTCCTCCGTCAGGACGGGCGCGTCCAGTTCGAGACCGGCGAGGGACCAGGTGCCGGTGCAGAGGTAGGCGAAGGCGACTCCGTCCGCCGCGGGCACGGCCGCCACGGCGGACGCGGTGTCGTGCGAGGCCACCGCCGTCACGGGAACCGGGCCCGGCAGCCCCGTCTCCTCCAGGACATGGGGGAGCAGTGTGCCCGCCGGGTCGCCCGGCCGCCGCAGCGCGGGGAACAGGCCGAGGTCGATGTCGAGGCGCCCTGCCACCTCGCGCGACCAGTTCCCGGCACGGGGGTCGATCAGCTGGGTGGTGGAGGCGTTGGTCAGCTCGGTGCCGAGCTCGCCGGTCAGCCAGTACGTGATGAGGTCCGGGATGAGCACCGCGTGCCGCGCGGCGGCGAGTTGGGCGCTGCCCCGGGCGGCGGTCAGCTGGTACAGGGTGTTGAAGGGCGCGTACTGCACCCCCGTCGCTCCGTACAGCTCGGCGGCCGGCAGGCGCGCCCACACCTGCTCGGCGATACCTTCGGTGCGGCGGTCGCGGTAGTGCACCGGGTTGCCGAGGAGGGCGCCGTCGGCGTCCAGCAGGCCGTAGTCCACGGCCCAGCTGTCGACGCCCACGGACACCGGCCGGCCACCCGGCAGCCGCCCCGCCGCCCGCAGCCCCTCCAGCACCCCGGCGTAGAGCGCGAGGATGTCCCAGTGCAGCGTGCGGCCGGTGCGCACGGGGATGTTGGGAAAACGGTGTGCCTCCTCCAGGACGAGCGAGTCGGGGCCGACTTGGCCGACCATGACGCGCCCACTGGACGCGCCCAGGTCGACGGCGGCGAAGCGGGGGGACGGGGTGCGGGACATGGCGGCTCTCTGGGGTGCGGAGGGGTGGGACGCTCTGTTGCCGAGGGTGGTGCTCAGCGCAGGAACGCCGCCGCCACGCCCGCGTCCACCGGTATGTGCAGCCCCGTCGTGTGGGAGAGGTCGCCGGCCGTCAGGGCGAACACCGCGTTCGCCACGTGCTCCGGGAGGACCTCGCGTTTGAGCAGGGTGCGCTGGGCGTAGAACTCGCCGAGCTTCTCCTCCGGCACGCCGTACACCGCCGCCCGCCGGGCGCCCCAGCCCCCGGCGAAGATGCCCGAGCCGCGCACCACGCCGTCCGGGTTCACGCCGTTGACCCGGATGCCGTCCTCGCCCAACTCCGCTGCCAGGAGCCGCACCTGGTGGGCCTGGTCCGCCTTGGCCGCGGAGTAGGCGATGTTGTTCGGCCCCGCGAACACCGCGTTCTTCGAGGCGATGTAGACGATGTCGCCGCCCTGCCCCTGCGCCCGCATCACGCGGGCCGCCTCGCGGGAGACCAGGAAGGAGCCGCGCGCCATCACGGCGTGCTGGATGTCCCAGTCCTCTGCCGTGGTCTCCTGGAGCGGCTTCGACAGGGACAGGCCCGCGTTGTTCACGACCAGGTCCACGCCGCCGAAGGCCAGGGCCGCCGCCTCGAACGCCTCGGCGATCCGCGCCTCGCTCGTCACGTCGACGGTGACGGCCACCGCCCGATCCGGCCCGCCCAGTTCGTCGGCGACGGCTGCCGCTCCCCGCGCGTCCCGGTCCGCGACCACCACGCAGGCCCCCTCGGCGGCGAGGCGCCGCGCGACGGCCCTGCCGATGCCGCTGCCCGCGCCCGTCACCAGCGCCACCCGGGCCGCGAGCGGCTTCGGCGGCGGCATCCGGCGCAGCTTGGCCTCCTCCAGCTCCCAGTACTCGATGCGGAACTTCTCGGACTCCTCGATCGGGGCGTACGACGAGACGGCCTCCGCGCCCCGCATGACATTGATCGCGTTGACGTAGAACTCGCCGGCCACGCGGGCGGTCTGCTTGTCCTTGCCGAAGCTGAACATGCCCACGCCCGGCACCAGCACGATCGCCGGGTCCGCGCCGCGCATCGCGGGGGAGCCGGGCTCCGCGTGCCGGGCGTAGTACGCGGCGTACTCCTCGCGGTAGTCGGCGTGCAGTTCCCGCAGACGGCCGATCGCCTCGTGCGCCGGGGCCGTCGGCGGCAGGTCGAGGACCAGCGGTCGCACCTTCGTGCGCAGGAAGTGGTCCGGGCAGGAGGTGCCGAGCGCGGCCAGCCGGGTGTGCTCGGCGTGCGCGAGGAAGTCCAGCACCGGCGCGGTGTCGGTGAAGTGGCCCACCTGGGGGCGGTCCTGGGAGGCCAGGCCCCGGATCACCGGTGCCAGCGCCGCGGCCCGCGCGCGGCGCTCGGCCTCCGGGAGCGGGCCGTACCCGGCGAGTTCCGCGCCGAACGGGTCCGGCCTGCCCCGCTCGGCCAGGAACCGCTCGGCCGTGCGGATGATGTGCAGGGAGTTGCGCGCGCACTCCTCGGACGTCTCGCCCCACGCGGTGATGCCGTGCCCGCCCAGGACGCAGCCGATCGCCTCGGGGCGCGCCGCCCGCACCGCCGCGATCTCCAGGCCCAGCTGGAACCCGGGCCGACGCCAGGGCACCCACGCCACCGTGTCGCCGAAGCACTCCGCAGTCAGTTTCTCGCCGTCCGCCGCGCAGGCCAGCGCGATCCCGGAGTCGGGGTGGAGGTGGTCCACGTGGGCCGCCTCGACCAGGCCGTGCATGGCCGTGTCGATGGACGGCGCCGCACCGCCCTTGCCGTGCAGGCAGTGGTCGAACGCGGCGACCATGTCGTCCTCGTGCGCCACGCCCGCGTACACCCCGGTCAGGGCGCGCAGCCGGTCCAGGCGCAGGACGGCCAGGCCCGACTCGCGCAGCGTGCCCAGGTCGCCGCCGGAGCCCTTGACCCACAGGAGGTCGACGGCTTCCCCGGTCACCGGATCGGGCGCGGAGCCCTTCGCCGAGGCGTTGCCCCCCGCGTAGTTCGTGTTGCGCGGGTCCGCGCCCAAGGCGTGCGCGCGGTCGAGGAGTTCGCCCACGCACACATGCTGTCGTTCCTGCTCCACGCCGCTCATGCCCCCCATCCGGCCTGCGCGCCGCCGACCCGCTCGTCGACGATCCGCTGTTGCCAGCCTGACCGCTCATAGGCCCCCAGCGGATCAGGGTCGAGCCCCAAGTCCTCCCTGACTTCGGCCAGTAGGGGACGCACGTCGGTGCTGTACGCGTCCATCAGCGCGCCGTTGGCCGCGAGCACGTCGCCCCGGCGCTGTGCGTCGGCGAGCGCCTCGGCGTCCACGAGCAGCGCCTTCGCCGTCGCCTCCTGGACGTTGAGGACCGAGCGGATGATCGCGGGGATCTTCGCCTCGATGTTGTGGCACTGGTCGAGCATGAAGGCGACGTCGGCGGTGAAGCCTCCGCCGCGGATCACCTCGTACATGATCCGGAAGAGCTGGAAGGGGTCGGCCGCGCCCACCATCAGGTCGTCGTCCGCGTAGAAACGCGAGTTGAAGTCGAACCCGCCGAGCCTTCCCTCGCGCAGCAGCGTCGCCACGATGAACTCGATGTTGGTGCCCGGCGCGTGGTGGCCGGTGTCGACGACGACCTGTGCCCGGGGACCCAGCTTGAGGCAGTGCGCGTACGCGGTGCCCCAGTCGGGGACGTCCGTGGCGTAGAAGGCCGGCTCGAACAGCTTGTACTCCAGAAGCATCCGCTGGTCGTCGCCGAGCCGCTCGTACACCGTGCGCAGCGCCTCGGCCAGGCGGTCCTGGCGGTCGCGCAGGTCGTCCTGGCCCGGGTAGTTGGTGCCGTCCGAGAACCACAGCTTGAGGTCCTTCGAGCCGGTCGCGTCCATGATGTCGACGCACTCCAGGAGGTGGCCGACGGCCTTGCGCCGGATCGCCGGGTCGGGGTTGGTGACCGAGCCGAGCCGGTAGTCGTCGTCCTGGAAGACGTTGGCGTTGATCGCGCCGAGCGTCAGGCCGCGCTCCTTGGCGTACGCCGCGAGCGCGCCGTAGTCGTCGACGCGGTCCCAGGGGATGTGCAGCGCGACGGACGGCGCGACGCCCGTGTGCGCGTGCACGCGGGCCGCGTCGTCCAGCTTCTCGCGCGTCGTGCGCGGGACGCCTGGCTGCGCGAAGACCTTGAAGCGCGTGCCGGAGTTTCCGTACGCCCAGGAGGGCGTCTCCAGGGCCTGGGTGGTGAGTGCCGCTTTCACGGCGTCCTTGGTGGTGCCGGCGGTCATCGCGCAGCCTTTCCGAAAGGTGTCTCGACGTGGGTCAGTTGGCGAAGCGGTGGGTGCCGGAGCCCGCGGCGTAGACGGCGCACCCTTCGTCCATGCGCAGGAAGCGTGCCGAGCCGTGGTCGACCTGTGCGGCCTTGTCGGCCGGGATCCATACCTCGGCCGTGGTGTTGGCCGGGAGGGTGAGCGTGAGGCGGAAGCCGTCGGAGCCCGTCTTCCAGTGGGTCGACACGGGGCCGCGCACCGAGTCGAAGCGGGCCCGTGCCTCCGTCACGCCGGCCCCGGGGCGCGGGCGCACCAGGACCTTCCGGTAGCCCGGCTCGGCCGGGGCGATGCCCGCGAGGTTCGCGTACATCCACTCGCCCACGGAGCCGTACGCGTAGTGGTTGAAGGAGTTCATGCCCGCGTCCTGGAAGGAGCCGTCGGGCCTGATGGAGTCCCAGCGCTCCCACATCGTGGTCGCGCCGCGGTCGATCTGGTAGCCCCAGCTCGGGAAGGACCGCTGGACGAGCAGCCGGTGCGCGACGTCGGTGTGGCCGGTCGCGGTGAGGACGGGCAGCAGGCGCGGGGTGCCGAGGAAGCCCGTGGACAGGTGCCACTCCTTGGACCTGATGAGTTCGACCAGACGGTCGGCGGCGGGCTTCCGGTCGCCCTCGGCGAGCAGGTCCATGGACAGGGCCAGGACGTAGGCGGTCTGCGTGTCGCCCTTCACCCGGCCGCCGCCCGTGACGTACGCGGCGCGGAAGGCGTCCCGCACGCTCCGGAACAGCGCGGTGTACGGCGCCGGGTCCTTGCCCAGCGCCTCGGCGGTCTTGGCGACGAGGGCGGCACTGTGCGCGAAGTAGGCCGTGCCGATGACGTCCTTGGGGGTCTCGTCCTGGATGTTCAGCCAGTCGCCGTAGCCCTCGGCGGGGCGCAGACAGCCGCTGCTGTGCTTCTCCAGGTAGTCGAGCCACTTGAGCATCGAGTCCCAGGACTGCTCCAGCACGCGCGTGTCTCCGTAGGCCTCGTACAGCGCCCAGGGGACGGTGACGCCCGCGTCGCCCCAGCCCGCGACGCCCTTGCCGACCGGCCCGACGAACGGCGCGACATCGGTGAAGGCGCCGTCGTCGGCCTGCCCGTCGCGCAGGTCGCCGAGCCACTTCGTGAGGAAGCGGGCGGATTCCATGGTGTAGGCGGCGGTCGGCGCGAAGACGTTGATGTCGCCGGTCCAGCCGAGCCGCTCGTCGCGCGCGGGCGTGTCCGTGGGCACGGACACGAAGTTGCCGCGCTGGCCCCAGGTGATGTTGCCGTGCAGCTGGTCGAGCATCGGGACGTTCGTCCTGAAGTTCATGGTGAACGGCGCCGACGTGTGGATGACGCGGCCGGTCACCGCGTCGAGCGGCGGCCTGCCGGGATACCCGGTGACCTCGACGTAGCGGAACCCGTGGAAGGTGAAGCGCGGCTCGTACGTCTCCTTGCCGCCGCCCTTGAGCGTGTACGTGTCCGTCGCGCGGGCCGTACGGAGGTTGGTGGTGTAGAGGGTGCCGTCGGGATTGAGGACCTCGGCGTGCCGCAGCCGCACGGTCGTGCCCGCCGCGCCGGTGACCGTCAGGCGCACGACGCCGACCATGTTCTGGCCCAGGTCGTAGACGAAGACGCCGGGCTTCGGCTCGGTCACCTTCCGGGCCGAAATCTGCCTCTCCACGCGCGTGGGGGCGTCGACTTCGGCGACGACCGCGGCGGTCACCTCGTCCACGGCGTCGGCGGCCACCCATCCGGAGTCGTCGTAACCGGCGCGCGTCCAGCCCGCGGTCTCCTTGCGGGCGTCGTACTCCTCGCCGGACATCAGGTCCGCGCCGGTGACCGGACCGAGGGCGGCGCGCCACTCGGTGTCCGACAGCACCCGCTCGGTCGAGCCGTCGGTGTACGTGACCTCCAACTGGGCGAGGAGCGCGGGCCGCTCGCCGTACTGGTGGGGTCCGAACCACCCGATGTTGCCCGCGTACCAGCCGGCCGCGAGCGTCACCCCGAGGGCGTTCGCCCCCGAGGCGACCAGCTCCGTCACGTCGTAGGTCTGGTACTGGACGCGCTTGCGGTAGTCCGTCCAGCCCGGCGCGAGGCGGTCCTCGCCCACGGGCCTGCCGTTGAGGTGCGCTTCGTAGAGACCGAGCGCGGTGGCGTACAGGCGGGCCCGTGCGACCTTGCGCCCCCGGCCGCCCAGGCGGAACTCGTGGCGCAGCTGCGCGGCGGGGGAGTGCGCGGCCGTGACCTTGCCCCAGGGGCCCGCGCCCCAGGCCGCGACGGTCTTGGCGGCGGCCCAGGAGCCGTCGTCGTACCCCGGCGACTGCCAGTCTCCGGAGGGCTCCTTGTCGGTGGCCTTCCAGGAGGCGTCGGTGACGATCGTGCGCGTGCCGTCGGCGGTGGTCAGCTCCAGGAGGGCCAGCAGGCCGGCCGGTCCGGTCACGGCATTGGTCGCGGAGACGGCGAGGGCCGCCGGGCCGGGGCGCAGTTCTTCGGTGACGTCGACGACCACGGGGCGGCGCCAGTTGTCGGCGGCGCTGTCCGCCTCGGTGTGCGCCACGCGCGTGCCGTTCACGTACGCGGTGAAGCCGTCGTCGGCGGTGAGGACGAGCCGTGCCCGCGTGACGCCGCCGGGGACCTCGAAGCGCCCACGGAAGAAGCGGGTGGCGGCCGGGGCGCTGCTCGTCGGGTCGCCCTCCGGGAACCAGATCCACGAGGCCTTGTCCAGGGCGGGGGCGCCGATCAGGGCGGCGGGCGCGCCGATCCACCGGGCCGACCAGTCGGCCGCAGAGGTGAGTCCGGTCTCCCACCAGGTGGGCTCGCTCCACGGGGAGGGCCGGTCCGCGGTGTCCCAGACGCGGACCGACCAGAAGTAGCGTGTGCGCGCCGCAAGTTCCGGGCCGTCGTAGGGGACGAGAACCGAATCGGGGGAGGTGACCTTGCCGCTGTCCCACACGTCGGGCCGGTCGAGGCGGCGCGCGCTGGTGGCCACCCGGATCTGGTAGGCGCTCTGTGCCTGGTCGGGCGCGTCGGAGGACAGCGGCCAACTCAGCCTGGGACGGGGGGTGTCGAGGCCGAGCGGCGCTCTCGCGTACTCGACGGTGGGTTCGGTGACGCGGAGGGACGTCGCGGCGGCGCCGCCGTCCCGTGCGGGGGCGGCGGCGGAGGCGGGTGGGGTGCCCGCGACGGCCGTGCCCAGGGCGATCGTGGTGGTGGTGCCGAGCAGTCGTCTTCTGCTGATCACTACGGAGCTCCGTCACGACTCGGGGGTGAATCGTTTCACGGAGGGCGAAGTTAGGGAGGCGGCCTGATGCTGTCAAGGGTTCGCGTCGCTGTCCGGCGGAAACACAAGGCATTTCAGGATTCTCAAGTTCTTCCCATTGACGGTGCGGTTCGCGCAGGTCTAGCTTCCCTGCCACTTGGTTGAAACCTTTCACCGTTTCACCGCATGGCGCTTCGCCACACCCACCCCACCGCCCCTCATCACCGATCGGTGCTACCCATGAGAGAGCCCCCCGTCCTGGCCGTGCACGGCCTGAGCAAGTCCTTCGGCGCCGTACGCGCCCTTCAGGACGTCTCCCTGCGGCTCCACGCCGGAGAGGCGCACGCCCTCGCGGGCGAGAACGGCGCCGGGAAGTCCACCCTCATCAAGACCCTCGCCGGCGTCCACCGGCCCGACGCGGGAGGCCTCTCGCTCGACGGCGAACCGGTCGTCTTCCACGGCCCGGCCGACGCCCGCGACGCCGGAGTCGCCGTCATCTACCAGGAGCCGACGCTCTTCCCCGACCTGACCGTCGCCGAGAACATCTTCATGGGGCGCGGACCGCGCCGCTCGCTGCGCCGGGTCGACCACAAGGCCACGGCCGACGCGGCCCGTTCGCTCTTCGCGCGCCTCGCCGTCGACCTGGACCCCGACCAGCCCGCGCGCGGCCTGTCCATCGCCGACCAGCAGATCGTCGAGATCGCCAAGGCGCTGTCCCTGGACGCCCGCGTGCTCATCATGGACGAGCCGACCGCCGCGCTCACCGGCAGCGAAGTGGCCCGCCTCTTCGGTGTCGTCCGCGCGCTGCGCGAACAGGGCGCCGCGATCCTGTTCATCTCCCACCGACTGGAGGAGATCTTCGCGCTCTGCCAACGCGTCACGACCTTGCGCGACGGCACGCTGATCTCCAGCGAGAGCCTGGACGGTCTCACCGAGGACGACCTGGTGCGCCGCATGGTCGGCCGCGACCTCGACGAGCTGTACCCGAAGCAGGCCACCCGCGTCGGTGACATCGCGCTGAGCGTGCGGCGGCTGACCCGCGAAGGGGTCTTCTTCGACGTCTCGTTCGACGTCCGGCGCGGCGAGATCGTCGGGCTCGCGGGCCTCGTCGGGGCCGGCCGCAGCGAGGTGGCCAGAGCCGTGTTCGGCGTCGACCGGTGGGACGCCGGGAGCGTCGAGGTGCAGGGCAAGGCGCTCACCAACGGCGCGCCAAGCACCGCCATGGCCGCAGGACTCGCCCTCGTACCCGAGGACCGGCGCGCCCAGGGCCTGGTGATGGGCATGTCGATCGAGCGCAACATCGCCCTGACGGGGCTGCGCACCACCGTCCGGGCCGGGCTCGTGGACCGCGGCGCCGAACGCAGCCGCGCCCTGGACTGGGCGCTCCGGCTCCAGGTGAAGTACGCGCGGATCGCCGACGCCGTCGGCACGCTCTCCGGCGGCAACCAGCAGAAGGTCGTGCTCGCCAAGTGGCTCGCCACCGGGCCCCGCGTCCTGATCGTCGACGAGCCCACCCGCGGCATCGACGTCGGCACCAAGGCGGAGGTGCACCGGCTGCTCTCCGAACTCGCCGCGGACGGCGTCGCGGTGCTGATGATCTCCTCCGACCTGCCCGAGATCCTCGGCATGGCCGACCGGGTCCTCGTCATGCACGAGGGACGGCTCACCGCCGAGATCCCGCGCGACGCCGCCACCGAGGAGTCCGTGATGGCGGCGGCCACCGGGAGGGCGGCATGACCGGGACCCCGTGGAGCGCGGCATGACCGGGACACCTGGGCCCGGCATGACCGAGACAGCCGGGAGCCCGGCATGACCAAGACACCTTGGAGGGCGGCATGAGCGTCACCACCCGCACCCCCGCACCCGCCGTCGACCCCCGCAAGGCCGGCACCGCCCGCCTCGTCGACCGCGTCGTCAAGATGCGCGAACTCGCCATCCTGCTCGTCTTCCTGGTGATGATCGCGCTCACCCAGGCCGGCAACAGCGAGTTCCTGTCCGAGCAGGGCATCAAGGACCTGCTCCTGAACGCGACCATCCTCGTCCTCGTCGCCACCGGCCAGGCCCTGGTCGTCATCACCCGCAACGTCGACCTGTCCGTCGGCTCCACGCTCGGCATCAGCGCCTTCGCCGCGGGCAACCACCTCCAGGGCGGCGGCACGTCCACCACCGCGATCGTCCTCGCCGTGGCCCTCGGCGTCGGCTGCGGGCTCCTCAACGGCGCGCTCGTCAGCCTCGGCCAGGTGCCCGCGCTCGTCGTGACGCTCGGCACGCTGTACGTCATCCGCGGCATCGACTCCATCTGGGTCGGCTCACGGCAGATCACCGCATCCGATCTGCCCGACGGGTACGTCGACTTCGGCTCCGGAGGCATCTCCGCGGTGCCCTGGCTCGCGCTGTTCGCCCTCGTCGTCCTGGTCGCCGTCGCGTACTACCTGCGGCACTACGGAGGCGGCCGCGAGCTGTACGCGCTCGGCTCCAACCCGGAGGCCGCGCGCCTGGCAGGCATCCCCGTACGCCGCCGGATCCTCGTCGCGTACACCGTGTGCGGGGCGCTCGCCGGACTCGCCGGGGCCCTCTACCTCGCCCGCTTCGGAAACGTCGACTCCGCGACCGGCAACGGCTACGAGCTCACCGTCGTCAGCGCCGTCGTGGTCGGCGGCGTGGCTTTCACCGGCGGCTCCGGCAGCGTCTACGGAGCCGCGCTCGGCGCCCTTCTGCTGACCTCCATCAACAGCGTGCTGCCCGCCCTCGGCGTCAGCTCCGTCTGGGTGCTGGCCATCAACGGCGTCCTGCTCGTCCTCGCCATCGCCGTCGACCGGGTCGTGGCCCTGCGCGTGGCCCGCGTCCTGAAGAAGAGAGCCGCATCCAACAGAAGGAGTGGCCGCCATGACTGACTCCCCGCTCACGCGCGCCGTCCGCTGGGACACGGTCGTCGGCGCCCTCCTCGTGATCCTGCTCCTGCTCTCCTTCGGCTTCGTCGACGGCTTCGGGAACGCCCTCAACCTCTCCTTCCTCATCGGCAACACCCTGCCGATCGCCCTGATCGCCCTGCCCATGACGCTGCTGGTGGTCTCCGGAGAGATCGATCTCTCCGTGGCGTCCACGGCCGGGCTCTCCGGAGCGGTGATGGGCGCCCTGTGGAACGCCGGGCTCGCCATCGAGACGATCATTCCGCTCTGCCTGCTCCTCGGCGTCGTCTGCGGGCTGGTCAACGGCCTCCTGGTCACCCGCCTCGGACTGCCCTCCCTGGCCGTCACCATCGGCACCATGGCCGCCTACCGGGGCATCGCCCAGATCGTCCTCGGCTCGGACGCGGTCACCGACTTCCCCGTCCAGTACCTCGACTTCGCCGCGGGACGCATCGACGGCACCTTCGTCCCGTACGCGTTCCTGCCCTTCCTGGTGCTGCTCGCCGTCGCCGTCGTCACCCTGCACGCCACCCCCTTCGGGCGCTCGCTCTTCGCGATCGGCGCCAATGAGGAGGCCGCCCGCTTCGCCGGGGTGCGCGTCAAGCGCCACAAGCTGTGGCTGTTCGTCGCCACCGGCCTGATGGCCTCCCTCACCGGCGTCTTCTGGGCGCTGCACTACGCCAGCGCCCGCTACGACAACGCCACCGGACTCGAACTCTCCGTCGTCGCGGCCGTCCTGCTCGGCGGCATCGACTTCGACGGCGGCAAGGGCACCCTCGGCGGAGCCGTCGCCGGAGTCTTCCTGCTCGGCGCGCTGCAGAACGCGATGAGTCTGCTCAACGTCTCCGCCCAGTCGCAGATCGTCGTCACGGGCGTGCTCCTCGTGGTGTCCGTCCTCGGGCCGCGCGTGGCACGGCAGATCACCACCGCGCGCGCGGGCCGCCGCTCGGCGACCCCCGCCCCCTGACCCCGTACACCACGCCCCCGCCTCCGAAAGGGACCCACCATGTCCGCAACCGCCCGCCGCACGCGCGCCCCACGCCGCGTCTGCGCCGTCCTCGCCGCCGTCACCTCGCTCGCGCTCGCCGCCACGGCCTGCGGGGGCACCACCAAGGACTCCGCGCAGAGCGACGACGACGCCAGGTCCACCCACGCCAAGGCCGACCCGGACGCCGCCACCAAGAAGGGCCTGACCGTCGCGTTCCTGCCCAAGCAGGTCAACAACCCGTACTTCACCGTCGCCGACAAGGGCGGCGAGAAGGCGGTGCGGGAACTCGGGTCGACCTACAAGGAGACGGGACCCAACAGCGCCACCGACACCAGTGGGCAGGTCAGTTACGTCAACACGCTCACTCAGCAGCAGGTCGACGCCATGGCCGTGTCCGCGCAGGACCCCGGCGCGCTGTGCACCGCGCTCAAGCAGGCCATGAAGAACGGCGTCAAGGTCGTCACCTACGACTCCGACACCCGGCCCGCCTGCCGGCACGTCTTCGTCTCCCAGGCCAGTGCCGAGTCCCTCGGCCGCAGCCAGGTGCGGCTCCTCGGCGAACAGCTCGGCTACCAGGGCGAGATAGCGATCCTCTCCGCCGCGCAGACCGCGACGAACCAGAACACCTGGATCGGCTACATGAAGGACGAGCTGAAGAAGCCCGAGTACAAGAACATGAAGCTCGTGAAGACCGCCTACGGCAACGACGACGCGCAGGCGTCCTTCCAGCAGACCCAGGGCCTCCTCCAGGAGCACCCCCGGCTCGCCGGGATCATCTCGCCGACCACGGTCGGCATCAAGGCGGCCGCCCAGTACCTGTCGGGCTCCAAGTACAAGGGCAAGGTCAAGCTGACCGGCCTCGGCACCCCCAACGACATGCGCCAGTATGTGAAGAACGGCACCGTCGAGGGCTTCGAACTGTGGGACCCCGCCAAGCTCGGCGCGCTCGCGGCGCACACCGCCGTCGCGCTGTCCTCCGGGCAGATCACCGGCAAGAAGGGCGAGCGGTTCGAGGCGGGGGACCTCGGCGCCTTCACGATCGGCGAGGACGGTGTCGTCGACCTCGGGGAGCCCACGGTGTTCGACAAGAAGAACGTCGACGAGTACCGGTTCTGAACTCTCAGTAGGCTGGTCCGTACGGCCGGGAGCGGCCGCAGCGCAGGATGGAGCACCCAGAACGCATGGTCGGCATCAAGGACGTGGCGAAGCACGCCGGGGTCTCGGTGGGCACCGTGTCGAACGTGATCAACCGCCCGGACACGGTCTCCGAGGAGACCCGCGACCGGGTGCGGGCGGTCATCGACCGGCTCGGCTACGTGCGCAGCGAGTCGGCGCGCCAACTGCGCGCGGGGCGCAGCCGCATCATGGCGCTGCTCGTCCTCGACATGGGCAACCCCTTCTTCGTGGACGTCGCGCGCGGTGCCGAACGGGCCGCGCGCGAGGCCGGGCTGCGCGTCATGGTGTGCAACAGCGGACAGAGCCCCTCCGAAGAGGCCGAGTACCTCGCGCTCTTCGCCGAGCAGCGGGTGCGCGGCGTCCTGCTGACGCCCGCCGAGGCGACCGGACGGAACATCGACGCCTTCCGTAGGCACGACATTCCGTTCGTCCTCGTCGACCGGGTCGCCGAGGGCGCCACCGAGTGCTCCGTCTCCGTGGACGACGTGATGGGCGGCGCGCTCGCCGTCCGGCACCTCGTGGACGCCGGACACCGTGCTCTCGCGTACGTCAGCGGGCCGCCCGGACTCAACCAGGTCAAGGACCGCCGCGAGGGCGCGCTCCAGGTGCTCGCCGAGGCGGGCCTCGGGGCGTCGGCGCTGCGCGAGCTGCCGACCGAGCGTCTCGACGTGGCCGCGGGCCGCGACGCGGGCGCCCGCATCCTCGGCCTCGCGGAGCGGCCCACCGCCGTCTTCTGCGCCAACGACCTGCTCGCGCTCGGCGTGCTCCAGGCGATGTATGCCGCCGGGGTGCGGGTGCCCGAGGACGTGGCCATCGTCGGCTACGACGACATCGAGTTCGCGGCCGCCGCCGTCGTGCCGCTCACCTCGGTGCGCCAGCCCGCCGTCACCATGGGCGCGATGGCGGCCGAACTCCTCCTGGAGGAGACGGAGGCGCGGGACGCCGGCGCGCACGAACACCGCCGTGTGGTCCTCGTCCCCGAGCTGGTGGTGCGGCGCTCCAGCCTGGCGGCGCGCTGACGGGGCGGCGCCCGGACCACCGGCGTGGCGGGCACGGCGGCCCCACCGGCGCCCCGCCCGGCGGGTGTGCTGGACTGGGCAGGGAAGATCCGCACGCGAACCGCCCGGGAGCAGCTTTGACCGCCACGTACCGCCAGCCAGGAGTCGTCTTCACCGACCGCCGCTTCGACGTGCCGCTCGACCACGACGATCCGGCGGGGGAGCGGATCGAGGTCTTCGCCCGCGAGGCGGTGTCGGCCTCCCGCGGCGGCGCCGAACTGCCCTGGCTGGTCTATCTCCAGGGCGGCCCCGGCCTCGCCGCCACCCGCTTCAACGGCGCCGAGTCCTGGCTCGCCCGCGCCCTGCGGGACTTCCGCGTCCTCCTCCTCGACCAGCGCGGCACCGGCGGCTCCACGCCCGCCAACCGCCAGACCCTTCCGCTGCGCGGCGGCCCCCGCGAACAGGCCGACTACCTCGCCCACTTCCGCGCCGACTCCATCGTCCGCGACTGCGAGGCGATCCGCCCCCGGGTGACGGGCGGCGCACCCTGGACCGTGCTCGGCCAGAGCTTCGGCGGATTCTGCGCCACGCACTACCTGTCGGCGGCGCCCGAGGGCCTGGACACCGCGCTGATCACCGGCGGCCTGCCCACGCTCGACGGCCACGCGGACGACGTCTACCGCGCCGCCTATCCGCGCATGGAGCGCAAGACCGCCGCGCACTACGCGCGCTACCCGCAGGACGTCGAGCGGGCCCGCCGCATCGCCGAGTACCTCGCCGAGCACGAACCCGTCCTGCCGGGCGGCTACCGCCTGACCGTCCCGGCCTTCCAGTCGCTCGGCATGCTGCTCGGCATGGGCGACGGCAGCCACCAGCTGCACTACCTCCTGGAGGACGCCTTCGTGCGGACGCCCTCGGGCAGTGCGCTCTCCGACGCGTTCCAGGAGAGCGTCGCCACCGAGCTCTCGCACGCGGGCCGTCCGCTCTTCGCCGTCCTGCACGAGTCGATCTACGGCCAGGGCGAGCGGCCCACCGCCTGGTCGGCCGAGCGGGTCCGCGGCGAGTTCCCGCAGTTCGACGCGGACAAGGCCCTCGCGGGCGACGCCCCGGTGCTGTTCACCGGGGAGGCCGTGCAGCGCTGGATGTTCGACAGCGACCCGGCGCTGCGCCCGCTGCGCGAGACCGCGGACCTGCTGGCCGAGCGCACGGACTGGCCGCGCCTGTACGACACGGAGCGCCTCGCGGCGAACGAGGTGCCGGTGGCCGCGGCGATCTACCACGACGACATGTACGTCGACACGGAGCACGCCCTGCGGACCGCCCGCGCCATCCGGGGCCTGCGCACCTGGATCACCGACGAGTTCGAGCACAACGGCCTGCGGGTGGGCGGGCCGCGTGTGCTGGACCGGCTGCTGGCGCTGACGCGCGGCGAGGCCTGACGGCGGGCCTCGCCGGACGACGGCCGTTGTCGGACCCCGGCGCTAGTCTGGGGATCATGACCGAGCCGCAGCACGTCCCCGCCGCCGACCAGCTCACCCCGATGCCCGAGGACTGGCGGCGTGCGCTGGCCGTCGTCGCGCACCCCGACGACCTGGAGTACGGGTGCGCGGCGGCCGTCGCGGGCTGGACGGACGGCGGCCGTGAGGTCGCGTATCTCCTGGCGAGCCGCGGCGAGGCGGGCATCGACACGATCGACCCCGCCACCTGCGGGCCGCTGCGCGAGCGGGAGCAGCGGGCCAGCGCGGCCGTCGTCGGCGTCGACACCGTCGAGTTCCTCGACCACAAGGACGGCGTGATCGAGTACGGCACGGCGCTGCGCCGCGACATCGCCGCCGCGATCCGCAGGCACCGCCCCGAGCTCGTCATCACGCTCAACCACCGCGACACCTGGGGCGGCGTCGCGTGGAACACCCCCGACCACGTGGCGGTCGGCCGCGCCACGCTGGACGCCGCGGCGGACGCGGGCAACCGCTGGATCTTCCCCGAACTGATCGAGGAACAGGGCCTGGAGCCGTGGAACGGCGTGCGGTGGGTCGCCGTCGCCGGTTCGTCGACGCCCACCCACGCGGCGGACGCGACGGCGGGCCTGGACCGCTCGGTGGCCTCCCTCCTCGAACACCGCACGTACATCGAGGCGTTGACGGACGAGGACCCGGAGAAGTACTGCCGCGACTTCCTCACGGGCAACGCCCGCGCGCTTGCCTCGCGCTTCGGCGGGAAGCCGGCGGTGGGCTTCGAGGTCTTCGGCCGGTAGGCACCGGTCGCCGGTCGCCGGTCGCCGGTCGCCGAGTGCCGAGTGTCGGTTGCGGACTGCCGGCGCGCGTCTTCTGTCGGCAGGTCCATGCCCTTAACCTGACGGGTCATCAGGACCGTCGGTGCAGGGGAGCGCGGATGATCGACACCATCGGCACGGACATCCCGGAGGGCGAGGAGCGGCTGCGCCTCGACGTCGAGGACGGGCTCGGCATCCTCACCCTCTGCCGCCCGCGCAAGCTGAACGCGTGGAGCTGGGAATCGACCCGGCAGCTCGGCCTGTTCGCCGACCGGATCCGCTTCGACGACTCCATCAGGGCGGTGCTGCTGCGCGCCGAGGGCCGGGCGTTCTGCGCGGGCATCGACATCACGGCGCCGGGCGGCGCGATCGAGGGCCGCTCCGGCAGTGAGCGCACCCGCAACTACTACGAGGCCCTGCGCTGGGTCCACGAGCGCTTCCGCGTCTTCGCGGGGCTCCCGCAGCCCGTGGTCGCGGCCGTGCAGGGGTACTGCCTCGGCTTCGGCTTCGAGCTGGCGCTCATGGCGGACGTGCGGATCGCGGCGGACGACGCGGTGTTCGCGCTGCCCGAGGCGCGGCTCGGGGTCGCCGTGGACGCGGGCGGTGATCTGCGCATCGCGCGCGAGGCGGGCGCGGGGTGGGCGAAGCTGCTCGCGCTCACCGGCCGCCGCATCGACGCGGCCACCGCCGAGCGGCTCCGGCTGCTCCAACAGGTCGTGCCGGGCGACGAGTTGGCGAAGACGTCGCGCGCCGTCGCGGCCGAGATCGCGGCGAACGCGCCGCTGGCCGCGCAGGGCATCAAGCGCGGCATCGACGCGTACGCCGACGCGGGGCTGGCGGGGGCGCTTGACCGGGTGGCGATGAACGCGGCGATCACGCTCACGTCGGAGGACTCGCGCGAGGGGTACGGGGCGAAGGGGGAGGGGCGGGCGCCGGCCTTCGAGGGCAAGTAGGGCCGAGGGCGATGTGCCCGGCCCGGCGCCTGTGGGCGTGAACCCGCCCCGCCCCCTCAGGGCGTGAACCCGCCCCGCCCCAACTGCTCGCGCACGGTCGTCACCGGGGGACTCACCACCGCGCGCCGCTGCCAGTTCGCGCCGTCCACCACCAGGGTGTGGCCCGTGATGAAGCGGGCGTAGGGGGAGGCCAGGAACGTGGCGGCCCAGCCCAGTTCGCGGGGCAGGCCGACCCGCAGGGCGGGCTGCCGGGCGGCCTTGTCGTCGGCCCGGTCGAGGTTCTCGCGGATGTCCGCCGTCATGTCGTCGTGCGGCATCAGACCCGGCACGAGTCCGTTGACCTGGACGCCGTACGGCCCCCACTCCACCGCCAGCGTCTCCACCAGGCTCTTCACCCCGGCCTTCGCCGCCGCGCTGTGCGCGAACCCGGGACCGCCCGTCCAGGCGTACGACGCCCCCACGTCGATGACCGAACCCGGGGTCCCGGCGGCCAGATGGCGGCGGCCGAACTCCCGCGTCACCAGGAACGTGCCGGTGAGCGTGATGTCCACGACCGCACGCCAGGCGCCGGGCGACATGTCCTCCGCGGGGACGGGGAAGTTGGCGGCCGCGTTGTTCACGAGGACGCCCGGCAGACCGTACGCGTCCTGCGCCGCGTCGAAGACCTCCGCGACGCGGTCGGCGTCCCTGATGTCGCACGTCAGGGCCGTCACCCGCCCGCCCAGCGCCGCCAGTTCGTCCCGCGCCGCCTTGAGGCGGTTCTCCTTGCGGCTCGCGATCACCAGATCGGCGCCGAGCCGCGCGAATTCCGCCGCGATCGCCTTCCCGAGACCGGTGCCGCCCCCGGTGACCAGGACGACGGCCCCGTCGTACGTCCCGGGCGGCAGCGCGGTCGCGCCGGACGGGGGAGGCGCGGGCAGGCCCGGCGGCGGTCCGCCGGGGCCGGGGGACCGGTGGGCGTGCGGGGCTGCGTCGTCGCTCGTGCGCGCGTCCGTCATGCGCGCATCGATACCGCGTACGGGACGAAACCTCCATGCCCGGTGGCCGACTCCGTCGAAGCGGCCGATCCCGGCGATCTCGTCGCCCCGCCCGTCCGGCACCTGTGGCACGATGCCGCGATGATCTCCGACGTGCCCGTACCGCCGGTCGTTCCCGCAGGCCGCCTCGCGCGTGGACCCCAGCCGGTACTCGCTCTGCCCTGCGGGCTCGAACTGCGTCCCTGGTGCCGGGACGACGCCGGGGCCCTGGTGGCCGCCGGGCGTGATCCGGGCATCAGCCGGTGGAACCTGCTGCCCGCGGAGTCCCCGGACGAGGCGGCCCGGCGGATCGAGCGCATGCACGAGCGACGGCGGGCCGAGACGAGCGTCATCTGGGCCGTCGCACGGCCCGGCGGCGGTGCGGCCGTCGGCCTCGCCGGATGGGGCGACGTCGATCTCCACGGCGGCAGCGCCGAGCTCGTGTACTGGCTGCTGCCTGCGGCGCGTGGCGCAGGGGTCGCCGTCGAGGCCGTACGGCGGCTCACCGCCTGGGCCTTCGACGACCTCGGCCTGCACCGGCTGCGGCTCTGTCACTCCGTGGCCAACCCGGCGTCCTGCCGGGTGGCGGCCAAGGCGGGATACGCGCTGGAGGGCACGATGCGGGGTGCGCTGCTGCATGCGGACGGGTGGCACGACCAGCACCTGCACGCGGTGGTCAGGGGTGATGCCGTGTGACGGTCGACGGGCTGCCGCCTCCCTCGGCTCGCCGGGCGCGCGGTTCCCCGCGCCCCTTGCGGGTGCTCAGCTCGCCAGGCCGTGGATCCGGGCGCCCGCCGTCGTCCGTGACACCGCCGCCTCCGCCTCCGGCGTGAAGACTCCCGCCCGGCGCCGGGCCGCCTCCGCCTCGATGTCCTTCATCCGGAGCTCGGCGTTGATCACCGTGCCGGCCCGGTAGCCCGCGCCCGCCGCGTTGATCACCTGCTCCATGGGGCCCGCCGCGTTGCCCACCGCCCAGACGCCGGGGACGGTCGTGCGGAAGGTCTCGTCCACCACCGGGTACGGACCGACCGGGGTCTCCCTGAACTCCGCGCCCAGCGCGCTCAGGAGGCCGTCCCGCAGCACCGGCTTCGAGGCGACGAACAGCACCGAGCGCGGGAACACCCGGCCGTCGGCGAGCCGGACGCCCGTCAGGCCGTCCGCCCCGGCCTCCACGCCCGCGACCTCGCCCTCCACCACCTGGACCCCGGCCGCCGCGAGCCGTTCCCACTCCGCGTCCGGCAGGTCCCGCACGGTGTGCAGGAACAGCGTCACGTCCTTGGACCACTGGGTGACGAGCAGCGCCTGGTGGCTGGTGAAGGGCTCCGGGGCGAGCACGCCGAACGCCTCGTCCCGCACCTCCCAGCCGTGGCAGTAGGGGCAGTGCAGCACGTCGCGGCCCCAGCGCTCGGCGACGCCCGGCACGTCGGGCAGCTCGTCCACGACGCCCGTGGCCAGGACCACCCGGCGGGCGTGCACGGCCCCGCCGTCCGCGAGGCCGACCGCGAACTCGCCGTCGGCGTCGGGGGAGACGGCCGTCACGCGGTCGCGCACGACCTCCACGTCGTACCGCTCCAGCTCCCGGCGCCCCTCGCCGAGGAACTCCGCGGGCGGCATGCCGTCGCGCGACAGATAGCCCTGCATGTGCGCCGCGGGCGCGTTGCGCGGCTCGCCCGCGTCGACCACCAGGACCCGCCGCCGGGAGCGGCCGAGCACGAGGGCCGCGCTCAGGCCCGCCGCGCCCCCGCCGACGACCACCACGTCGTACGCCTGGTTCGTCTCGTTCTCCATCGTGTGCTCCCTCGGGTCCGCGTGACGGGTCATGGTGACCACCTCCCTTCCGACCATGCCCCCGCCACTGCGAAAACGACAAGCTCGTTTGCCGATAGTGCAAAAGGTGCGCCATAGTGGAGGCATGAGCGAAGAGACGGAAGCGCCGGAAGAGATGGAGCAGGTCCTCACCGAGGTGGGTCCCCGGCTGCGCCGTATCCGCAAGGAGCGCGGCGCCACCCTCGCGGGTCTGTCCGCCGCCACCGGCATCTCGGTCAGCACCCTGTCCCGCCTGGAGTCCGGCCACCGCAAGCCCAGCCTCGAACTGCTGCTGCCGATCGCGCGCGCCCACCAGGTCCCCCTGGACGAGCTGGTCGGCGCCCCGCCGGTGGGCGACCCGCGCGTGCGGGCCAAGCCGATCGTCCGGCACGGCCGCACCATGCTGCCCCTGACCCGTCAGCCCGGCGGCCTCCAGGCGTACAAGGTGATCGAGCCCGCCCGCACCGCACCGGCCCCTGACCCGCAGACGCACGAGGGGTACGAGTGGCTGTACGTGCTCTCCGGAAGGCTGCGCCTGATCCTCGGCGACCACGACGTGGTGCTCGGGCCGGGGGAGGCCGCGGAGTTCGACACCCGGGTGCCGCACTGGTTCGGGGCCACGACCGAGGGCGGCGCGGAGTTCATCAGCCTGTTCGGGCCGCAGGGCGAGCGGATGCACGTACGTGCACGGCCCACCCGCAAGGGGAAGGGTGACGACTGAGCGCCGGATCACGGGTGGGTACGGGACTGGTGCCGGGACGGTTCCCCTGGGGGTAAGCGACCGCTTAGTATGCGGTCGAGCACGGTCGACGACAGCCCCGTGGAGGCCCCGCATGCAGGCATGGCAAGTGCACGAGAACGGCGAGCCGGGCGAGGTGATGCGCCTGGCCGAGGTGGAGAGGCCCGTCCCCGGCGAGGGGCAGGTGCTGCTGAAGGTCCGCGCCGCGAACATCAACTTCCCGGACGCGCTGCTCTGCCGCGGCCAGTACCAGATCAGGCCCCCGCTGCCGTTCACGCCGGGCGTGGAGATCTGCGGCGAGATCGAGGACGGCCGCCGCGTGATCGCCAACCCCGCGCTGCCGTACGGCGGCTTCGCCGAGTACGCCGTCGCGGACGCCGCCGCCCTGCTGCCCGCGCCCGAGGCGCTGGACGACGCGGAGGCCGCCGCGCTGCACATCGGCTACCAGACCGGATGGTTCGGACTGCACCGCCGCGCGCACCTCCAGGAGGGCGAGACCCTGCTGGTGCACGCCGCCGCGGGCGGTGTCGGCAGCGCCGCGGTCCAGCTCGGCAGGGCGGCGGGCGCCAGGGTCATCGGCGTCGTCGGCGGCGCGGACAAGGCGAAGGTCGCGCGCGAGCTGGGCTGCGACCTCGTCCTGGACCGGCGCGAGGACGACATCGTCGCCGCCGTGAAGGAGGCCACCGGCGGTCGCGGGGCCGACGTGATCTACGACCCCGTGGGCGGCGACGCCTACGCCAAGTCCGCGAAGTGCGTGGCCTTCGAGGGCCGCATCCTCGTCGTCGGCTTCGCCAGCGGCGCGATCCCCTCGCCCGCGCTCAATCACGCCCTCGTGAAGAACTACTCGATCGTGGGCCTGCACTGGGGCCTCTACAACACCAAGGACCCGCGGGCCATCGCCCGCTGCCACGAGGAGCTGACCGCGCTCGCCGCCAAGGGCGCCGTCAGGCCACTGGTGAGCGAGCGCGTGCCGCTGGCCGACGCCGCGGCCGCCGTGCAGCGCGTCGCCGACGGCATCACGACCGGCCGCGTGGCCGTCCTGCCGCACGGAGGTGCCGCATGACGGACGCCGCCGAACTGCGCCGCCGCACCAGGGAGTTCCTGGCCGCGCACGAGCCCGCGGCCACGGACCGCCTGGACTTCCTCAGGGCCCGCTTCGACGCGGGCCTTGCCTGGGTGCACTACCCCGAGGGCCTCGGCGGGCTCGGCGCGCCGCGCTCCCTGCAGGCCGTCGTGGACGCCGAGCTGGAGGCCGCGGGCGCGCCCGACAACGACCCGCGCCGCATCGGCATCGGCCTCGGCATGGCCGCCCCGACCGTGCTCGGCTTCGGCACCGACGAGCAGAAGAGCCGCTTCCTGCGCCCGCTGTGGACCGGCGAGGAAGTGTGGTGCCAGCTCTTCAGCGAGCCCGGCGCGGGATCCGACCTCGCCGCGCTCGGCACCCGCGCCGTGCGGGACGGCGACCACTGGGTGGTCAACGGCCAGAAGGTGTGGACCTCCAGCGCCCACACCGCCCGCTGGGCCATCCTCATCGCCCGCACCGACCCGGAGCGGCCCAAGCACCGCGGCATCACGTACTTCGTGTGCGACATGACCGACCCGGGCGTCGAGGTGCGGCCGCTGCGCCAGATCACCGGCGAGGCCGAGTTCAACGAGGTCTTCCTCACCGACGTGCGCATTCCCGACGCGCACCGCCTCGGCGAGGTCGGCGACGGCTGGAAGGTCGCCCAGACCACGCTCATGAACGAGCGCGTCTCCATCGGCGGCATGCGCATCCCGCGCGAGGGCGGCATGATCGGCCCGGTCGCCGAGGCCTGGCGGGAGCGTCCCGAGCTGCGCACCCACGACCTCCACCAGCGCCTCCTGAAGCTCTGGGTCGAGGCCGAGGTCGCCCGGCTCACCGGCGAACGGCTGCGCCAGCAGATGGTCGCGGGCCAGCCGGGCCCCGAGGGCTCCGGCATGAAGCTCGGCTTCGCCCGCCTCAACCAGGAGATCAGCGGCCTGGAGGTGGAACTCCTCGGCGAGGAGGGCCTGGTGTACGACGACTGGACGATGCGGCGGCCCGAACTGGTCGACTTCGTGGGCCGCGACGCCGGCTACCGCTATCTGCGCTCCAAGGGCAACAGCATCGAGGGCGGCACCAGCGAAGTGCTCCTGAACATCGTCGCCGAGCGCGTCCTCGGCCTGCCCGCCGAGCCGCGCACCGACAAGGACGTCGCCTGGAAGGACCTCGCGCGATGAGTGACCTGCTGTACTCCGAAGAGGAAGAGGCGCTGCGCTCGGCCGTGCGGGCCCTGCTCGCCGACCGGTGCGACGCCGCCGCGGTGCTCGCGCGCGCCGAGACCGACGAGCCGCACGACCGCGCACTGTGGAAGGCGCTCACCGACGGCATGGGCCTCGCGGGACTGCTCGTGCCCGAGGAGCTCGGCGGCCAGGGCGCCACGCACCGCGAAGCGGCCGTCGTCCTGGAGGAGTTGGGCCGTGCTGTCGCGCCCGTGCCCTACCTGACCAGCGCGGTCGTCGCGACGGAGACGCTGCTGGCCTGCGTTCCTGGCGAGGGGAACGAGGCCGCCGAGCTGCTCGGGGCGCTCGCCGCCGGGCGCACGGTCGCCGCGCTCGCGGTGGGTCTCGCGCTCGCTCCGGGCGCCGCCTTCCCGGGCGTACGCGAGGAAGCGGGCGCCCTGCACGGGGAGTTGACCGGCATCGCGGACGCGGACGGCGCCGATGTGCTGCTCGTCCCCGCCGACGGCACGCTCTACGCGGTCGACACGGCGCGGGACGGCGTCACCGTCACCCCGCGGACCTCCCTCGACCTCACCCGGCGCCTCGCCACGGTCACCTTCGAGGGGGCACCCGCGCGTGTCCTGACGCGGGACGCCGAGGCGGCCGTACGACGCGGTCTGCGCGCCGGCGCCGCGCTGCTGGCCTCCGAGCAACTCGGCCTCGCCGACTGGTGCCTGACGGAGACGGTCCGCCACACCAAGGAACGTCACCAGTTCAACCGCCCCGTCGGCTCCTTCCAGGCGCTCAAGCACCGGCTCGCCCAGCTCTGGCTGGAGGTCGTCAACACCCGTGCCGCGGCCCGCGCCGCCGCCGACGCGCTCGCCACCAGGAGCGCCGACGCCGACGTGGCCGCCGCCCTCGCGCAGGCCTACGCCGCGCCCGTCGCGGTGCACGCGGCCGAGGAGGCGCTCCAGCTGCACGGCGGCATCGGCATGACCTGGGAGCACCCCGTCCACCTCTACCTGAAGCGGGCCAAGGCCGACTCGATCGCGTACGGCACGGCGGGCCGGCACCGCGAGGCGCTGGCGGAGCTGGTGGACCTCAGGGCCCCGTGACGTGACGCCTGCCGTCCCCGCCTGAACCGGCGTTCGCCGGTTCGGGCGGGCGGTGCTTTTGGGGCGGTGGCTACACCGGGAAGGAGTTGTCACCCGCCCAGGTGATCGTGACCTTCTCCGGCGAGAGGCCGTGGATGACCGCGCGGCCCGCGTCCCGCGCGAACCGCTGCGCGATGGCCGCGGTGTCCCCGGCCGGGAAGCGGTCGTTGAGGGCGGCGACGATCCGGTCGGCGGGGATGCCGACCGCCCGGGCGAGGTTGTCCGTGTTCCCGGGCCGGTTGTTCCAGCCCTCCGACGCGTTGCCCGGACCGACGTGGACGGAGTCCTGGGCGGTGAGGATGGAGGCGCCCGCGTCCTCGATGCGGTTCTGGCCGTCCATCGGCCGTGCCGTCAGGTGGAAGTGCGAGCCGGTGATCGTCACCTTCGAGTCGTCCCTGTTGCCCGTCTCGTTGCCGAGCGTGAGCATCACGTTGAGGTGCACGGCGAGCTGGGCGCTCGTGCCCTCATGGGTGACCGTGAACGCGATGGGCCGGGAGATGAGGTTCTTGCCGCCGTTGTTGCGGCACTCGGGGCCGAACAGGAAGCCGCCGAGCTCACGGCGCGGGCTGTCCCCGTCGTTTCCGCGGCCGACGATGATGTCCAGGATCCGGCTGCCGCTGCTGGCCCGCCAGTTGGGGTCGCCGGCCCGCTGCACGGCGGTCGCGCCCGCGACGGCGGGAGCGCGCTGCACCTGCCCCGGGGCTTCTTCAACCGAGCGCTGCACGTCCGCGGCCGGGGCCTCGGGTGCCGGACCGGCCAGCACCCGGTGGGCGTTGGCCTCCGCTTCGCGCTCGAACCGGTCGGAGGGGTCGGAGACCTTGAGACCGGAGCCGTTGTCGGTGCCCGCGACCGGGCCCTGGCGCTGCTGGATGACGTGGGTCAGTTCATGGGCGAGGGTGTGCCGGTCGTTGCCGCCGTCGCCGATGACCACGTGGCTGCCGGAGGTGTAGGCGCGGGCACCGACCTCGGCGGCCGAGGACTTCGCTGCGCTGTCGTCGTGGATGCGCACATCGGAGAAGTCCGCGCCGAGGCGGGCCTCCATGTCGGTGCGGGTGCCCTCGTCCAGGGGGCGTCCGCCGCCGCGCAGCACGTCGTGGACGGCGGAGCGCTGCACGGCGGGCTGCTCGGCCGCCTGGTGTCCGCACCCGGCGCCGTGCCGGTGCTGCTCCTGCGCGGCGGAGTGTCCGTTCCGGCGGAGCATCTGCACGACGGCGGCGTTGCCCGCGCTCGACTGGAGGGCGAGCAGCCCCTGGTGGGGCGCTCCGGTGTCCGCGTCGGCCTTGCGCACGGTGGTGTGCCCGCTCTTCGGGCCGTGCTGCTTGGTGTTGTCGTGCTCGTGCAAGGTGCCTCTTCCCACGCGGACGTGACGTCATCCTCATGCATACGCGCCACGCCGTCGCGGAACCAGGGCCCTGAGGGCAGAGTGGGCTGCCCGAACGGGCACCCTCGCGGGGGCGCATTTGATGTGGCATGCACGTACCGCGTGCGGGCTGCGCGTTTTACCCACTCCTTACGTAAGGCATAATTGCGAACCGTTCGCAATAACCATTGATCTTCTGTAGGGGTGTGGAGCATGAGGGCCCGATCGATACGGGGCACAGGCGCGGTGGCGACGGCGGCCGCGATAGCGGTCGCCGCCTCCGCCTGCTCGGCGCCGGGCGACGGCGACGGCGGCGGTGCGAAGGACTCGGCGGTCGTCGGCATCGCCTACGAGCCCGAGACCCTCAGCCCGCTCCTCGGCTACGGCAAGGACGGCAACTCGAAGATCTTCGACGGGCTGCTCACGCACGACGCAGACATGAAGCTCAAGCCCGCCCTCGCGGCCGAGCTGCCCAAGGTCACCGACGACGGCAGGACCTACACGTTCAAGCTCCGCAAGGGCGTCAAGTTCAGCGACGGCAAGCCCTTCTCGGCCAAGGACGTCGTCTTCACGTACGAGACCATCCTCGACAAGAAGACCAACAACGCTTCCAAGACGGAGCTGGACGCCGTCAAGAGCGTCGAGGCCAAGGGCGACGACGCCGTCGTCTTCCACCTGAAGTACCCCTACGCGCCGTTCGCCGAGCGCACCGTGCTGCCCATCGCCCCCGAGCACGTCGCGGGCAAGCAGGACGTGAACACCGGCGACTTCACCACGAAGCCGGTCGGCACGGGCCCCTACGAGCTCGTGAAGTGGTCCAAGGGCGAGAAGCTGACCTTCAAGGCCAACCCCGGCTACTGGGGCGGCGCGCCGAAGATCAAGAACTTCACGATGGCGATCATCAAGGACGACGACATCCGCGCCACCCGGCTCGACGCCGGTGAGCTCGACGGCGCGATCCTGCCGCCCAACCTCGCCGAGAAGTACAAGAACGACGACGGCAAGAAGACGTACGCCGCCAAGACCTTCGACTACCGCGTCGTGACCCTGCCGACCGGCAACAAGGTCGCCGGTGACACCGACATCCGCAAGGCCCTCGACGTCGGCGTGAACCGCAAGGCCATGGTCGACTCGATCCTGGACGGCGCGGGCAAGGAGGCCTACGGGCCGGTCCCGACCGACAGCCCGTGGTTCACCCAGGGCACCGAGCGCGAGTTCGACGCCGCCAAGGCCAAGAAGATCCTCGACGACGCCGGGTGGAAGCCGGGCGGCGACGGCATCCGCGAGAAGGACGGCGTCAAGGCCGCCTTCCCGCTCTGGTACCTCACCGGCGACAAGCTCCGCCAGGACCACGCCCTCGCCTACGCCTCCGACGCCAAGAAGCTCGGCATCAAGGTCGAGGTGCAGTCGGGCACGTGGGAGGTCATCGAGCCGCGCATGCCCAAGGACGCGGTCCTCGCCGGCGGCGGCTCCCCGGCCGACCCGGACTTCGACCAGTACACGCTCCTGAAGTCCTCGCTCGCCGGCGACGGCTTCAACAATATGGCGCACTACAAGAACGACAAGGTCGACAAGGCCCTGGAGGACGCCCGCAAGAGCGGCGACCGGGCCGAGCGCCAGAAGGCGTACGACACCATCCAGCGCGAACTGGTGAAGGACCCCGGCTACACCTTCCTCACCCACATCGACCACCTCTACGTCGTCGACAAGCGCTTCGGCGACCTGTCCACGCAGGTCGAGCCGCACGACCACGGCCTGGCCTCCGGCCCGTGGTGGAACGTCGAGGACTGGCAGCCGAAGAAGTGACATCGGCGACCTCCGAGGTCCCGCGGAAGGCGGCGGCGCGCCGTCTTCCGTGGGGGCCGATGGGACGCCTCGTGGGACGGCGGGCGCTGTTCGCCGTCCCCGTGCTGCTGGTCGTCACCTTCGGCGTCTTCGCCATCGCCGCCGCCTCGCCGTTCGACCCCGTCAAGGCGTACGCGGGCACGGCGGGGCTCACCGCGTCCCAGGAGAACCTCGACCAGCTGCGCGCCAACCTCGGCGTCGACAAGCCGCTGGTCGGCCAGTGGTGGGACTGGCTCACCTCGGCCCTCACCGGTGACCTGGGGACCTCCAGCACGCTGCGCCGGCCGGTCGCCGACGCCATCGGCGAGCGCATCGGCTGGTCGGTGCTGCTCGCCGCCACCGCGTTCCTCGTCGCGATCCTGGTCGGCACCGCCCTCGGCGTGCTCGCCGCGCGCCGCCCCGGCGGCTGGCTCGACCGCGCCGTGACCTCGCTCGCGTACACGCTGGAGGCGGCGCCGCCGTTCTGGCTCGGCCTCCTCGCCGTCTGGCTGTTCGCGCTCAAGCTGGGCGTGCTGCCCTCGGGCGGCCTCACCGACACCGCCAGCTCCACCGTGACGGCCGGACAGGTCGCGAGCCACCTCGTGCTGCCCGCGGGCGTCCTCGCGGTCTCGCAGCTGCCCTGGTTCGTGCTGTACGTGCGCCAGGGCGTCGGCGACGCGCTGGGCGACGACCCCGTGCGCGGCGCCCGCGCACGGGGCCTCGCCGAGCGGACCGTCCTGCTCGGCCACGCCCTGCGCTCCGGCATGCTGCCCGTGCTCACGCTCATCGGCTCGCGCGTGCCCGAACTCATCACCGGGGCACTGCTCGTGGAGACCGTCTTCAGCTGGCCCGGCATCGCGGCGGCCACCGTCCAGGCCGCCACCTCCGTGGACTTCCCGCTGCTCGCCGCCCTGACCGCGCTCGCCACCGCCGCGGTGCTCCTGGGCAACCTCGTGGCCGACCTGCTGTACGGCCTCGCCGATCCGAGGGTGGGTTTCGATGGCTGACCTCGCATGGCGCGCCCAGGGCGGCGCGCGTCGCGCACACCGCTCCACGCGTGCGTGGAAGGTGCGTTCCTCCGCGGTGATCGTCGCCGCGGTCGTCCTCGCCGTCCTCGTCGTACCGCCGCTCGTGAACCTCGACGAACAGGCCGTCGACCTGGCCCAGAAGCTGCGGCCGCCGTCGCTCGCGCACCCCTTCGGGACCGACGACGTCGGTCGTGACCTGCTGCTCCGCTGCGTCTACGGCCTGCGCGTCTCGCTCCTCGTGGGCGTCGTCGCGGCCGTCGTCGCGACCGTCATCGGCACGGCCGTGGGCGCCCTCGCGGCGGCCTCCGGGGGCTGGGTGGACCGGATCGTGATGCGGCTCGTGGACGTCTTCTCGTCCGTGCCGCACCTGCTGCTCGGCATCTTCATCGTCGCGATGTTCCGGCCCGGAGTCTGGCCGGTCGTCGTGTCCGTGGCCCTCACGCACTGGCTGTCCACGGCCCGCATCGTGCGCGCCGAGGTCCTCTCCCTGCGCTCGCGGCCCTATGTCGACGCGGCGATCTCCGGCGGCGCGTCACGGCTGCGCGTGACGGTGCGGCACCTGCTGCCCGGCGTCCTGCCGCAGGCCGGGCTCGCCGCCGTCCTGATGGTGCCGCACGCCATCTGGCACGAGTCCGCGCTGTCCTTCCTCGGCCTTGGACTCCCCACCCACCAGGCCAGCCTCGGCACGCTCGTGCAGAGTTCGCGCGGCACGCTCCTCGCGGGCGACTGGTGGCCGACGCTGTTCCCCGGCCTCTTCATCATCGTGCCCACCCTGGCGATCGCGGGCCTCGCGGGCGCCTGGCGGGAACGGATCAATCCCCGGCGCCGATCGGAGCTCATGCTGTGACGGTCACCGAGTCCGCCGTGGCGGCGGCCCCCGTCCTGTCCGTACGGGGTCTTTCCGTACGGTTCCGCATGCGTGGCGGCGCCCACGTCGCCGCCGTCACCGACGCCACCTTCGACCTCGCGGCGGGGGAGTGCCTCGCCCTGGTCGGCGAGAGCGGCTGCGGCAAGTCCGTGCTCGCCTCCGCGCTGCTCGGCCTGCTCCCGCAGAACGCCGAGACGGCCGGGTCCGCGCTCCTGGGCGACACCGACCTGCTGACCGCCGACGAGCGTACGCTGGCCCGCACCGTGCGGGGACGGCGCGTCGGCCTCGTACCGCAGAGTCCCGCCGCCCATCTGACCCCCGTGCGGACCGTGCGCTCCCAGCTGGAGGAGACCCTCCGCGAACTCGCGGACGTACCGAGGCCCCGGCTGCGGGCAGCGGCCGAGGCGGCCGCCGAACGCGCCGCCTTCCCCCTCGGCCACCTCGACCGCCATCCGCACGAACTCTCCGGCGGCCTGGCCCAGCGCGCCGCCACCGCGCTCGCCCTCATCGGCGACGCGCCGCTCCTGCTCGCCGACGAGCCCACCACGGGCCTGGACCGCGACCTCGTGGACCGCACCGTCGACGAGCTGCGCCGGCACGTCGGCACGGACCGCGCGCTCCTCCTGATCACCCACGACCTGGCCGCCGCCGAGCGGATCGCCGACCGCGTCGCCGTGATGTACGCGAGCCGCGTCGTCGAACTCGCCGACGCCACCGACTTCTTCGGCACGCCAGGGCCCCGCCACCCCTACGCCCGCGGGCTGCTCGACGCCCTGCCGGAGCGGGCCTTCAAGCCCGTGCCCGGCATGCCGCCCGAGCTGTCCGCGCTCCCCGAGGGCTGCGCGTTCGCGGCGCGCTGCGACCGGGCCGACGCGGCGTGCGGCGCCGTGCCCGCGCTCACCGGCGGGACCGCCTGCCACCACCCCCACGCGGACGTGCTGGAGGCGCCCCGTGCTTGAACTGCGCGGCATCATCGCCGGATACGACCGGCGCGCTCCCGTCGTGCGGGGCGTCGACCTCACCGTCGAGCCCGGCGAGTCGGTCGGGCTGCTCGGGCCCAGCGGCTGCGGCAAGTCCACGCTGGCGCGGGTCGCGGCGCTGCTGCACCGGCCCGACGCCGGGCAGGTCGTCGTCGACGGCGAGCCCGCGGGAGGCTGGCGCCATCGGGCGCCGCGTGCGCAGCGGACCGCCTTCGGCGTCGTCTTCCAGCAGCCCCGGCTGTCGGCGGATCCCCGGCTGTCCCTGGCCGATCTGATCGCCGAGCCGCTGCGGGCGGTGGGGCGGGGCGCCGATGTCTCCGCCGAGCTGCCGGAGCTGGCGACCCGCGTCGGCCTCGGCGCCGACCTCATGGGGCGCCGCCCGCACGAGGTCAGCGACGGGCAGTTGCAGCGGGCCTGCCTGGCGCGTGCGCTGGTGCTGCGGCCGCGGTGGCTCATCTGCGACGAGATGACGGCGATGCTGGACGCCTCGACGACGGCGGCGTTGGTCCACGTCGTGGAGGAGTACCGGAGCGAGTCGGGGGCCGGGCTGCTGGCCGTCGGGCACGATCGGGTGCTGCTGGAGCGGTGGTGCGACCGGACGGTGGGCTGGGAGGAGCTGGCCGCCTAGGCGCCCCGCGCCACCACCCGCACCTCCGTCCCACCCCGGCGTATCGCCCGGACCTCCTCCGCCGCCAGCCCGTCGTCCACCACCAGCAGGTCGAAGTCCGACAGCGGCGCCAGCGCGTACAGGCCGTCGCGGGTGAACTTCGTGTGGTCGGCGAGCAGCACCCGGCGCGTGGCCGCCGCCATCATCGCCCTCTTGACCTGCACCGTCTCCGGTGACGTGTGATAGCAGCGGCCCCGCGTCACGGCCGTCGTCGACATGAACAGCACGTCCGCGCGGAATGCCTCGACGCTGTCGGCCGTGTGCAGGCCCATGAACGCGTCGTACGCAGGGAAGTAGCTGCCCCCGAGCGCGATCAGCGAGACGCCGGGCTCCTTGGCGAGCGCCGTGATCGCGGGCAGCGAGTTGGTGATGACCGTCAGCGGGGTGCGCTCGGTCAGCAGCCGCGTCAGATGCAGACACGTCGTGCTGTCGTCGAGCAGCACCGTCTGCCCCGGCACGAGATCCCGCGCGGCGGCCCGTGCGAGCTGCTGCTTCGTCTGCGCCATCGTCGACATGCGCTCGGCGACGCTGCCGTGGAACTGCGCGGACGGCAGACCCGTCGCCCCGCCCCGCACCTTGCGCAGCCACCCCTGCGACTGGAGGAAGTCCAGATCGCGGTGGACCGTCATCAGGCTGACGCCGAACTCCTCGGCGAGGTCGGCCGCGCGCACGAAGCCGTGCGCGACCACCGACTCGCGGATGGCGCCGCGCCGCGCCTCCCGCACGTCCGCCCGGTCCGCCGTCGCCATGCCGCTCTCCCCGCCTGCCGCACCATGTGAAATCTCCGAGTGATGATCTCATGGATTTCACACACCGACCGGCCGGGGGCCGGGCCGTGGCGCTGCTGGGAGCGGGGGACGGAAGTCCTCCTCACACGGCGGAAGTCCCTCGTCGCGGGAGATGCCGGGAGACGATTGACGTGGGTTTTCGGCCACTTGTTAGCTCGTTCCTGCCAGCACACGTCGCCGTCATCGCCGCAGGGGAGCTTCAATGACGAACACCCCGAGTTCCGTTTTCACACGACTCGGCATTCCACCCGCCCTCTCCTGGGGATATCTGGGGCTCCTGATCTTCATGACCGGCGTCGGCATCGAGGCCGGCTACCTCGCGCCGTACCTGGAGAGCCTCGGGATCGAGGCCTCCGCCGTCGCGATGGTCTTCACCGTGTACGGCATCACGGGCGCCGTCGCCGCCTGGTTCGCGGGGGCGCTCTCCGACCTGTGGGGGCCGCGCCGCGTGATGTGGCTCGGGCTCATCGCCTTCGTCGTCACCCACGTCTTCTTCCTGACGGTGGCGATCCCCGGCAAGGCGTACCCGCTGCTGCTCCTCGGCTACGGCCTGCGCGGCCTGGCCTTCCCGCTCTTCGCGTACGCCTTCCTCGTCTGGATCGCGGCGGTCGCCCCGCAGCGGCAGATGGGCAGCGCGATGGGGTGGTTCTGGTCGGCGTTCTCCGCCGGACTCCCCACGCTCGGCTCCCTCACCGCCAGCCTGCTGATCCCGCACATCGGGGAACTCGGCACCCTGTGGGCCGCGCTCGGCGTGGTCGTCGTCGGCGGGCTCGTGCCGCTCCTGCTCATCCGCGAGCGGCGCGGCTCGGGACGGCTCGCACCGCCCGGGGAGAGCCCGGTGGCGGGACTCGTCGGCAGCGTGACGATCCTCTACCGCGAACCGCGGGTGGGCGCGGGCGCGGCGGTGCGGATGCTCAACACCGCCTCGCAGTTCGGCTTCCTGGTGATGCTGCCCACCTGGTTCGTCAGCGAGATCGGGCTCTCGAACGCGCAGTGGCTGCGGCTGCTCGCCCTGATGTTCGCCACCAACATCGTCACCAACCTCCTGTTCGGGATGGTCGGCGACCGGCTCGGCTGGCGCACCACCGTCGCCTGGTTCGGCGGCGTGGGCTGCACGCTCTCCACGCTCGTCCTCTACTACGTCCCGTCCGCGGCCGGCGCGCAGTACGCCCTGTGCGTCCTGGTCGCCGTCCTCTACGGCGCCACGCTCTCCGGATACGTCCCGCTCTCCGCGCTCATGACCGCCATCGCCCCTGCCCACAAGGGCCAGGCCATGGCCGCCCTGAACCTCGGCGCGGGCGCCTCCACCTTCGTCGGGCCCCTCGTGGTCGGCCTGTTCCTCGGGCCGCTGGGCGTGGACGGCGTGGTGTGGATCTTCGCCGGGTGCCACGCGGCGAGCGCGCTGCTCACGCTCTTCCTGAAGACCACCGCCCCGGACCCCGGTCGTTCCGGGCCCGGGACGGCTATCCCCGAGGACGACTCCGCGGTACTCCTGCCACAGCCGCTTCCCGCCCCCGCCGCAGGCGACGGACTCGTCGCCGCGCCCGCCCCGAAGGGACTGTGACCATGTCCGTACTCGCCATCGACGTCGGCACCACGATGATCAAGTCGGTCGTCTTCGACGACCAGGGCAACGAACTGGCCGTCTCCCGGCTCGCCACCGAGGTGCACCGCCGTCACCCCGGCTGGGCCGAGCAGGACATGGACACCGTGTGGAACGCCGTCGTCTACACCGTCCGCAACGCCCTGTCCGAGGTCACCGACCCCGTCTGGCTGGTGACCTTCACCGCGCAGGGCGACGGCGCCTGGCTCGTGGACGCCGCGGGCCGCCCCACCGGACCCGCCGTCCTCTGGTCCGACGGCCGGGCCGGCGACATCCTCACCCGCTGGGAGCGCGCGGGCGTCCTCGCCGAGTCCTACCGCCGCAACGGCTCGCTGACCTGTAGCGGCATGCCCAACGCGATCTTCAGCTGGCTGGGCTCCCACGACCCGCAGCGCCTGGCGCGCTCGGCCGCCTCGCTGACCGCGGGCGGTTGGCTGTTCCTGCGCCTGACCGGGGTCACCGCCACCGACGAGTCCGACGCGTCGGCGCCCTTCCTCGACCACGCCACGGGCGACTACGACCCCGAGATCATCGCCCTGTTCGGCCTGACCTCCTACGCCCGCCTCCTCCCGAAGGTCCTCGGCGAGCACGAGCGCATCAGCGAGATCACCTCCGAGGCCGCGGCCCAGCTCGGGCTGCCCGCCGGACTGCCCGTCGTCATGGCGCCGTACGACATCGCCTCCACCGCCCGCGGCGCCGGCGTCGTCAACCCCGGCCAGGCGTGCGGCATCCTCGGCACCACGCTGTGCACGGAGATCGTCCGCAAGGACGTCGACACCGGCGGCGAGCCGTCCGGCATCAACATCGCCTACCGCGGCCGCGAGCGGATCCTGCGCGCCTTCCCCACGCTGAACGGAGCCGAGGTCCTGACCTGGGCCGCCCGCACCCTCCACGTCGAAGGGCCGCCGGAACTGGCCGAGCTGGCGTTCACGTCCGAGCCGGGCGCCCGCGGCCTGATGTTCCTGCCCTACCTCTCGCCCGCCGGCGAGCGGGCACCCTTCCTCGACCCGCGCGCCCGGGGCGCCTTCTGGGGGCTTTCCCTGGACCACACCCGGGCCGACCTGGCCCGCGCCGTCTTCGACGGCCTCTCCCTGGTCCTGCGGGACTCCCTCGTCGCCTCGCGCACGACGGTCACCGAGCTGCGGCTGTGCGGCGGCGGCGCCAACAGCGCCGAGTGGTGCGCGCTCATCGCGGACGCGACCGGCGTCCCCACGGCCCGCTCCGCCGACACCGAACTCGGCGCCAAGGGCGCCTTCCTCACCGGCCTCGTGCTCAGCGGCGCCGAGTCCAGCATGCACAGCGCCGCCGCCAAGTACGTGCGCATGCGGACGAGTTGGGAGCCCGACCCGGAGCGCTCCGCCTACTACGCCGGTCTGTACGAGTCGTTCCTGAACTGGCGGACGCTCGCGAGGGACGCGGGCTGGACCGCGGCCGGCACGCCCTCCGTCCCCGGCAGCCCTTCCGTCCCCGCCGCTCGTACGGCACCGGAACCCCGTACGTCACCCGACGCCCGTACAGCACAGGAACCCCCTACCGCACATGACCAAGGAGCCACCCGTGCCTGAGCAATCGCCCGCCACGGACCCCGTCTGGCTCGGCCTCGACCTCGGCACCCAGAGCGCCCGCTGCGTCGCCGTCGACGCCACCGGCCAGGTCCTCGCCGCCGCGTCGCGGCCGCTCACCAGCCACCGCGAGGGCCACCGCCACGAGCAGGACCCCGAGCAGTGGTGGACCGCGCTCGCCGACGCCTGCCGCGAGGCCCTCGCCGGCATCGACGCCGAGCGGATCCGCGGCCTCGCCCTCGACGGCACCTCCGGCACGATCCTGCTCGCCGACGCGCACGGCGCGCCCCTCACACCGGGCCTGATGTACGACGACGGGCGCGCCGCCGCGCAGGCCGCCCGCGTCAACGACGCGGGCGCCGCCGTCTGGCAGGAGCTCGGCTACCGCACCATGCAGCCGTCCTGGGCGCTGCCCAAGCTCCTCTGGCTCCTGGAGCACGAACCCGCGGCGGCCGGTACGGGGGTCCGGCTGCTGCACCAGCCCGACCTGATCACCTGGCGGCTCGCCGGGCACCAGGTGCCGAGCGACGCGAGCCACGCCCTGAAGACCGGCCACCACCTCGTCGAGGAGCGCTGGCCGCTGCGGGAGTTCGCCGAACTCGGCGTGCCCGAGGAGCTGTTGCCCCAGGTCGTACGCCCCGGCAGCGTCCTCGGCACGGTCTGCGCGGCCGCCGCCGCACGCACCGGCATCCCCGAAGGCACCACGATCGTCGCCGGCATGACCGACGGCTGCGCGGCCCAGATCGGCGCGGGCGCCCTCACCCCGGGCGCCTGGAACTCCGTGCTCGGCACCACCCTCGTCTTCAAGGGCATGAGCCCGCACCTGGTCCGCGACCCGGGCGGTGTCGTCTACTGCCACCGCGGCCCCGGCGACAGCTGGCTGCCCGGCGGCGCGTCCAGCAGCGGCGCGGGCGTCCTGAGCCGCGCGTTCCCGGACGCCGACCTCGACGGACTGACCGCGCTCGCCGCCCGCTCGGACTCCGACGCGGTGGCCTACCCCCTGGTGTCCACGGGCGGCGAACGCTTCCCCTTCCGCGCGCCCGACGCCCGGCCGTTCGTCCTCGGCGAGCCCGCCGACGACGCCGAGCGCTTCCACGCCCACCTCCTCGGCGTCGCCTGCGTCGAACGGCTCTGCTTCGACTACCTCGACCTGATCGGCGCCCCCGTCGACGGCCCGCTGACCCTCACCGGCGGCGGGGCGCGCAACCGCTACTGGAGCGGCCTGCGCGCCGACGTCCTCGGCCGGCCCGTGTGGATCCCCGAACAGGCCGAGGGTGCCCTCGGCATGGCGGTGCTCGCCGCCACCTGCGCGGGGGTGTCCGTCCAGGACGCCGCGGCCGCCATGGTCCGCATCGGCGAGGAGATCTTCCCCGACCCGGCGCGCACGGCGCGCTGGACCCCCGTCTACCTCGCCTTCGTCGACGCCCTCGCCGCACGGGGCTGGCTCGACCGGGCCGTCGCCGACCACGCACGGGAACGCGCCCGCCGCGCGCCCGGCACGCAGGACCACGAAAGGGCAGGACAGTGACCGACTTCATCCTCGTACGCCACGGGGAGACCGTCTGGCACGACGGCAACCGCTACGCGGGCCGCACCGATGTCGACCTCACCCCGCGCGGCCTGGCGCAGGCCGCCGCGCTCGGGGCGTGGGCCGAGGGGGAGCGGATCGACGCCGTGGTCAGCTCACCGCTCGGCCGCGCCCGGCGCACCGCGGAGCCCGCGGCGCAGGCCCTCGGTCTGGTCCCGCGCGTCGACGAACGGCTCCTGGAGGTCGACTTCGGGCGCGGCGAGGGCCTGACGCGCGACGAGATGCGCGAACGCTTCCCCGAGGCGCTCGCCGCCTTCCTGCGCGACCCGGTCGCCCACCACCTGCCCGGCGGCGAGGACCCGCGCGCGGCCGCCGTCCGGGCCAGCGCCGCCCTGTTCGACCTCGGCGACGAGTTCCCCGACGGACGCGTCCTCGTGGTGGCCCACTCCACCCTCGTCCGCCTCGTCCTCTGCCGTCAGCTGGGCATCCCGCTCGCCGACTACCGGCGGGTCTTCCCCGCGCTCCACAACGGCGCCCTCACCGAACTGCGGCTGCGCGAAGGCCGGATGTCGCTGCTGCGCCTGAACGCGCCGGCCGTCGCCCCCGTACCCGCCGCGTAACCCCCACCAGGAAGGAAGCCCCTCATGAGCACCACCGTCCTCGCCGCAGGCGACCATTTCGTCCTCCCGCGCCTGCTCACCGAAGAGGTCCGCACGGCCACCGAAGGCGCCGTCGACGTCCGCGAACTCACGCTGCCCTGGCCGCACACGCCCTTCGGCCCCGTCGGCGAGGTCGACGAGGCGTCCGGCACCGAGGACGAGCTGATCGAGGCGCTCCAGGGAGTCGAGGTCTGCGTCACGCAGATGGCGCCCCTCACGGAGCGCATTCTCGCCAACTGCCCCGACCTGAAGCTGATGTGCGTCAGCCGGGGCGGACCCGTCAACGCCAACCTGGAGGCGGCCACCCGGCACGGCGTCGCCGTCTGCTACGCCCCCGGACGCAACGCCGTCGCCACCGCCGAGCACACCCTCACCCTGCTCCTCGCCGCCGCCCGCGGTGTCGGAGACACGCACACCGACCTGCGCGGCGGCGTGTGGCGCGGTGACTACTACGACTACGACAACTGCGGAATCGAGATCGAGGGCGCCACCGTCGGCCTCATCGGGTACGGCGCCATCGGCAGCCGCGTCGCCAAGGTCCTCGCGGCGATGGGCGCGCACGTCCTGGTCCACGACCCCTACGTGCGCCCGGAGGCCCTCGCGGGCATCGCCGAACAGGTCTCCCTCGACGACCTCCTCACCCGCTCCCGCATCGTCTCCCTGCACGCGCGCGTGACCGACGAGACGAAGGGCATGATCGGCGCCGCGCAGCTCGCCCGGATGCCCCGCGGCTCCGTCCTCGTCAACTGCGCCCGCGGCGCCCTCCTCGACTACGACGCGGTCTGCGACGCCCTGGACGCGGGACAGCTGTCCGGCGCCGCCTTCGACGTCTACCCCCACGAGCCCGTCCCCGCGGGATCGCGCCTCCTGAAGACCCCCGGCATCGTCATGACCCCGCACATCGCGGGCGCCAGCCAGGAGGTCGCGCACAAGGCCGCACGGATCGTCGCGGCCGAGGTCGCCCGCTTCCTGCGCGGCGAGCCGCTCGCCCACTGCGCGAACCCCGAGGTCCTCGGCGACCGGGCGTGAACACCCGACGGCAATAGCGCCAACTTCCGGAACGGCCGGGTCGCCGGGCGCGGGCGGGGCCCCATACTCACTTCGTTCCCGCCCGGCGCCGTGCCCGGGCGCCCTCGAACCCCCGTTCCGGAAGGCAGACATGGCCCTCACCACCCGTCGCAGAGCCCTCACCACCCTCGGTGCCGCCCTCGCGGGCAGCGTCGCGTTGCCCGCCCACGCCCACGCGAGCGGGCGCGGGCACCACCCCCGCCCGCTGATCCGCGCCCACGCCCACAACGACTACGAGCACCCCCGGCCCCTCCTCGACGCGCTCGACCACCGCTTCGGCAGCGTCGAGGCCGACATCTACCTCGTCGACGGACAACTCCTGGTCGCCCACGACCCGGTGGACCTCGACCCCCGCCGCACCCTCGAATCCCTCTACCTGGAGCCGCTCGCCGCGCGGATACGCGCCCAGCACGGCTCGGTCTACCGGGGTTACCACCGCACCCCCTTCCAGCTGCTCATCGACATCAAGACCGAGGGCGCGTCGACGTACGCCGAGCTGCACCGCCATCTGCGGCCCTACCGGCGGCTGTTCACGTCGTACACGTACGGAAAGGTGCGCCGGGGAGCGGTGACCGCCGTGGTCTCCGGGGACCGCGCGGCCCGCGCCCCGATGGAGGCGCAGCGCGTGCGGCACGCCTTCTACGACGGCAGGCTCGCCGACCTCGGCACCGCGGCGCCCGCCTCGCTCATCCCGCTGATCAGCGACAACTGGTCCCTCAACTTCGGCTGGCAGGGCACCGGGCCGATCCCGCCCGCCGAGCGCGACAAGCTGCGCGGCATCGTCTCCCGGGCCCACGCGCGCGGGCAGCGGGTCCGCTTCTGGGCGACGCCCGATCTGCCGGGCCCGCAGCGCGACGCGGTCTGGGGCGAGCTGCTGGCCGCCGGTGTCGACCACCTCAACACCGACGACCTGGCCGGTCTCGAGGCCTTCCTGGACGCGCACGGCGGCTGACGGGCCGCTGACCTCGGCGGATCAACGCCCGCGCACAGAGCACCCGTTCGGAGCACAGGTCACGGGCCCGAACGGGCCCTCCGCTGCGCCACACTGACGGCCGAAAGCCGCGGTGTCGCGTGGCGGAGGAGGTACTTCCCATGGCCGTTTCGATCTCTGTCGTGCTGCTGCTCCTGATCCTCGCGGTGGTCTTCCTGCGCAACGGCGCGCTGAAGCTCTCGCACGCCGTCGTCTGCGCCCTGCTGGGCTTCTACCTGGCGAGCAGCAGTGTGGCGCCGACCATCCACCACAGTGTGGCGGCCACCGCCGACCTCGTGCGCGGCATCGGGCCGTGAGTGTCGCGGACCGGCCCCGGGCGTGATCGTTCTTTGCGGGTTCATGAACAACTGACGCCTTTTCATGGACACTTCAAGGGGGCGGCCCTAGCTTCGGCGCATGTCCAGCAGACTGCGCCGCCTCACCCTCCTCAGCGCCGTGGCCCTGACGGTGTCCCTCGCGGGTCCCGCGTACGCCGACGAGATCCCCAAGGCCCCCGGGCACCGGCTCGTCGACGGCTATCAGGGCGCGCCCGCCCACGCCCGCCCGCTGCCCGGCACCCCGCCGCCCCAGCACCCCTACCTCGCCGCCAACGGACGCAGCGGCATGCACGCGGACGCGGCCGGCAGCGGCACGTACCCCTGGAGCGGACCGCTCGGGAAGCAGCCGGCCGTCGACAGCGAGAAGATGGCGGCCCTCGGCGGGGAGTGCGCGACCGTCACCTTCGACCGCGCCGGGCGCATCGTCACCGTGTGCGGCACCTTCACCGGCTTCCTGGTCAAGCTGCTCGACCCGAAGACGCTCGACACGCTCGCCGAGTACAAGCTGCCGCAGCGGCCCTCGACCGTCGAGGCCATCACCCGCCTCGACTTCTCGAAGATCTTCAAGGACACGTCGGGCGGCGCCTATTCGTACCTCGACAACGAGGACCGGCTCGTCCTCGCCGACTCGCGCCAGCACGTCGTCCGGCTCGCGCACGAGCAGGCGGCGGACGGCACCTGGCGCTTCGTCGTCGACAAGGAGTGGGACCTGACCGCGCACGTCCCGCACGACTGCGTCAGCTGGACCAACCTCTACCCGAGCGGTGAATGCGACCCGGTCACCTCCGTGATGCCGGACTGGGACGGCCGCATCTGGTGGGTGACCCGCCAGGGCCGGATCGGCACCGTCGATCCCCGGACCGACGAGATCCGCTCCGTCCGGCTGGAGGGCGAGGAGATCCAGAACTCGTTCTCCGTCGCCGAGGACGGCGTCTCGATCGTCTCCGACCACGCCCTCTACAGCTTCCGGGCCGCCGCCGACGGCACGCCGGAGGCCGTCTGGCGCCAGACGTACGACCGGGGCACCGGCACCAAGCCCGGCTCGGTGAACCAGGGTTCGGGCACCACGCCCGACCTCTTCGGCGAGCACGGCGACTACGTGGCGATCACCGACAACGCCGACGACCGCATGAACGTCCTCGTCTACCGGCGCGGCGCCGATGTGCCCGACGGCAAGCGCCTGGTGTGCAAGGTGCCCGTCTTCGGATCCGGCGCCTCCACCACCGACAACTCCCTGATCACCTGGGGCGACAGCCTCGTGGTCGAGAACAACTACGGCTACGAGAACATCACCTCGCTCGCCTTCGGCCGCAGCGTCGTCGGCGGCGTCAGCCGGATCGACGTGCGCGAGGACGGCAGCGGCTGCGACACGACGTGGGAGAGCGAGGTGCGCTCGCCCTCGACCGTGCCCAAACTCTCCACCGCCAACGGCCTGTTGTACTTCTACACGAAGGAGCCCAACAGCCTCGGCATCGACGCCTGGTACCTCACCGCCGTCGACTTCCGCACCGGCGAGACCAAGTGGAAGCGGCTCGCCGGCACGGGCATCGCGTACGACAACAACTGGGCGCCCGTGACGCTCGGCCCCGACGGGACCGCCTACGTGGGCGTCTTCAACGGTCTCGTGGCGGTGCGCGACACGCCGTGAGGCCACTCAGGCCCGGGAGAACACGCCGATGCCGTTCGGCACCGGGCGCTCGGCCCCGCCGCTGGGGTTGTTGCGCACGGTCACGGCATCGGCTCCCGGGGACCTGGCCACCAGGGTCGAGGTGGCGGAGACCAGCGTGGAGGAGCCACCGCCGTCCAGGCTGAACCCGTCCCGTGCCCCGAGCGCCCGCAGGGTGTCGGCGACTTCGGCGATGGTCAGGCCCGCGCGGAACTCCGGGGAGCCGTCGAGCGAGAGCAGCACCAGCCGCCGGCCGTCGTCGGATATCCCGGCTGCGGTCCGCACCGCCGAGGCGGTGGGGTCCAGGCCGGGCAGCGGCACGCCGTCCCGGAGCACGGGATACCCGCCGAGCGCGAACCGGAACGGAATGTGCGACCGGGCCGCCACCAGCCGGTGCGTGACCTGCACCCGGTCGCCCACCGACAGCTTGCGCAGCTCCTGCGCGCCCGCCTCGCGGCCGACCAGGACCGTGGTGCCGCGGGCTATCGGGCCGCTGCCGGGCGTGTTGGCGAGGGACACGACACGCCCGTGCCGGACCGTCACCTCGTGGGTGTCCGCGCTGCACGGCGCGCCGCGGCTCGTGTCGGTGCCGCAGGTCGCGCGCACCCGCGAGACGGCGCCCCAGTCCTCGGTGAACGCGCCGACGGAACCCACCGGCAGCGCGTACTGGTTGAGCCCGCCCAGCGGGAGGCGGGACTGCGGGGTGCGTATCCGCCCGTCCAGGGCGAGGTCGTCGAGGCGGGCCCTGCGGTCGTACCCGACGCCGAGCACGGCCTTGGTGGTCACGCCCGGCGGCATCGCGGGACCGAAGCGCTGGCCGTCGGGCACGGCCCCCTTGAGCGTGCGGCCGCTCGCGATCGCCGGTCCGACGGCCGCGCCGGTCGCCTCGACGCCCGGATGCTGGGTCTCGGTGATGTTGAAGAAGTCGCCGTTGATCCCGCCGACCGCGCCGGCGCCGTCGGCCAGCGCGGAGACGGGCGCGCGTGCGGCGACCTTGCCCGGGTAGAGCAGGTCGACGCCGGTGCGCGGATCGCGCAGGTCCACGTCGAGCACGTGCGCGCGGGCCGTGCCGTGCGAGGCGGGTATGTCGAAGTAGCCGTACTCCACGCCCGGCGCGATCTCGTCGAGCGCCGTCTGCCCGGTGCTCCCGGAAACGGCAGCGGCCGGTGCCGCTCCCATGAGAGCGGCACCGGCCAGCGTGCCGAGCGCGGTGATGAGGGCGCAGGCCGTTCTGAACCGTCCACTGCGTTGCTCGTGCCGTGTCACAGATCCCCCCTGGTGTCGGCTGGGCCACCCAACTGTCCCAGCGGCCAGGGGAGTTCACCAGGTCCCGGTGGCTATGTTCCGACGAGCCGGGAACGGATGAGGAAACGGACGCCTTCGGGGGCCTCCAGCGAGAAGCCGCTGCCCCGGCCCGGCACGACGTCCACGATCAGCCGGGTGTGGCTCCACACCTCGTACTGGCTCGCGGACATCCAGAAGTCGACGGGCTCGGCGACCCCCTCGACGGTCAGCCGCGCGAGGCGGACGTCGGAGGCCCCGGTGCGGAACTCGCCGGCCGGATAGCACATGGGCGCGCTGCCGTCGCAGCAGCCGCCGGACTGGTGGAACATCAGCGGCCCGTGGGTCTCCCGCAGCCGTTGCAGCAGCCGGGCGGCCGCGTCGGTCAGCTCCACCCGTGCGGCGCCGTCCTTCGTCTCATGGCGGTCCATGCGCCGACCCTCCTCCGCGGCACGTTGCAACAGGGTTGCGAGCGGGCCGCGGAGGCGGCGCGCGGGCCGCCGGGGCACCCGCATGGACCAATTGTGTGATCGTCGGGTCGTGTCGCCGGGTGTGGGAGCGGTCAGCGGTGAAGCTGGGGCGATGCGCTGGCTCCTCACGTCGATCGCCGCCCTGTCCCTGGCCGCTCCGTCGTCGTACGCGACGGCGGCCCCCGGCCCCGCCGAACCGCCGTGCCGCGCGGGCACCGCCGCCTACCAACGCGAGCTGGAGCGCGAGCTGCGCCTGCCGGTCGACGGCCGTCAGTCCGCCGCCGACTGTGTCGCCATCCGGCGCCTCCAGCAGCGGCTCGGCATCCGCCCGGCGGACGGCAGCGCGTCCCTGCGCACCTACCGCCTGGTCGTCGCGGACCACGTCCGGCGCGACCCCGCAGCCCGGCGCGGCTGCCCGGTGAAGCCGTTCCGGGTCACGTGCGTGGACCTGAACCGGCAGATCCTGTGGGTGCAGAAGGGCCGCGGGCTGGTGTTCGATCCGGTGCCGATCCGCAGCGGCAGGGACGGTCTGGAGACCCGGCGCGGCTGGCAGCGGATCTACTGGAAGAACCGCGACCACTTCTCCACGATCTACCACGTGCCCATGCCGTACGCGCAGTTCTTCAACGGCGGACAGGCGCTGCACGGCACGCGTGCCGACCTGTTCTCCTCCGGATCGGCCGGCTGCGTCAACCTCGCGCTGGGTGACGCCAAGCGGCTCTACGCCCTGCTGGTCAAGGGCGACCGCCTCTACATCTGGGGAACGAAACCGGGCACGGGCGGCTGACGCCGTCCGTGCCCGGTGCGCGGGGGCAGGCCGGGCTACTTGCCCTTCTTGCCTCCGCCTCGCTGGTTGGTGAGCTTCACCGTCACCGGCTTGGCGGCGCTGCCGGCGATGACCCGGTGCGGGCCGCTCACGGTGTTCTTCGGCAGGACGTACCCGTCGGGAACGGCGGTCTCCTTGAGGTAGTACGAGCCGAGTTCGAGGTTCTTGTAGTCGCACCGGCCCCGGCCGTCGGTGGCGCAGCCCCCGTCGATCAGGGTGTCCCGGTTCGCGCCGGCGGTCTGCAGGCCGGGCCTGGAGTTGGTCTCGCGCCACAGCTGGAAGACGGCGCCCGCCAGCGGCCTGTCCGTCTTCTTGTCGTGCTTGAGGACCGTCAGCGCGCCCGTGACGCCAGGGTGCTTCTGGACGACGTTCCGTGCCTCGACGGTGACGCCCTTGGAGGCGTTCTCCTCGGTGAGGACCAGCGGGCCGAAGACCGCGGGCCGGGGCTTCTGGTACCCGGGCGGTTCCTGCGTCTCGACCCAGTAGTACGTGCCCACGGGGACGTTCGTGCGGCAGGTGCCGTTCGCGGGCGTCGTGCAGGGCGGGCCCGTCTCGGTGTCGGGGTCGGCCCCGCCCTGCTGCAGGCCGTCGACGCCGTTGGTCTCGCGCCACAGCTGGAAGACGGCACCCCGCAGCAGGGCTCCGGTGTCCTTGTCCTTCTTGACGACGCCGACATCACCCTTGACCACGACCGGCTTCTTCTTGTTGGTCGCGGTGACCTTCACGCCCTTGTCGGCGTTGGCCGCCGTCAGCTCGACGGGACCGAAGACGTTCGGCGAGGGCAGGTCGTAGCCGCTGGGGGCCTTGGTCTCGCGCCAGTAGTACGTGCCGAGCGGCACGGTCTTCACGCACTCGCCGGGCGCCTCGGTGACGCAGGGGCTGCCGACCTTCGTGTCCGGGTCGGCGCCCCCGGTCTGCAGGCCGTCGGTGCCGTTGGTCTCCTGCCACAGCTCGAACTCGGCGCCCGCGAGAGGCTTGCCGCCGTCCTCGTCGGTCTTGACGACCTTGACCTGGCCCTCGGTGGGCGCGGTGGCGCAGTCGGGCAGGTCCCCCTCGAAGGGGTAGTTGTGGAACTCCTGGCCGCCGCCGCCCGTGGCCGCGCTGGTGTGGGTGAGCGAGCCGGTGGTGAAGAAGCGGCCGTTCATGCCGGGCACGCTGACCGTGGCCATCGAGCCCTGGTCGCCGATCAGGACGCTGCCCTGGAACTGCCCGGTGCCCTTGATCTCCACGGACGTGGCGTCGGGGAAGTTCCACAGGAGGCGGCTGCGCAGCTGGTTGAGCTGGCTGCTGTCGTCGATGGTGCCTGCGTAGGTGTTGATGGTGCGGTTGGTGCCGAGGATGTTGACCAGCACGGTGGCGTCGTCGGGGATCCCCTCGAAGCGGATGCCCTCCTGGCCGCCGCTGCCGCCCATCAGGTCGAAGTCGACGTTGAATACCTGGAGCTTGGAGGTGTTGTCGCCGCTGAACAGCGTCTCGCCGCCCGCGTGGGTGACCGTGCCGGTGGTCGGGCGCGTGCTGCCGCCGCCCGTCGGGTGGGCGTAGCACTGGCTGGCTTCCGTCAGCTGGTTGCGCAGCGGGATGTAGGGCTTGGCGGCGTCGGGGTCCTTCTTCTTGGTGCCGACGATCGTGCCGGTCGCGTCCCCGGCGTGCCGCACCACGCCCTCCTCGGCGAGGAGCCGCTCCCCGGTGGCGACCGTGACGTCGCCGCCCGTGGTGAGCCAGTCCGAGCCGACGGGCGGCGTCACGCGTGAGCCCACCCCGGCCTCGCCGACGTTGTAGATGCCGCTGACGCCGTCCGCCTTGTCCTGGTCGAAGTCGCCGAGGACCACGACGCGGCCCTCGGCCTCCGCGGCCCGCTCACGGACGAGGAAGTCGCCGCCGACGTAGATGTTGATGGCGTTGTCGCGGTACTGGATCGACCCGTTGTTGATGGGCGGGTAGCCGCCGCTCGGGCAGTTGCCCGGCACGCACGGACCGAGCCCGCCCGGCAGGGGCTTCGCGGCGGCGGGCGCGGCGGGGGTCACGCCCGGAAACGTCTGCGCGCTCGCGGGGGCGGCGGAGAGCCCGGTCCCGGCCACGATGCCGAGGAGACAGAGGTACCTCATTCCGGAATGGACGAGGGAGGGGAGAGTCACGTGCACATCAGCTCCTCACATGGTCAAAGAGACGTGGAGGAGGCTCGCATGAATGGCGCCGGGATCCTTTCAACCGAACGGCGCTTCATAAGAAGAGCACTGCAAAGGACGAGTGTTGGGCCATCCAGGGACGGCTTTCCGGAATCCGCGGGCTTGGCAAGGCGGAACCAGCTCATGCTCTTCGAATCCATGGTCATTGCTGCTGAAAGTCTGCTAAGTGGAGGAATGTGTGGGACCTCACAAGGTAACGGCGGGGTGAGCGAGGGGGTGAGGGTATGTCCTGGTTCGCCCAGGAGAATTCTCGGTGTTGTTGCCGTCTCATGAACAATTCCCGGCTCCGGGAAAGGCTCCCGAAACGTATCGAACACGTTCGCGGGGAACGGCGGGCGGACGTGTGGCAGGCCCGCTTTCGGCGGTGCTGTAATTCTCCGCAACCCGGCGCGGACCACCCTTTCCGCCCAGCCGGACCGATTTCCAAGGCCCGCCTCCGCGATCCGGTACGGGCACGAGCACCAGGAGCACGGCAGCGCATGGCCGACGTACAGACGCAGGAACCGCGTGGCCCGTTCGCCGTGGCCCTCAGGGCGTTCCGCGGGGACCGGCTCGGCCTCGCCTCGCTCGGTGTCGTCCTCCTCTTCGCCGTGCTCGCGCTCGCCGCACCGCTGATCGCCGCCCTCTACGGCAAGAACCCCACCGAGCACTACGGCCAGAACGAGCCGGGCCTGCTCAGCGCCGAGGGGCTGCCGGTGCTGCCCAACGGCGGGATGTCCGGCGAGTTCTGGTTCGGCATCGAGCCCGGCCTCGGGCGCGACGTGCTGACCCAGCTCCTGTACGGCATCCGCACCTCCCTGCTCGTCGCCGTCGCGGCGATCGTCCTCATCGCCGTCATCGGCGTCGTCCTCGGGGTGACCGTCGGCTATCTGAGCGGGCTCGCCGACCGGGTCTTCACCTTCGTCTGCAACGTGCTGCTCGCCTTCCCCACGCTGCTCCTGCTCCTCGCGCTGAGCCCCGTCATCCAGACGCGGTTCGTCTCGCCCGGCGAGAACGAGCCCGCGTGGATGCAGTTCACCGTGCTCGTCCTCGTCTTCGCCGCCTTCGGCTGGGTGCCCCTGGCCATGATGCTGCGCACCACCGTCCGGTCCCTGCGGGAGCGGGAGTTCGTCGACGCGGCGCGGGCCGTGGGCGCGAGCCGCCGGCACATCGTCTTCCGTGAGCTGCTGCCCAACGTCTGGGCACCCGTCCTGGTGCACATCACCATCGCCCTGCCGGGCATCGTCACCGCCGAGGCCGCGCTCTCCTTCCTCGGCGTGGGCATCAGCGAGCCGATCCCCGACTGGGGGCGCATGATCGCCCGTGGGGCCGAGGTCTTCTACGACGACCCGACGTACATGTTCTTCCCCGGCGTCGCGATCCTCGTCTTCGTCGTCGCCTTCAACCTGCTCGGCGACTGTGTGCGCGACGCGCTCGACCCGCGTACGCACCGCTGAACCGCCCTCCCCCTTCAGCTGCTTCTCCACGTCAACTCATCATCCTCCCAAGGGAGTCCGTCATGCCCAGAATCCGCCCGCGCTCCGCGGTCGCACCGGCCGCCGCCGCCCTCGCCCTGCTCGTGCTCTGCTCGTGCTCGTCGGGCGCCGGTGCGAAGGGCGACGACGCGCCGTCGGTGAGCGACGAGCCCGACCTCACCGCGGGCATCGGCACCGCCGACGACAGCGCGGGCCCGGCGCCCGAGGTCAAGGGCGCCCGGCGGGGCGGCACGATCCACGTCGCGAACCTCCGGGACGCCTCGCACCTGGACCCGCAGAAGATCTACGCCGGCGAGGGCTACAACACCTCGCTGCTGTGGGGCCGTCAGCTCACCCAGTACCAGGTCGTCGACGGCAAGGCGAAGCTGGTCGGCGACCTCGCCACGGACACCGGCACACCCTCCGACGGCAGCCGCACCTGGACGTACGAGCTGAAGGACGGCATCGCCTGGGAGGACGGCAAGCCGATCACGTCCGCGCACGTCAAGTACGGCATCGAGCGCACCTTCGCGCCCGGCTTCGAGCTCGGCCCGCCCTACTGGCCGCAGTGGCTCACCGGCAAGCAGGACCTCGCCCAGGCCCGCAAGGTCTACGGCGGGCCCAAGAAGGACGGCGACTTCAAGGGCATCGAGACGCCGGACGACAAGACCATCGTCTTCCACTTCAAGAAGCCGCAGTCCGACGTGCCGTTCATGGCCGCGCAGTCCTCCTCGTCCCCGGTGCGACCCGACAAGGACACCGGCGCGCAGTACGACCTCAAGCCGTTCGCCACCGGCCCGTACCGCATCGTCGGGCACCGGCAGAACCAGAGCATGACCCTGGAGCGCAATCCGCACTGGAAGGCGGAGACCGACCCGATCCGTCACCAGTACGCCGACAAGTTCGAGTTCACCTTCGAGAAGAAGGAGCTCAACACCGCCCAGGAGATCCTCAACGGGCGTGGTGACGGCGCGGACACCGTCACCACCAAGAACGAACTGCCGCCGGAGCTGTACGGCGAGGCCACCCGCGACCCGAAGAAGAAGGACCTCGTCGTCGACGGGCGGCGCGGCGCCTTCACCTACCACCTGGTGGCCAGGAACGACCGGGTCGCCGACCCCGAGGTCCGCAAGGCCATCCACTACCTCTTCCCGCGGCAGCAGGCCCGCCAGGCGCTCGGCGGTCCGCGCATGGGCGACATCGCCACCACGTACTCCTCGCCCGCGATCGTCGGCTACGAGAAGTACGACATCTACCCCGTCGCCCCGACCGGCGACATCAAGAAGGCCAAGGAGCACCTCGCCAAGGCCGCGAAGCCGGTCAAGAGCCTGAGTTACGCCTACGAGGCGACCGCCGCCAACGACCGCATGGCGCAGGTCCTCGTCGAGGCCTTCGGCAAGGCGGGCATCACCCTGGTCACCAAGCCGATGCCGCTGCCCGCGTTCACCAACGAGGTCGCGCGCAACGCCGACCCGAAGTACGACCTGTGGATGTCCGGCAGCTCGGTCGACTGGCCGACCCCGGCCACCGGCGTGCCCTACCGCTTCGACAGCCGCCGCGACAGCCTCGACAACGACCCGCGCTACAAGAACCCGGCCGTCGACAAGGAACTCGACCGCATCGCCACGATCGGCGACGCGACGGAGAAGGCCAAGGCCCTCGTCGCGCTGGAGAAGAACATCATCATGAAGGACGTGCCGCTCGTGCCGTTCCTGCACCAGCGCGTCCAGCAGGCCCGCGGCGCGAACGTCGGCGGCGCGTTCATCCACCCCATCTACGGCACCATCAGCCCCGCCTGGCTGTACCTGAAGAAGTCCTGACCCATGCTCACCTATCTGACGCGGCGCGGCGTGCAGGCGGTGGTGGTGCTGTTCGCCATCTCCGCCACCGCCTTCGCCCTCTTCTACGCGGCGCCGTCCGACCCGGCGGCCATCGCGTGCGGCCCCAAGTGCGACGCCACACAGATCGCGGCCGTCCGCCACGGCATGGGCCTGGACCAGCCGATCCTCACGCAGTACGCCGACTATCTGCGCGGTCTGGTCGCCGGGCGCACCATCAGCGACGTCGACGGCAGCGCCATCGCCTGCGACGCGCCCTGCCTCGGCTACTCCTACGCCCTGCACGAGCCGGTGCTCTCCGCGATCACCGGCCGCTTCCCGGTCACGCTGTCGCTGGCCGGGGGCGCGCTCGCGGTGATCGTCGTGGCGGGCATCGGCGCGGGCTTCGTCTCCGCGCTGCGCCGCGGCGGCCTCGGCGACCGGCTCCTGTCCGGGTTCACGCTGATCGGCGCCAGCGTGCAGATCTACTTCCTCGGCTACGCCCTGCAGTACCTCCTCGTCTACTCCACGGGCTGGCTGCCGCTGCCCGGCTACACCCCGCCCGGCGAGGATCTCGCGGCCTGGCTCTCCGGGCTGCTGCTGCCCTGCCTGGTGCTCGGCTTCGTCAACGCCGCCGTGTTCGCCAGGCTCTCGCGCGCCCAGCTCCTGGAAGTGATGCACGAGGGGTACGTCCGCACGGCGCGCGGCAAGGGGCTCGGCGTCCTGCGCACGCACCTCAAGTACACGGCGCGCGGGGCCGCGGCGCCGATCGTGCAGCTCCTCGGCCTTGAGGTCGGGGCGCTGCTCGGGGGCGCGTTCATCACCGAGACGGTCTTCGGGCTCAGCGGCGTCGGCAAGCTCGCCGTCGACGCCGTCACCCAGAACGACCTGCCGACGGTCGTCGGCACCGTACTGATCGCCGCGTTCTTCGTGGTGGTGTTCGTGGCCGTCGCCGATCTGGTCGTGGCCTGGCTCGATCCGAGGGTGAGGCTCGCATGACCCAGCGAGAAGTCGTGCTCGACGTACGCGATCTGACCGTGTCCTTCACCGGGCCGCGCGGCACCGTCACCGCGGCCGAGGGCGTCTCCTTCGACCTGGCACGGGGCGAGGTCCTCGGCCTGGTCGGGGAGTCGGGGTCGGGCAAGTCCACCGTCGGGCTCGCCGCGCTCGGGCTGCACGACCCCGCGCGCACCACGGTGCGCGGCACCGTCGAGGTCGGCGGCACCGACATCGTGGGCGCGAGCGAGAAGCAGCTGAGGGAGGTGCGCGGCGGGCGCATCGCGATGGTGTTCCAGGACGCCCTCGCCTCGCTCTCGCCCTTCCACGCGGTGGGCGCCCAGCTCGCCGAGGCGTACCGGCTGCACCACAGGGACGCGGGGCGCGGCGCGGCACGGGCGAAGGCCGTGGAGATGCTGGAGCGGGTCGGCATCGCGACGGCCCGCGCCCGCGACTACCCCCACCAGTTCTCCGGCGGGATGCGCCAGCGCGTGATGATCGCCATGGCGCTGATCAACCACCCTGACGTGCTGATCGCCGACGAGCCGACCACGGCGCTCGACGCCCGCGTCCAGCGCCAGGTCCTGGATCTGCTGGGGGAGTTGCAGCAGGAGTACGGCACCGCCGTGGTCCTGGTGACCCACGACGTCGACATGGTCGCCGCCGCCACCGACCGCATGCTCGTCATGCGCCACGGCCGCACCGTGGAGCAGGGCACCACGCATCAGCTGCTCACCGCGGCCGCCCACCCCTACACCCGGGCCCTCATCGGCGCGGCCCCGTCCCTGGAGACGGTGCCGGGCACCCGGCTGCCGACCGTGGACGCCCCCGAACCGGTGGCCCGCACGAACGCGCGGGTGTGGGGAGCGGCCGGCGAGGCGGCGCGCACCCTCGCCGAAGCCGCTGATCTGCGCGTCGAGTTCGGCGGCGGGCGCGGCCTGCTCGGCCGCCGGCGCCCGGCGACCCGCGCCGTGCGCGGCGTGAGCCTGCGGGTGGCCGAGGGCGAGACCCTCGGCCTGGTCGGCGAGTCCGGCTCCGGCAAGTCCACCACCGCCCGCGTCCTCGCCGGGCTCCAGAGGCCGACCGGCGGAACCGTCCGCTTCGACGGCCGCGACATCACGCGCGCCGCCGAGGACACCGCCCTGCGCCGCACGCTCAGCCGCGAGGTCCAACTGGTCTTCCAGGACCCCTACGCCTCACTGAACCCCCGCCGCACCGTCGAGGAGATCGTCACCACACCGCTGCGCGTGCACACGGACCTGAGCCGCCGGGAGCGCCGCGACCGGGCCGCCGAACTCCTGGAGCAGGTCGGCCTCGACACCGCCCATCTCCCGCGCTACCCGCACGAGTTCTCCGGCGGCCAGCGCCAGCGCATCGGCATCGCCCGCGCCCTCGCGCCCCGGCCGCGCCTGATCATCGCCGACGAGCCGGTCTCCGCGCTCGACGTCTCCGTGCAGGCGCAGGTCCTGAACCTCCTCATGGACCTCAGGGACGACCTCGGTCTCTCGCTCCTGTTCGTCTCGCACGACCTCGCCGTCGTACGCCATCTGTGCGACCGCATCGCGGTGATGCACCACGGCGAGATCGTCGAGACCGGCTCACGGGACGAGGTCTTCGAGGCTCCCCGGGAGCCGTACACCAAGGAGCTGTTGGCGGCGAGGCTGTAGCGGGCGCGGCGGGCGGCAGGTGGCCCCGGGCCCTTCCGGGACGCCGAGCGCTCCACGAGGATGACCCCTTCCTGTGGGGCGTCCTCGTGGAACGGAGACAGCACGATGGGATCACACGCGGCGACGGGCCGGCGCGGACGGCCGATCGTGCTCGGAGCGCTCGGAGTGACACTGCTCGCCGCCCTGCTGAGCATCCCGAGCGCGGGAGGTGCCCCGGTGTCGGCCGACGCCTGCCGGGACGCGGGCGCCGAGCTGCCGCGCGGCGACTGCGGGCCGTTCTGGCAGGTCCTCGCCGAGGACTTCAACGGCGACCGGGTGCCGCTCGGCGCGTTCAGCGACTGCGACCACCACGCCGACACCTCCGCCGCGTACTGCGCGGGCCTCGACGGCGCCTACCGCGACAACTGGTGGGCGTATCCCACCGGTTGGCGCGACACGGCGAACGACCGCGCACGCGACGTCGTCGGCGTCTACCACCCCGAGGACACCGTGAGCGTGGGCCCTGCGGAGAACGGCGACGGCCGCATGCGCATCCGCATGTGGCGGCCCGCCGACGGAGGCCCCGTGCACGCCTCCGCGGTCGTACCGCGTGCCGTCATGCAGATGAAGTACGGCAAGTACAGCGCCCGCATCAAGGTGACCGAACAGGCTCCGGGCTACAAGTCGGCGTGGCTGCACTACGGCGGCGGCTGCGAGATGGACCACCCCGAGGGCGAGTGGACGGGCACCCTCAGCGCCTTCCACCACCCCTGCGGCGGTGGCGAACAGGGCTCGTTCGAAGGGGCCGACGACTGGACCGAGTGGCACACCGTGTCCACCGAGTGGACCCCCGGGCATGTCCGCTTCTTCGTCGACGGACGGGAGACGGGACACGACACCAGGGGCGTCCCCGACCAGCCGTTGTCCTGGGTCCTCCAGAACGAGAGCGCCCTGGAGGGCCCGGGGGCGGCGCCCGGCAGCAGCGCCCAGCTGGAGATCACCTGGGTGGCCGCGTACGCGTACGGCTGGAAGTGACGCCCGGTACCCACGGCGGTGAGGGCGGATGCCCCGCAGCGGCAAGTGGTCCTCCGCACGTGCGAGTTGGCGCCTCGAAGTGGATTCCTGAATCCCGTACAACCCTCGCGCCCCATGCCGTGTCGAACAGGGCGCCGGACAAGGAACGGGCCCTTTCCGGACACCCCCCGCGCTGCCCGGCCACCTTTCCTTCACAGGAGCCGCTCGTGCGCAAGAACCGTTCGGCCGCCCTCGCCGCGGCATCGTTCCTTCTGCTGACCGGGGCCGGTATCGCCGCCGCCCCCGCCGCCTTCGCCGGCACCCCTGGGGGGACCCACGCCGACGACCGCAACAGCGACTTCAACGGCGACGGATACGAAGACGTGCTGGTCGGCGCCCCCGGCGCCACGGTCAGCGGCAAGAAGGGCGCCGGACTCGTCACCGTCCAGTACGGCTCGACCCGGGGCATCGGCACCAGCAACGTCGCCAGATTCAGCCAGTCCACGGCCGGTGTCGCGGGCGCCGCCGAGGCCGGCGACGCCTTCGGCAAGGCCGTCGCCACCGGTGACCTGGACGGCGACGGCTACGACGACGCGATCGTCGGCATCCCCGGGGAGGACCTCGACGCCGGGGCCGACGCCGGTGGCGTCGCCGTCCTGTGGGGTTCGAAGGCGGGACTCACCGGATCCGCCAGCAGCTGGCTGCAGAGCGAGCAGGCAGCCGCGGGCCAGCAGTTCGGCCTCAGCCTGGCCGCGGCGCACTTCACCGCGGACACTCCCGGCGACCTCCTCGCCGTGCTCGACCGGGACAACATCGAGCTCTTCGTGTACGACCCCGCGCCGCAGGCCCGCGGCGAGGCGCCGCTGCGCCGTCAGGCCACCGAGCGGCTCGACAGGTCGGCCGACGCCAGCCAGATCGTGTCCAAGTCGCTGACCACCGGCGACTACGACGACAACGGCTACGCCGACCTCGTCGCCTCGGGCGTGACGGAGGGGGACGAGCCCGGTCACGGCTGGTCCGTGCAGTTCGCGGGCGGCGCCGACGGCCTCACGTACAAGAACGACCTGCGCGGCGGCCCCGCGGCGGCCTCCGGGGACATCAACCACGACGGCTACGACGACCTGGTGACCGGCGAGCCCAACTCGCCCGACGACGGCGGCGAGACGATGACCGGCGGCCTGGTCGGCGTGCGCTACGGCACCGAGGACGGCCTCGTCGACGAGGCCAAGTGGTGGACCCAGGACTCCGCGGGCGTGCCCGGCACCGCCGAGCGCGGCGACGGCTGGGGCGCCGACCTGTCCGTGGCGGACACCAACGGCGACGGCTACGCGGACGTCGCGATCGGCGCACCCGGCGAGGACATCGGCACGGTCGCCGACGCGGGTGCCGTCTGGGTGCTGCGCGGCGGGGAGTACGGCCTGACGGCGACCGGTGCGAAGTCCTTCGACCAGGACTCCGCGGACATCCCCGGCGTGCCCGAGAAGGGCGACAAGTGGGGCGCGCAGGTGCGGCTCACCGACCCCAACCGGGACGGCCGCTTCGGCCTCCTGGCCGCCGCGCCCGGCGAGAACGCCGGTGACGGCGTGGTGTGGGTGCTGTCCTCGGGCTCCGGCGGCGTGACCGCCTCAGGGGCCTGGACGTACGGCGCCGCCTCGCTGGGGGCGCCCGGCACGGGCGCCGCGTTCGGCGCGGCGATCGACGAGTAGCCGCAGGTCGTCCACCGCATCCGAACACGGTCGTGAGCGAGCCGCTCCGTATGATCGCGGCATGTGCTTACGACCGCGTTCGGAGGCTGAACAGACATGACAGAGAGCCGAGTCGTCATCGTCACGGGCGGCGGAACCGGTATTGGTGCCGCCACCGCGCGGCAGTTGCGCGCCGCCGGACACCACGTGGTGATCTCGGGCCGCAGGCCCGAGCCGCTGGCGCGGGTCGCGGAGGAGACCGGGGCGCTGGCCCACCCCGCCGACGCCGGTGACCCGGCGGCGGTCGCCGGACTCGTCGACGCGGCCGTGGCGGCGTACGGCCGTGTCGACGGCCTGGTGCTCAACGCCGGGGTCGGGCGCGGCGGAGCGGTCGGCGACCTCTCCGACGAGGACTGGGACACGGTGCTGCGCACCAACCTCACCGGCCCGTTCCTGCTGCTGCGCGCCGCGCTTCCGCACCTGCTGGAGACGCGCGGCGCGGTCGTCGCGGTCGCCTCGGTCGCCGCGCTGCGCAACGGCGTCGCCAACGCCGCGTACGCGGCGTCCAAGGCGGCGCTCCTCCAGCTGTGCCGGTCCGTCGCCGTCGACTACGGCAAGGCCGGGCTGCGGGCCAACACCGTATGCCCCAGCTGGGTGCGGAGCGAGATGGCCGACGGGCGGATGACCCGGTTCGCCCAGGAGGCCGGGCTCGGCGGCGCCGACGCGGCGTACGAGGAGGCGACGCGGCTGGTCCCGACGGGCCGCCCGGGGCAGCCGGAGGAGGTCGCGGAGGCGATCGCCTGGCTGCTCTCGCCCGCCGCCTCCTTCGTCAACGGCGCGGCGCTGACCGTCGACGGCGGCGTGACGGCGGTCGACCCGGGCACGGTCGCGTTCGACTTCGGCATCGCGCCGCGCGGCGCCGCGGGGAGCTGACCCGAGCACGCCGCGCGGCGCCGCCGGACGTTAGCCGAAGCGTTCCACGCGCAGCTGGGCCGGTGGGTACGGCGAGAAGGAGGTCGTGCCCACCGACCAGAAGCCGGCCGTTCCGGGGATCCGGGTGATGGCCTCGGGCAGGTAGGCGGACGGCGTCTCGGGGCCCCGCTCACTGACCCACGTCGTACCGTCCCAGCGCAGGTAGTGGGCGCGCTTCTGGTCCCAGAAGTCCCAGCCGCAGATCCGGTCGGGCCTGCCCTGCGCGTCGCCCGCGATCCCGCCCAGGAGACCGACGCCGAACGGCGCCCCGGGGCTGGTCCACTCCGTGCCGTTCCAGTGCTCCAGCCTGACGCCCGGCGGCTTGCCGGGCGGCCCGCCCGGCCCGTAGGCGTAGCCGGTCAGCCAGATGTCGTCGTGCGCGACCGGCAGCAGTCCGGTCACCGAGGCGCGCAGCCCGACCGCGTGCGGCACCACGGTCCAGGCGCCGTCCCAGCGGGCGATGACGTCGCCGAACACCCACACCTCGCCGCCGGGCGTGACCATGACCCCGTACGGCGTCGGCGCGGCGGCGTCCGGCAGCGGCCGGCACCAGCGCCATGCCCTGCCGTCCCCGCGCAGCAGCCCGGCGCGGCCGCCGTGCCGCCCCGCCACCCAGAACACGCCGTCCGGGCCGGCCGCGACATCGGTGAGTTCCGTGCCCGTCTCGCCGCGCCCGGGGAAGGCGGTCTCCCGCCAGGTCGTGCCGTCCCAGGCGAGGAGCTGGTGGTGTCCGGCGGTGTCGGCGCCGAGCGCCCAGGCGGCCGGGCCCTTCGCGTCGGCGGCCACGGCGCGCAGCGGGCCCTTGTACGTGAGGTGGGAGACGTCGTCCGCCGTCCAGGCGGTGCCGTTCCAGCTCAGGGAGATCGGGGTGCCGTCGGTGGCGCCGTAGCGGTTGTGCTCGCCGACGGCCCAGGCGAGGTCGGGTCCCGCGGCGGCCACGGCCACCAGATGGGCGGCGGGTTGTCCGGCGGGCGCGGGGACCTCCTGCCAGGTGCCGGAGGCGGTCGCGGCGGGCGTCCGCGCGGTGGCGGCGCCGGCCGAGGAGAGCGGCAGGGCCAGCCCGGCGCCGGTCGCCGTCAGTCCTCGTAACACGTCACGTCTTCGCATGAGAGAGCCTTCCTCCTGAGGTGCGCAACACCCTGAACCGGACGCCCGGAGGCGTCAATGCACGCGCGTGAGCGTTTCGCCGCCGTGCCGGGAGCCGACTCCTCGGGGGCGGAGCGCCGCCACGGGGCCCGGAGCCTCTTCATGGGACTGAGAGGACCGAGAGGACCGAGTGGACCGCGAGGGCAGTCGTGGGGGCAGCCATGGGCGCCTTCGGGGGCGGTGCGGCATGTCGTTTTCCGCCCGTTCGGTCTGGCCCGGACGGGTCATGGACGCCGAAGGCCCCGAGCCGGAATGGTCTGGACCAACTGCCGCCGACGTGGGCGAAGTTGCCTGGGTGCGTCCTTCCGTGGGCATCACGTGACGGCGGAGTGAACTGGGGGCAAATATCGCCTTTTTGGACATGAAGGCGCCCAATTCAATTGTTGACAGCGAGAGTTGGTCTAGTCCATTTTGGTGGTACGCAAGTTCGACAGGGGGCTGGTGCGACACGCGCTGCCCCGGCGGACCTGAAGTGGTCCCGGCCCAACCCGGCGTGGAGACCTGCCGCCGGAAGAGAGAACCGAACCTTGGAGCACCACATGGCAGCGAGTGACCGCTACCTCCATCGAGCCGCCTCCGACACCCCGTACTTCAGCGCGGACGCCGACACCTACCTGGCACAGATCCCGCTGAAGGACCTCAAGAAGACACGGCCCCTGCGCGTCCTCTCCGAGGAGGACTTCGCGCACTGGCAGACGTACGGCTACATCGTCGTGAAGCAGGCCATCCCCGCCGCGGCGGCCAAGGACCTGCTGGACTTCGCCTGGGAGTTCCAGGGCCTGGACCGCGGCCGCCCCGAGACCTGGTACGAGGAGCGCGAGTTCCGCTCCGACCTGGACCGTGAGCTGCACGTCTACGGCTTCGTCGAGGCGTACCACCACCAGCTCATCTGGGACAGCCGCCAGACCCAGCGGGTCTACGACGCGTTCGTCGACGTCTGGGACTGCGAGGAGCTCTGGGTCACGTTGGACCGGCTCAACCTCAACCCGCCCAACGTCAAGAACCGCTCCCGCTCCCTGATCGCACCCACCGAGCGCGGCTTCGACATCAACCTCCACTGGGACGTCGACTCCACCCTCGGAGTCCTGCCCCAGCGCGTCCAGGGGATCATCGCCCTGGACGACACCCAGGAGGACCACGGCGGCTTCCAGTGCTGCCCCGAGCTGTTCCGTAGGTTCGACCGGTGGAAGGTCGCCCAGCCCGACGACCGCGACCCCATACGCCCCGTGATCGACCGGGACGACATGCCCGTGGTCCGCCCCGAACTGGAGGCGGGCGACCTGCTCATCTGGAACGGCATGCTGGCCCACGGCGTGGCCCCCAACACCTCGGAGAAGGGCGTCAGGGCCGTCCAGTACCTGTCGATGATGCCCGCGCTGGAGTCCCACGACGACCTGCGCCGCTCCCGCGTCGACTCCTGGAGCAACCTCTCCACGCCGGAGTGGAACGCCACCCTCCTCGGGGACGCCCACAAGCACGAGTCGCTCCGTTACGGCACCGCCGCGCTCAACGACCTGGGGGCCAAGCTGCTCGGCCTCAAGTCCTGGAACGGGGATGCCGCGTGCGCCGAATCTGCCTGACGCTGCCGACCAACCGGGCCTGCCCCGAGACCATCGCGGCGATCGGCGAGGAGGCCGCCTACGCCGCCGAGCACTTCGACGTCGAGGTGCACCTGCTGATCCTCGACTCCTCCGACCCCGCCACCTTCGCCGCGCACACCCGGGCCGTCCAGGCGCTGCCGGTCCTGCCGCGCGTCGCCGTGCACCACCTCGACGAGGCGGCCCAGCGCGACTTCCTGCGCCGGGTGATCGCCCGCGCCGAGGTCGCCAAGCCCGAGCTGCTGCTTGAGCTGATGCTCCCGGACGGCCTGTCCTACGGCGCCTGCACCAACCGCGCGTTCCTCATCGCGAGCGCGCTGGGCTGCGCGTCCGTCCACCGCAGGGACTCCGACAGCCGCTACCAGAGCGTCGAGGGACGGCCCGTCTTCCCCGTCCACCACGAGCTGATGTCGCTGGGCAAGCCCGCGCGGGAAGCGGCGGACGGCGTCACCGAGACGACGCTGGACGCCCGCCACGCGCACAAGCCCGTGGCGATGGTCGGCAGCTCCTTCGTGGGCGAACTCTCCGTCGACATCAGCGAGATCAGCCGCCTCGACGCGGACGTGTACCACGACGTCGTCAGCCTCTGGGCGCCCGCCCACTGGTCCGACGAGCAGAAGCGGGAACTGGTCGAGGACTCCTTCCGGGGCGCGGGATCCGAGCCCTTCTCGCGCGACCACGCGAAGCTCACGCTCGTCGACCCGATGCGCGTCGACATGTGCAACATCGCCTTCCACGGCGTGCACGAGCGCGTCCCGCTGCCGCCGGCGAAGGACACCATCGGCAGCGACTACTTCCTCATCCACCTGGTCCACGACGCCGCGCTGCCCGGCGTCCTGCACAACCGCAACATCGTCAACTATTACACCGGTGAGCGCCGGACCGACGCCGGTTTCATCGCGTACCAGACGCGCTTCGCCAAGTTCTTCCTGTCGATGCTCTACTTCAACCACATCTACGACCGGATGACCGCGGCGGGCGAGTCGCTGGCCGACGAGCGGGGCGAGGTCAGCGCGTCCGTCGTCGCCGCCTTCGCGCGCGAGAGCGCCGTGCTCGACCAGGCCGAGAACGTGGACCGCCTCGACCGTCTGGACACCGCGTACCGCACGCTCGGCGGCCGGTACGCAGACTTCGCCGACCACCTGGCCACGCGCCGCGAGCGGCTGCTCGACGAGGCGCGCGGCGACATCGAGGACTTCGCCCTGCTGACGGAGGCGTGGGCCGCGATGGTGAGTGCGAGCGGTGACGTGGGTCTGCGAGCGGCGGAGCGTTCCGCATGAGCGCCACGATGATCCGCGAGCACGACTCCGCGACGCTCCTCGACGCCCTGGCCGCCGCCGAGGAGGACCGGATCGTCTTCGACCTGCCCGGCATCGAGGCGCGCTACGACACGCTGTGCCGCGAACTCCCGGGCGTCGCCGTCCGCTTCGCCCTGAAGGCCTGCCCGGTGGACGAGGTGCTCGGCCGGCTCGCCGCGCGCGGCTCGGGCGTCGACGCGGCGAGCCCCCGGGAGATCGAGCAGGCCCTGGCGGCCGGTGTCCCGATCGAGCGGATGCACTACGGCAACACCGTCAAGTCCGACCGGAACATCGCCGACGCGTTCCGGCTCGGCATCCGCGACTACGCGACCGACAGCCTGGAGGACGTGCGGGCGCTGGCGGCGCACGCCCCGGGCAGCCGCGTGTTCTGCCGGCTCGCGACCACCGGCGAGGGGGCGCTCTGGGGGCTCAGCAACAAGTACGGCTGCTCGCCCGAGGACGCCGTGACCATCCTGGAGACGGCCCGCGACCTGGGGCTCGTCCCCGCGGGCCTCTCCGTGCACGTCGGCTCCCAGCAGATGACCGCCGACGCCTGGCACGGCGCGTTCGACCGCATCGCCGACGTGCTTGCCGCACTGGCCGGGCGCGGCATCGCCCTCGACCACGTCAACCTCGGCGGCGGCCTGCCCGCGCTCGGCTACCGCGACAAGCACGGCACCCCGCTCGACCCGCCCCTGGACAAGATCTTCACCGTCATCCGCGAGGGCATGGCACGGCTCGGCGCGATCCCCGGCCACCGGCTCGGTTTCGTCATCGAGCCCGGGCGCCATCTCGTCGCCGACCAGGGGGCGATCCGCGCGCACGTCTCCCGGCTGGCCGCGCGCCGCGGGCCCGACGGCGAGCGCCGGCACTGGCTCTACCTGAGCTGCGGGAAGTTCAACGGCCTCTACGAGATGGACCAGTTGCAGTACCGCCTGGTCTTCCCCACGCATCCCGGCGCCGAGTCGGTGCCCGCCGTGGTGGCGGGGCCGAGCTGCGACAGCGACGACGCGTTCTCCCACGAGGACGGCCTGGTGTCTGTCCCCAAGGACCTCGCGTCGGGCGACCCGGTGTGGGTGCTCTCCAGCGGCGCGTACGCGACGAGCTACATGACGCAGGGCTTCAACGGCTTCAGCCCGCTGCCGTACACCTGGATCGACGGAGAGATCGACGGCGAGATCCACGGTGGGATCGACGGAGCGCGCGCATGAGCGACGACATACGCGTGCGCCGCATCGCCGACGCCGACTGGGACGGCATCGTGGCCCTGGAGTCGCGCGCCTACGCGCCCCTCGGCCTCTCGGAGGGGCGGGCCGCCCTGGAGTCCCGGATGCGCGCGTCGCCCGCCACCTGCTTCGCGCTCGACCTGGCGGGGGAGCTGGCGGGCTATCTGCTGGCCCTGCCCTACCCGGAGTCCGCGTACCCGGAGCTGGGCGAGACCGGAGGGGAGCCCGCGCCCGCCCCGCTGCCGTCGCGCAACCTGCATCTGCACGACATCGTCGTCGCCGAGGAGCTGCGGCACCGGGGCCTGGCGCGGCACCTGCTGCGCCACCTCACCGGGACGGCCCTGAAGCACGGGTACGAGAAGTTATCGCTGGTCGCCGTCGGCGGCAGCGAGACCTTCTGGTCGGCCCGCGGCTTCACCGCCCGCCGCGGGGGCGTTCCCCCGGAAGGCTACGGCCCGACAGCCGTGTACATGTCCAAGGCGGTGACGGCCGAGGCGCCGTCGCCGGAAGAAGAAACAGAAATGTGGGCTGATGCCGGTGCTCCGCGTGCGTGACCCCTTCCACCGGGGCCAGTTGGCGATCGCCGCCCTGTTCTGCTCGCTCGGTTTCCAGTACGCGACCTGGGCCGCGCGGATCCCCGCCCTCAAGGAGGACCTCGGCCTGAGCGCGGCGGAGGTCGGCGTCCTCCTGATGGCCGCCGGCGTCGGCGCGGCCGTGTCCTTCCCGGTGGTGGCGGTGCTGATGCGGCGCCTCGGCTCGCAGCGGCTCTCGCTGCTGTCGGCGCTCTGCCTCGCCCTGGTCCTGCCGGCCCTGGCCGCGGCCCCCAACTACCCCGTGGCGCTGCTCGTGATGTGCGTCGACGGCGTCCTCGTGGGCTGTCTGAACGTCGCCATGAACGCCCAGGGCGCCGCGCTGGAGAGCCGCTTCGAACGCAACGCGATGGCCCGGCTGCACGCGACGTTCAGCGCCGGTTCGCTGCTCGCCGCGCTGGTGGCCTCCGGCATGAACGCGCTGACGTCGACGGTCCTCGTGCACTTCGGCGTGGCCGCGCTGATCATGTTCGTGCTGGTGGCGTGCGCGCGGACCGGTCTTCTCGCGGAGGACCGGCCGGCGGGGAAGGAAGCGGAGAAGGGGCATGAGGAGACGGCGAAGAAGAAGTCCCGCTCCTGGACCCTGCCGTCCCGCCTGACGCTGTGGATGTGCGTCGCCATGGCGTTCGGCACCGTCACCGAGGGCGCCATGAACGACTGGTCCGCCCTCTACCTGGAGGAGGTCGCCGAGGCGTCCGCGGAGCTGGCGCCCCTGGGCATCGCCGTGGTCTCGGGAATGATGGTCATCGCCCGTCTCTTCGCCGACGGCTGGCGCAGCCGCTGGGGCGACGGCCGTGTCGTCCTGTACGGCAGCGTGCTGGCGGGCGCGGGCCTGGCGCTCGCGCTGGCCGTCGGCGGTCTGGTGCCCGCGCTGCTCGGCTTCGCCTGCGTCGGCCTCGGCATCGCCGCCGTCACCCCGTGCGTCTACGTGGCCGCGGCGGGGCAGGGCTCGGACTCGCTGACCCTGGTCGCCGCCATGGGCACGACGGGTCTCCTCGCCGGGCCGCCGCTCATCGGCTTCATCGCGCATGCGAGCACCCTGGTGTGGGGGCTCGCCGCGGTCGCCGCGTCGGCGCTCGTCGTGTCCGCGTGCAGCACGCAGATCCGATGGCCCGCCGCGAGCGGTCGGACCGCCGAGCCCGTCGCGGAGTCGGCCCTCTCGGAGTGAGCTCGGTTCAATCTCGTACTTACCCGAGGGTAGGCGCGCCCGACCCCCTTGTTATACGTTCTGTCTAACAAGGGGGTCGCGGCCTGCCGTGCGACGAGGCGCCGTGCCCGCTGCCCGGACCGCTGAGTCAAGGAGCCGCAGCATGGCAAGCAGCACTGTTCCGCCGAGCGCACAGGACAGCTCCCCGGAAGGCGACGTGGCGCGTCGGCTGCTGGATTCTGCCGCCGTGCTGGCGTACGACCCGGCCACCGAGGTCGACTGGGAGACGCCGCTGGACCGCGACTGCCACGGCGCGAGCCCGGAGTGGAGCACCCTCTACGGCACCGCCTACTGGCGGGAGATGACCGAGGACCAGCGCAAGGAGCTGACCCGGCAGGAAGCCGCGTCGGTGGCCAGCACGGGCATCTGGTTCGAGATGATCCTGCAGCAGATGGTCCTGCGCGACGTCTACGCCAAGGACCCGACCAGCGCCGAGGTGCAGTGGGCGCTCACCGAGATCGCCGAGGAGTGCCGCCACTCCATCATGTTCGCGCGCGGCGCCGAGAAGCTCGGTGCCCCCGCCTACCGTCCGCACCGCTTCGCGACCGAACTGGGCAGGGTCTTCAAGTCCGTCGCCTTCGGCGAGGCCGCGTACGCCGCGATCCTGGTGGCCGAAGAGGTCCTCGACGTCATGCAGCGCGACTGGATGCGCGACGAGCGGGTGGTGCCCTTCGTCCGCACCATCAACAACATCCACGTGGTCGAGGAGTCGCGGCACATGAAGTTCGCCCGCGACCAGACGCGCAAGCGGCTGGCGGGCGCGGGCCGGGCCCGGCGCCAGATCAACGCGCTCATCATCGCCATCGCGTCGTACGTCATCGTCACCAGCATGGTGAACCGCAAGGTGTACGCGAACGCGGGCCTGGACGAGGAGCGCGCGCTGGCCGAGGCGAAGGCCAACGAGCACCACAAGTCCATGATGCGGTCGAGCTGTTCGGGCCTCATGGAGTTCCTGGCCTCCTGCGGCCTGCTCACCAAACCGGCCCTCGTCTTCTACCAGCGCGCCCACCTCATCTGACCGACGGATCCGAGCCGAGCAGAGTCGACGACCATGACCTACGCCATCACCCAGACCTGCTGCAGCGACGCCACCTGCGTCGCCGTCTGCCCGGTCAACTGCATCCACCCCACGCCGGAGGAGCGGGCGTTCGGCAGCACGGAGATGCTGCACATCGACCCCGCGACCTGCATCGGCTGCGGCGCCTGCGCCGACGCCTGCCCGGTCGACGCGATCTTCCCCGTGGACCGGCTGCCGCTCGCGCAGCGCGAGTACGCCGGGATCAACGCGGCGTACTTCGCGGGGGAGGAGGCCGAGGAGGGCTCCGCCCCCGACCCCGAGGGGCCGAACTTCCACGCCTGGGGCGAGCCGTCCTTCCCGCGCGTCCTGCCCGCCGACTTCGCGCCCCTGAAGGTCGCCGTCGTCGGCACCGGGCCCGCCGGCATGTACGCCGTGCAGGACCTGCTGCTGCACACCAGCGCCGAAGTGACGCTCATCGACCGGCTGCCGGTGGCAGGCGGCCTCGTGCGCTACGGCGTGGCGCCCGACCACCCCGCCACCAAGAAGGTCGGCGAGACCTTCGCGCGCTTCCACGCACACCCCCGGGTGCGCATGCACCTGGGCCTGGACGTGGGCACCGACGTCACCCCCGAGGAGATCGCCGCCCACCACGACGCGGTCGTCTACGCCGTGGGCGCCTCCGCCGACCGCCGCCTAGACGTCCCCGGCGAGGAGCTGCCCGGCAGCCTGTCCGCCACCGCGTTCGTCGCCTGGTACAACGCCCATCCGGACGCCGTGCGGGACGCCGTCGACCTGTCCGCGGAGCGCGCGGTCGTCGTCGGCAACGGCAACGTCGCCCTGGACGTCGCGCGGATCCTGCTCGCCGACCCCGACACGCTCGCCCGCACCGACATCGCCGACCACGCGCTGCGCGCCCTGCGCGAGAGCAAGGTGCGCGAGGTGGTCCTGCTCGCCCGGCGCGGCCCCGAGGACGCCGCGTACACCCGGTCCGAACTGCTCGCCCTCAAGCATCTGCCGGGCGTGGACCTGATCGTCGACGACCACGACCCCCGCATCGCGCCCGCCGTCGAGTCGGCGGGGCCCCGGGACAAGGCGGCGGTGCTCAAGGACGTCACCCGCGGACGGACCGACGGCGAGCTGCCGCCGGCGCCGGGCCGGCGGATCGTCCTGTGCTTCTACTCCGAACCCGCCGAGGTGCTCGGCGAGGACAGGGTCGAGGGCGTCCGCGTGACGGCCGGGTCGGGGGAGCGGACGGTGCGGGCGGGGCTGCTGCTGCGCGCCATCGGCTACCGCGGACTGCCCCTGGCCGGACTGCCCTTCGACGAGAGCACCGGCACCGTGCCGCACGAGGGCGGCCGCGTCGAGGGGCTGCCCGGGACCTACGTCGTGGGGTGGATCAAGCGCGGCCCCAGCGGCGGCATCGGGGCCAACCGCACCTGTGCCGCCGAGACGGTCTCCACCCTGCTGGCCGACGCCGTCGCGGGCGCGCTGCCCGCCCCGCGGCACGCGCCGAGGGCCTTCCACCGGCTGGCCCGCCGCCGCAACCGCCAGGTGGTCGACGCCCGGGGCCTCGCCGCGATCGAACGGGCCGAGACCGCTCGGGGCCGCGCCGCGGGACGCCCGCGCGTGAAACTGGCCACGGTCGCCGAACTCGTCGCCACTGCACGGTCGGGACGCCCGGGTCCGCTGCGCTGACGGGGCGGTCCGCCGCGCGGCCCCGGGGCCGTCCACCGGTCCCCGGAACGTGCCCGGACCCGCAGGTGCGGCCGCGCCGGCTCCCCCTCACACATGGCGCGGCCGAACCGCCTCAACTACCGCCCCGGCGCGCGGGAGTTCACCGAGGGCAATAGGAGCCTTCGGCCGGCGCCGCCGTGTGGTGGACCTCGCTCAAAAGCCCCTGTCCATGTGTACGTCTACCCCTGGCGCGCCGCCCGCACCCTTCGAAGTCCGGAGCACCACGCGCGGCACACGTGCGGGCGGCGGCAGCAGGAGAACGGGAGAGGGCCCCGGATTCCTCACGGAATCCGGGGCCCTCTCGTCCGGAGCGCTGGGCAGGCCTTGCACCTGCATTTCCCCGCAGGAAGCGGGGCGTCTTTCCTTGGACGACCAACGCCGGGCCCGGCACCGTCTGTTCGGCGGCGAGCACATGATCGACTGTACCCCAGGGTGCGGGCCCGGGGGAAATCCGCCCTGACGGGGAGTCACTGGATGCTCCAGCGGTGCGGATGGGCGGGATCGGCGGGGCACGCGAAGACGTTGAGCTCGCCCGCGCGCCCCACCACGACCTCGGTGGGCGTGGCCGCCCGGAAGACGGTCGGCCGCTCCTCCTCGCGCGGGATCCAGCTCGTGGTGCCGCCGTCCCACTCGGAGCTGTCGATCGTCAGGAGCAGCTCCATCGGCGTCGCGCAGGAGCGGCAGTCCATGCGGGACGGGTCCGTCAGATGCCAGGAGGCGAACCCGCCCGCGCGCCAGCCGGGCGGGATCGACAAGTCGTACTGATAGGACGGTGGTTCGGGTCCCTCGTCGTCCCCGGACTCCTCCTGCTCCTGCTCGGCCGCCTCCTCCAGCTCCTCCTCCCAGGCGTCGATCCGGGCGCACAGCTCCTGCGGCAGCAGCCCCGCGAACGGATACGTGGTGACCTGCTCGGGGTGCAGCGCACATGGTTCGGCCACATAGCCCGGATAGCCCACCACCTCGGGGAGAGGGGGTGTGAGCAGCGGCTCGGTGATCTCCCGCGACCGGTGCCAGCGCAGCTCCACGGACATGCCGTAGCCGGTCCTGCCGTGCCGGTCGAAGGGGCACCAGAAGACCTGGAGCAGATCGCTGCCGTCCGGCCCCGCGCGCAGGTCGGGGACGTCCCGGCGGTACAGCTGCGCGACGCCGATCATGGGGATCGGGTCGGTGTCGGCGATGCCCGCGACGCGGTGCTCCGCGCCGAGTTCGTCCAGCAGCCCGCGCTCCTCGTCCGTGAGGCCCCGGGAGGTGTCCCGGGCCCGCGCCCCGGCGAGGATCCGCCGCTCGCGGTGGATGTCGGCGACGCGGCGCCCGCGCCCGCGGCCGTGCGGCTCGGTGCACACCGGCCAGGGCTCGTCGGACGGCCACAACAGGGGCCCGCCCACGTGGCTGTCGCAGGCGTCCGGGCTGCAGGACGCGGGTGCAGCCGGGTCGTGGTCCCGCGGTGCGCGGCCAGTTCCGGGAAGAGGGCCTCGGCATCGAGCGGGCGGGGCGGCGTGGTGCGCGTCATGACGGCGACCCTAGACATCACCCGCCCCACACATCACATTGACCCCACAAGCAACGGAAGTCACGCGGACGGACTGCTTCCTCTGAACTGTCCTGCCGTTCTTTCCCGCGTGCTGCCCGGACTGACGGCGTCCGCGACCGCGTCCGTCCTACGATCACCGGCATGCTGCTGCGCCGGAAAATGCGAATGGTCATGGCCCTTGTCGTGGCGCTCTCCGCCGCCCTGGTCTGGGCGGTCGGGAGCAGCGCGTGGGCCGCACCCGACGACGACAAGGAAGAACCGCCCTCAGGGCGGCAGTTGCTCTTCTACAACCACGCCTATGGAGTGCTCGACCGCGAGACGGCCGATGCCATCGAGCACTCCGCCTACCTGCGGGACTTCGCCAACTTCCAGGTCCGCACCACCACCGGATCGGACGGCAACGTCTGGACCGGCCGCTATCTGATGGGCCGCGAGACCTACCTCGAACTGTTCGGGATCGGGGACGTGGCGGGCAAGGACGGCGAGTTCGGGTCCACCGGGATGGGCCTGTCGGTCGAGCGCGAGGGCGACCTCGCGACGGTGAACAAGCGGGTGCGGGACCTCGGGATCACCCCGACCGAGTTCGTGCAGACGCGGGACTTCGGCGACGGCGTGCCCGTGCCGTGGTTCGCCGGCTTCTTCGCCTTCCCGGCCAACGAGTACGACTCCTTCGGTGCCTGGACGATGGAGTACCGGCCGGAGTACTTCGCCGACCCGCGCAGCAAGACCGAGCCGGCCGCCTACCCGGGTGACGTGGGCCGGGAGCGCTACCTGAACGACGACTACGGCTCCCGCCTGATGCGTGACGTGAGCTCCATCCGGCTCGCGATGTCCGCGCGCGACGTGGCGAGCACGGAGCCGCTGCTGCGGGCCGGCGGTTTCACGGTGCGGACCGAGGGCGACGGCCTCGTCGCGCGCAGGGGCGGCACCACGATCCGGCTCGACGCGACGACGCGCGCGGACTCGGGCCTGAAGGAGGTCTCGTTCACGCTGAACAAGTCCGTCAAGCGCCATGTGGAGCGGATCGGCCGCTCGACCCTGACCGTCGGCCCGGGGGCCACCGCCGTGTGGACCTTCGACGACCCCAAGTGACGCTCCCGTCCGGTTGATCACTCTTTGGCCGGAAAGCGTCGTTGCCGCCCCCGGGCAGTGATGTCAGCATCGACGGACGCCGCGTTGCTCTGCCTTGGGGGAGGCTGATGCCGGTGGACCACCGTCCAGCGGTCGACGGAGAGAGCGCGCGCGACGCACTCGGCATGAGTTCCGGGTACGTCGCGCCGCGCACCACCACCGAACACAGACTCGCCGTCATCTGGGACGCCGGCCTCGGGATCTCACCGATCGGCGTCGAGGACGACTTCTTCGAGCTCGGCGGCGACTCGCTGCTCGCCGCCGAGCTCCAACTCGCCATCGACCAGGAGTTCGGCGTCGAGGTGCCCGCCGCCGCGCTGTTCCTGACGCCCACCGTGGCCGCCCTCGCCGAGGCCGTCGAGGCGGCGGCGAAGAACGGCGCGCGTCCGGAGCCGGGCCGGTGAGCACCCGGTCCCCGGAGGTCGACCTCGCCGATCCGGGGCTGTACGCCGAAGGGGACCCGCACGCGGTCTGGCGCGCCCTGCGCGCCCACGCGCCCGTGCACTGGCAGTCGGTCTCGGGCACCCTCGGATTCTGGTCCGTGACCCGGTACGCCGACGTCGAACGCGTCCTGGGGGACCACGCGAGCTTCACCTCCGAACGCGGCACCCTGCTCAGCATCCTCGGCCGCGCCGACCCCGCCGCGGGCCGCCAGATGGCGGTCACCGACCCGCCCCGCCACGACCGGATGCGCGCCCCGCTGCACCGGGCCCTGCGCCTGCGCTCGGCCGAGACCCACGCGGGCCCGATCCGGGCCGGGATCCGCGACCTGCTGCCCGAGGCCCCGCCCGACGGCCTGGCCCTCGACCTCTCGGCGGCCTGCGCGCAACTCCCGCTCGTGGTCCTCGGACCCCTGCTCGGGCTGCCCGCGTCGGACCGGCCGCGACTGGTCCGGCTCGCGATGATGTGCGCCGCCGAGGACGACCCGGAGCACCAGTTGCCCGGCGGCCCCGGGGCGACCCTGGAGCGCGGGCACCGTGAACTGTTCGCGTACTTCGCCGACCTGGTGCGCGAGCGGCGGCGCGGCCACCGGGAGCGGTCCGCGCACACCCCGGGCGACCTCGTCGACGTCCTGCTGACGATGGAGGTCGACGGGGAGCGCCTGACGCCCGGCGAGGTCCTGTCCAACTGCTACAGCCTGCTGCTCGGGGCGAGCGTGACCCTCGCCCACGTCCCGCCCGCCGCCGTGCTCGAACTCACCCGCACCGGGCGGTACGCCCACTGGGCCACCCGCCCCGACCTCCTCGACAGCGGCGTCGAGGAGGCGCTGCGGTGGGCGTCGCCCGCGAGCCACTTCATGCGGCACGCGCGCCGTCCGCTCGACCTCGCGGGCGTGCGCGTCGCGCAGGGCGAGGCGGTCGTGGCCTGGCTCGGCTCCGCCAACCACGACGACGCGGTCTTCGAGCGGCCCGGTGAGTTCGACCCGGCCCGCCGCCCCAACCGGCACCTGGCGTTCGGCGCGGGCCCGCACTACTGCGCCGGCGCGGGGATCGCCCGGGTCACGCTCCGGCTGTTCTTCGCGGAACTGTTCGCCCGGTACGCGGAGATCGAGGTGACCGGCGCGCCCCGACGGGCCCGGTCCACCTTCCTCAGTGGCATCACCCACCTGCCCGTACGCGTGCGGCCGAGGCGGAAGGAGGCGGCGCGGTGACGGCAGCCACGCCAGGCGGAACGGAGAGCGCGCACGGCCCCGAGCCGCGCGCCGGAGGCGGGCCCGCCGCCGAGGAACCGGCCGCGTACGGGACCGCCGAGGGCGCGCGCGGGGAATCCCACGAGGCGACCTACGCGCAGGACCTCCTGGAGCTGGTGGAGACGCTGCTGCCGGGCACCGTCCGGCAACCGGGGTTCCTGGTCCGCGCGGCCTACCGCGTGCCGGGGCCGGTGGACGAGCGGATCCTGCGGCAGGCCCTCGACGACGTCGTCGCCCGCCACGGCGCGCTGCGCACCCTGCTGCTGCACGAGGACGGGGCGCTGCGCCAGCGCGTGCTGCCGCCGATGCCCGCCCGGCTCACCGTCGGCCTCCTCGCCCCCGGCGAGTCGGCCGACGACTGGATCGCCGAGGTCACCACCCGGCCCCACCCCAGCGACGAACCCCCGCTGCTGTGGGCCTACCTGGGCCGCCGCGACGACGCCGAGGCCGTGCTCGTCCTCGTGGCCCACCACATCGCCGCCGACGCCTGGTCGCAGGACGTGCTGGAGCGCGACCTCGCCGCCGCCTACACCGCACGGCTGCACGGCCGAGGACCCCTGCCCGTCGACGTCATGCAGTACGCCGACATCGCGGTGGAGGACCGCAGCGACAAGTGGCAGGCCCGCATCGGCGAGGCCCTGCCGTACTGGCGCGAACGGCTCACCGGTGCCGAAGGGCTCGGGCTGCCCGCCGAGACCCCCGACGCCGCGCCCGGACCGACCGCGGTGCACCCCTTCCGCATCGACGCCGGGCTGCGCGACGCCGTGCGCGACGCCGCCCGGCGCGGGCGCACCACGCCGTTCACCCTGCTCCTGACCGCCTTCGTCGGCGCGCTCCTGCCGCCGGGCGACGCTATGGTGCCGGTGATCACCGCGGGCCGCATCCCCTCCGAGTGGCAGACCGTCGGATTCCTCCTCAACGTCCTGCAGATCCGCGTCGACAACCCCGGGCCCGGCAACCTCGCCGAGCTGCGCCCGCGCGTCGACCAGAGGTGCCGCGAGGCGTACGCCAACGACATTCCGCTCATCCCCGTACTGCGTGAGAACCCGCAGCTGTTGGCCCGCATGACCGCCCGCGACCGCGTCGCCCCGGCGTTCCAGATGATCGTGCGTCCGCCGGCCCGCGCCGCCCGCGAACCGGCCGCCCTCGCCCTGGAGCGGCTGCCGCTGGACACCCAGCCACCGCTGCCGATCCCGCTGCCCTTCCTGTGGACGATGCGCTGGGACGACGAGCCGGGCGGATACGTCACCTACGACGCGCACCTGTTCGGCCCCGCCTGGATGGAGCGAGCCGTCGAGAGCTACCTCGGCGCCCTGACGGAACTGGCCCGTTGACATGACGGGGGCGGACGCGGACGGGGAACTCCCGGCCGCAGGGCGGTGGTTGACCGGTCCGCCCTTCGGTGGGCGGCCGCCCCACATCCTGGACCTCGTCGAGCCGCACCTCGGGCGCGACGCGCCCGCCGTCGCCGACGCCGAGGGCATGTTCGGCTACCGCGCGCTCGACGAGGCGTCCCGGGCCGTCGCCCGCCTGCTGCTCGCGCGCGGCATCCGGCGCGACGAACCGGTCGTGGTGCACGCCACCGCCTCCCGCTGGACGATCGCCGCCCTGCTGGGCGTCCTGCGCGCCGGATGCCGCTACGTCCCCGTCGACGCCGGATTCCCCGAGGACCGCCAGCGCCGGATGGCACGGCGCAGCGGCGCCCGCATCGCCCTCGTACCCGATCCGGCGGACGAGGCGGACGGACCGGACGGACGGCACGGACCGGGCGCGGCGCCGGCCATCGGCGGCCTGGAGCGCGTGCCCTGCGGACCCGCCGACCTCGACACCGCGTCCGGCGACGGCTGCGCCACCCGCCGCGGCACCCTCGCCTACACGTGCTTCACCAGCGGCTCGACCGGCCTGCCCGAGCCCGTCACCGTCCCCGCGACGGCGCTCGGCTGGTCCACCGCCGCGCGGCTGAGGCACTACACCGAGCCCGTCGGCGCCTTTCTGCTCTGCTCGTCGATCTCCTTCGACAGCTCCATGGCGGGCATCTGGTGGACGCTGGCCACCGGCGGTCTGCTCGTCGTCCCCGAAGGGCGCACCGGCGACCTGCTGGCCCTGGCCCGCGCGGCCGAACGCCACGGCGCCACCCACCTGTTGCTCGTCCCCTCGCTGTACGGCGCGGCGCTGCGCGGCGGACTCGCGCCCCGGCTGCGCACCCTCACCACCGTGATCGTCGCCGGCGAGAGCTGCCCGCCCGCGCTGGTCGCCCGCCACCTGGCCGACCTACCGCAAGCGGCGCTGCACAACGAATACGGGCCCACCGAGTGCACCGTCTGGTCCACCGTCCACACCTGCACCGCCGCCGACGCGCGCGCCAAGGTTGTCCCCATCGGGCGGCCCATCAGCGGCGCCGCCGCGTACCTCGCCCCGGACGCGGACGGCGGCCCCGCCGAACTGTGCGTCGCGGGCCCGGGACTGGCCGACGCCGCGAGCGCGCGGGACCGCTTCGTGACCCTCGACGGCACCCGCTGCTTCCGCACCGGAGACCTGGCGACGGTCCGCGACGACGGCGCGCTCCTCTTCCACGGCCGCCGCGACCACCAGCTCAAACTCGGCGGCCTGCGGGTGGAGCGGGCCGAGATCGAGCAGGCCCTCGTGGCGTGCGACGGAGTCGTCGAGGCGGGCGTCGGCGTCACCGCGACGGCCCGGCCGCGCCCGGTCGGCTTCGTGGTCACCACCGACGAGGACCTCGACGTCCAGCGGATCCGTACGCAGCTCCTGCGCAGCCTGCCCACCACCGCGCTGCCCGCCCGCGTCATCGCCGTGCCCGCCCTGCCGCGCCTGCCCAACGGCAAGGTCGACCACGCCGCGCTCGACGACCGGGCCACCGCCGCCCGCTGACCGCGATCCTCCGATTCCACCCGTGATGACCGCGATGAACCCCTGGTGAACAAGTGGTGCCCGGGTACAACGGCGCCTGCCGGTGACCGTCTGACCTGAGTGAGGTGGGAATGCCACCTGCGGCACACGAGGTGCCGACCGCACCACTGAACTCCCTGGAGAATCACGCATGTTCGCTCGCACGTTACGGCCGCTCGGCGTCGCCGCCGCGCTCGCCTGCACGGCCGCCGTCACCGGCCTCACCGGTACGCCCGCCCTGGCCGCCGCTCCCACCGCGACCGTGGACGCCGTATCCGGCTCGCGGTTGAGCTACGAGGCCGCCCCGGGCCAGGTCAACGACGTGACCGTCACCACCCGCTACCGCGAGATCAACGAGTGGGAGGGCGTCTACGACGTCACCATCGACGACCGCGTCGCCATCACCGCCAAGGACGGATCCGGCTGCACCCACCCGGACAGCGCCGACCGCACCCGCGTGACCTGCACGATCGCGGACCCCGGCGACCGCGCCTCGGACCTGATCACCCTCGGCGCCCACCTCGGCGACAAGAACGACAAGGCCACCATCGCCCCCGGCAACCACGCCTACCTGCAGATCCACGGCGGCGCGGGCAACGACACCCTCAAGGGCGACGGCGTCACCGCGCAGTACGGCGAGGACGGCGACGACCGCCTGGACAACGGCGGCGGCGTGTACGGCGAGGGCTCCTTCGGCGGCGCGGGCAACGACATCCTGACCCACTGCGTCTACGACTGCGACGGCGGCGCGGGCAACGACACCCTGTACGGCGACGCGAGCGGCGACGGCCACACCCTGACCGGCGGCGACGGCGACGACACGGTGCACGGCAGCGCCGACGGCGAGAAGATCCTCGGCGGCCGCGGCAACGACAAGCTGTACGGCGAGGCCGGCGACGACACGATCTACGGCAACAGCGGCGACGACCTGCTGCACGGCGGTCCGGGCAACGACTTCCTGTCGGGTGGCCCCGGCACGAACCGCGTCTACCAGGACTAGCCCTGCCAGGCGGCCACCGCGGCCAACTGGGACCCGAGGGTTCCGGCGCGGGGCCGCAGCGAGCCGTCGAAGGCGGCGGAGCCGATCGTGAACGCGTCGGCTCCCGCCGCAGCCAGGTCCCGGATCTGGTCGCCGCCGGTGATGGACCCGGCGACGACCAGCCGGCCCGACGTGGCGGCTCGCGCGGCGCGCACCAGATCGAGGGGGTCGGCGTCGACGGCGCGGTACGCGAGCAGGTCGACGCCCGCGCAGCCCGCCGCCTCGGCCCGCCGGCAGTCGTCGGCGATCCGCTCCGGATCACCGGCCAGGCGCGTGGGGTGCCCGAACGGCTCTCCGGCGAACGGCAGACAGCGCGTGGCCGTCCCGGACAGCAGGCCGACGGTCTCCTCGATCCAGGTGCCGCCCATGACCCAGTCGACGCCGAGACCGACGGCGGTGCGCACCGAGGCGAGGGCCTGTTCCCGCCCGGTGCTGACCACTTCGAGGTACGAGACGGCCCCCGTCTCCTTGATGGCGGTGTGCAGCCGGGTCAGAGTGGCGGTGTCGACGCCGACGTCCTTGAACCCGATGTGCGTGATGCCGAGGTCCCCGACCGCGTCGAGGACGTCGAGGCAGTCGGTCACGGTGCGGTCGTCGCGGGTCAGCATGAAGATGAAGTCCACGGATGTCCCTCGGTTCTGGGTTCTCGGATCCCGGTTCTGGGTTCTCGGTCCGCGGTCAGCGGGCGGACAGGCGGTCGGCGTGGCGGAGGGCGGTGAGCAGGCTGGTGTGGTCGGCCGTGCCCCGGCCCGCGATGTCGAACGCCGTGCCGTGGTCCACGCTGGTGCGCACGAACGGCAGGCCGATCGTGATGTTCACGCCGTGCTCCAGGCCCAGGTACTTGACGGGGATGAGGCCCTGGTCGTGGTACTGCGCGACCACGGCGTCGAACTCCCCGGCGCGGGCCCGCATGAAGACCGTGTCCGCCGGCCAGGGGCCGCTCGCCTCGATCCCCTCGGCGCGCGCCGCCCGGACCGCCGGGGCGATGACGTCCAGGTCCTCGCGGCCGAAGAGGCCGTTCTCGCCGGCGTGCGGGTTGAGTCCGGCCACCGCGATGCGCGGTGCGGACAGGCCGCCGCGCCGCAGGGTGCGGTCGGTGAGGCGGATGACGTCCAGCTCGCGCGCGGTGCCGAGCGCGTCGAGGGCCGTGCGCAGCGACTGATGGACGGTCACCAGGACCACCCGCAGCTCGCCGTTGTCCATCATCATCGCGTAGTCGGTCGTCCCGGACAGCTCGGCCAGGATCTCGGTGTGCCCGGGGTGCGGGACACCGCCGAGGCGCAACGCCTCCTTGTTGATCGGCGCGGTCACCAGCGCGCGGACGTCACCGTCCAGGGCCAGTCGGATGCCGCGCCGGACGTAGCGGAAGGACGCGTCGCCCGCACGGGCGTCGACCGTGCCCCAGGGCAGCTCGGCGGGCAGGTCCGTCTCCGCGAGGACGTCGACGGTGCCCGGCGCGTACGCCGCGTGGTCCAGGGAGTCGATCGGGTGGGGCGTCAGGCCCGTGCCGGCGAACGCGTCGGCGCGGGCCAGCACGCCCGGGTCGCCGATGACGACGACGGGCATCGTGCGGCGCGGGTCGGCGCACACCTTGAGCGTGATCTCCGGTCCGATGCCGCAGGGGTCACCCATGCTGAGGGCGATCGGGTTCATGCGCGCTCTCCTTGGTCGGCAGGTGTCCGTACGAGGCGGCAGAGCCGCAGGAGCAGGTCGTCGTCGCCGAAGCCGCCCGCCTTGACGAGGACGGGCGGACCGGCCGGTGCGGGCAGACCGGGTCGGCCGAGCGGGGTGCCGAGGGCGATGCCGGGTTCGGGCTCGTCGAGCAGGTGCAGGCCGGTGATGTCGAGGGCGCGCAGCACGGTCGTCGCGGTCTCGCCGCCGGTGACGACGAGCGCGTCGACGCGGTGTTCCGTGAGCAGGGTCCGTATGTGTGCCGCCATGGAGCGTACGAAGTCCCGGGCGATGAGCGGCGGGTGGCGCGTGTCGGGTGTCCGCAGGGTGAGGACCGGGGCCGTCAGGCCGCGCAGCGCCTCGGTGTCCCCGGCCGGATCGTCGCCGACGGTGATGCCCTGGACGTCCTCGCGGGCGTGGAGCGCCGCCAGCTGCCGCCGTGTCGCGGGGTGGGCGCTGCCCACGACGACGAGGGGCCGCCGGGCCGGAGGGACGGGGGGTGCGGTGGCTTCGACGGCGTGCGCGCACCTGCGGGCGAGGGCGGCGGCCAGCCCCGGTGACCCGACCCAGAGCACGTCGTCGAGGCGCGGCACCGCCGCCACCAGACGGTCGAGGTCGGCGTCCGTGCGGGCGGAACAGACGATCGGGCCGCCCGCACGGACCAGGCGAGGCAGTTCGGCCGCCCGCCCGGGGCCGACGCGTGCGGCCGTGGGGAACAGCACGGCCAGGTCCGAGCACCGCACGGGGTGCACCGGGTCACGGGCGTAGTCGCTCTCGTGGACCGGGACGCCCCGTACGTACTGGACCGCGTCCACCGTTTCCCTGCCCTCCGCGGGGAAGGCCGGGGCGATGACGACGGCGCGCCGCCGCGAGCCCGCCCACGCGGCCTTCGCCTCCGCCACGACATGGCCGCGCAGCGTGGAGTCCACCGTCTTGAACAGCACGGCGGAGCCACGGCGCAGGCGCGCGGCCCGCTCGGTGGCCGCGGCGGCCGCCGCCTCGTCCAGCACGCGGCTGCCGAGGTCGACCGCGGTCACGCCACCGCCCCGTACGACAGCCGGGTCCGGGGCGGCGAACAGGATCCGCGCGGGCAGCCCGCCGCCGCGGAAGGGCGCGGCGCCGTCAGCGGCGCTGGTGAGGTCGTCGGCCAGGATGGCGACGTCCGGCCCGGGACCGTCGAGCACTGTCATGCGCCATCTCTCCGTCGGTCGGCTGCTGCTGTGACGGATTCAATGGTGCGGCGGCCAAAAGCCCAGGACAAACGATTCCTTGTCACGAGAGCTGTGACTAGAGTTCACGGATGCGCTGGCCGGCCCTTCCCCCGCTCAACACGCTGCTGCCCTTCGAGGCGACCGTGCGGCACGCCAGCATGACCGCGGCGGCACAGGAACTCCACGTGACGCACGGCGCGGTGAGCCGGCAGATCCAGAACCTGGAGCGCGCCCTTGGCACCACGCTGTTCGAGAGGGGCGCGCGGACCCTGCGCCCGACCCCGCAGGCACGCCAACTGGCCGCCGTCGTCAGGGACGCACTCGACCAGATCGACGGCGCGGCGGCCCAGATGTCACGGCGCGCGCCCGCCGGACCGCTCACGCTGTCCTGCGAGCCCACGCTCCTGATGCGCTGGCTCATCCCGCGCCTGCCCGACCTGACGGCGAGCGTGCCGGAGGTGACCGTGCATCTGTCCGCCGGCGGCGGTCCCGTCTTCTTCGAGCGGGACGGCATCGACCTCGCGATCCGCAGGGACGACTTCCCGCTGCCCGAAGAGGTGAGCCGCACCCGGCTGTTCGGCGAGCGGATCGGACCGGTGTGCCGCCCCGATCTGGCGTCCGGGCTCACCGGCGCCGACGGGGTGCGGGACGCCGTTCTGCTGCACACCGCGACCCGGCCCCGGGCCTGGGAGGACTGGTGCGGCATCACCGGCCTGACGGCCCGGCCCGCGTCCGAACAGACCCTGGAGCACTTCTACTTGACCCTCCAGGCCGCCGCGGCCGGGGTCGGGGTCGCGATCGCCCCCTACGCCGTAGCCCGCGACGACCTGGAGCGCGGGCAGCTCGTCGCGCCCTTCGGCTTCGTCCCCGACGGGACCGGCTACCACCTGCTCGGCCGTCGGCCGCCCGAGCACGACGAGCGGGTGCGCCGCCTCGTGTCGTGGCTGCGCGGCCGGACGGCCGGTCTGGCGGACGAGGCGGACTCAGTCGCCTGACGAGGCGGTCATGTCGGCCAGTTCCGCGAGTGACAGGCCCAGCTCGTCGTGGAGGAACCGCACCACGGTCCAGTGCGGCAGCGCGTCCTCGTCGAAGGGGCCGAACGCGGCGGTGTACAGCGGGATCCACCGCAGCGCCTCCTCGGCCGCCCGCTCGCGCCCCGGATCCTCCTGGTAGGCGTCGTAGCTGATGCTGCGGTGGTGGATGAAGTGGCCGCCGGGAAGCCGCTGTTCGCACAGCTCGCGGTACTCGCGGGTCTGCAGGATGAGGTAGTGCCAGATCTCGTCGATGTCCTGCTCGACGGGGAGGAAGAGGCCGGCGAGCCGGTCGGGGTGGCGGGAGACCAGGTAGAGGTAGCGGAGGCACTCGCGGACCTGGTGGGTGACGTGGGGCAGCTCCGGGGCGTCGGGCTTCGCCGCGAAGTGCCGCACCACCTCGTCGTGCAGGACGGTGCCGAGCAGTTCCTCGGCGGTGGGCGCGGCGGGAGCGCCGGGAGCGGTCGTCGCGGTGGGGGCGGTGCCGGTGGGCGGTGCGGTGGTGTGCATGGGAAGTCCTGTCGGGAAGTCCTGTCAGGGGGCGTCGCCAGGGCGTCGCTAGGGCGTGGTGAGCCAGGCGTACTTGCCGGAGCGCCCGATCGGTACGTGCGCGCGGTGCTCGACCCGGCAGGTCCGCCCGGTCAAGTCGGCCACAGTCGCGGTCAGTTCGGTGATCTCGTCCGGGGCGAGAGGCTCACCGTCGAAGGTCGTGCACCACAACTCGCAGTGGTCCTCGCCGGTCAGGCGCAGCTGGTGGAGGAAGACGCGGGACGTCACGGCGGCGATCCGTACGTCGAGATCGGCCTGGGCGACGGGGCCGCGGGGCGTGGCCAGCAGTTCCTTCTCGCGACCGCAGAACGAGATGATCCGCTCCGGGTCGGCGCTGCCGTCACGGGTGCGGACGCAGTCCCCGGAGCGGTACCGGACCAGCGGCATGTACGGGTTGCGGACGCTGGTGACGATCAGGCTGTGGATGCCGCTGCCCGGCTCCACCGGGATCAGCTCCACGCTCATGTCGTGCAGGTAGGGCCGGTAGCTGCCGTCGGCCTCGCTGTAGAAGAGGTAGCCCAGTTCGGTGCTGCCGAAGAGGTCGACGACGGGGCAGTCGAAGTGGTCGCGCAGGAACACGCGGACGTTCAGCGGCGTGTACTCGTACGCGTGGATGATGCCGCCGGGCGGGGGGAAGGCGTCCCACAGGTCCCACTCGTCGACCTTCCTGACCAGGTGCGCCAGGTGGTAGCCGGAGCAGTCCAGGAGGTAGGCACCCTTCGGGTGCGCGGCGGCGACGGCACGGATGTCGGCGAGGATCCGCTCGACCTCGGTGCGGTCCCAGCCGGACGGATCCAGCTCGCGGTTGAGGTACAGCGTGCGGTCGTCCAGCCAGCGCTCGCCGGGCGTCGCGCCCGGCTTGGCGGCGTTCACGCGCGCCACGTGCTCGGTGGCCAGCACGGTGGTCAGCGAGACCCGTCGCGCGCCCTCGTGCCAGAGCGCGCCCAGATCGGGGTGCTCGCTCCACAGGCGGTAGTAGGAGCGGAGCAGGAAGTACGGCGGCCGGATGAGCTGCATCCGGGCGTGGTTGGTCCCGGTGGACAGCACGAACTCGGCCTCGCCCGTCTCCAGGGCGCGGGACAGCTCGGGGGTCATCCAGTTGGCCGGGAATTCCCGGGCGATCTCCGGCTTCTCCAGGATCGGGAAGTGGCCGCGCTCCACGGAGGCGCGGTAGAGGGGGATCTCCCGGACGTGGTCGAGGACGTCGGCGCTCGGCAGTCGGTTCAAGGGGGCTCCGGTGCGGGGCGGTGGGCGGGGGAGTGACGGGCACGGGGCGGCCGCCGCGACAGGGACGGCCGCCGGGCGGCCGCCCCGCGGCCCGTCAGTGGCTCAGGTGGCGCGGCCGGCGGCGCCCGGGGGACGCCGCCGGCCCGGGGTCAGGAGATACAGCCCGACTTGCCGGTCGCGCTGATGCAGCCGCTCTTCGGCGTGGCGCTGATGCAGCCGTCCTTGGCGCCCTGCGCGGAGTTGGCGGCGACCCACTTCTGCCACACGGACTCCTGCGTCATGCGCGCGATGAGCTTCTCCATGGTGAAACCTCCATAGTCATCAGATGGTGGACAAACGGAACTTGCGTGTCACTCAGTGCCTGGCCCGCGCCGTCGCGGGCTCCTCGGCACCGGCACCGGACACCGGAAGCGTCTTCATGCGTACCGCTTCGGTGCCGGAGTCGTTGTGCCGCAACGCCCAGTTCTCGAGCGTCGTGCGGCAGGCGTGGTCCAGATGGCGCACGGCCGTCAGGTCCAGCTCGATGGGCCGGTCCTTGGGCATGGCCTCCAGGGTCTCGAGGATGCGGGGCAGCCGCAGGAACGTGGCGTTCCCGGTGAGCGTGACCACGATGCGGCCATCGGTCAGCTCCGTGACGTCCAGCTGCACGTGGGAGGTCTCCCAGGCGGACTTGACGACCGCGAGGATCAGACCGAGGACCACGCCCTCGAACATGTTGGTCACCACGATGGCGATCGCCGTGACCGCGAGGATGATGGCCTCGCCGCGGTGGGCGCGGGCCAGCGGGACGATCTCCTTGAAGGGGATCAGCTTGCAGCCGGCGTGCACCAGGACACCGGCGAGCGCCGCCAGCGGGATGATGCCGAGCGCGGCCGGCAGCAGCACGGCGAACAGGAGCAGCCAGACGCCGTGCAGGACCCGGGAGAGCGGGGTGCGCGCACCGGCCTGGACGTTGGCGGAGCTGCGCACGATGACCGCGGTCATCGGCAGGGCCCCGAGCACGCCGCACACGGTGTTGCCGACGCCCTGGGCGACGAGTTCCTTGTCGTAGTGCGTGCGCGGCCCGTTGTGCATCCGGTCCACGGCCGCCGCGCTGAACAGCGATTCGGCGGACGCGATGAGGGTGAACGCCAGGACGGTGCCGAGCACCGCCACGCTGCCGAGCTGCGCCAGGTCGCCGAGGCCCGGCGGCTGGATCGAGTCGACCAGGCCGCGCACCGTCACGTTCGCCACGTCGAGGCCCAGCCCGGCGGTCACGGCGGTGGCGAGGGCGACCGCGGCGAGCGGTGCGGGCACCACGCGCGCGGCGGCGGGCAGTTTGGGCCAGAGCACGAGCACGGCGATGGTGCCGAGTCCGACGGCCGCGGCGGTCAGCGCCGTGGTGGACTGCAGGGTGTCGGCGAGGAGACCCGGCAGGCCGGCGATCTTGTCGAGACCGGACTGCGGCTGTTTCGCCCCGGCCATGGTGTACAGCTGGCCGAAGATGAGGACGAGTCCGATGCCGGCGAGCATGCCCTGCACGACGGACACGGATATCGCCCGGAACCATCTGCCGCAGCGCAGCAGACCGAGGGCTATCTGCAGGGCGCCGGTGAGCAGCACGATCGCGCCGAGCATGCCGAGCCCGAACTCGCGTACGGCCTCGAAGACGAGGACGGTGAGTCCGGCCGCGGGACCGCTGACCTGAAGGGCGCTGCCCGGCAGGATGCCGACGATCAGACCGCCGACGATGCCGGTGACCAGGCCCAGTTCGGCCGGTACGCCGGAGGCGACCGCCACACCGACGCACAGCGGCAGGGCGACCAGGAAGACCACCAGCGAGGCGAGGACGTCCCGGCGCAGGACGCCCGGATCACGCAGCTCGCGGAAGGGGGCGAGGAGGGGGGAAGAAGAAGAGGACATGAGGGTGGGGGGTCCTGTCGTGGGAGCGGGCCGGGCGGAGGGGCGCGGCGGCTCTCACAGCGGACCGAACGCCGGCCGGCCGTCGTCCGACGGACGGTGTGCGGAGACGGTGCCGGTGTGCACCTCGTAGTACCAGGCGTGCAGGGTGAGCGATCCGTCGGCGGTGCGCTCGCGCACGCAGGGGTAGCCGCGCAACCTCTCCAGCTGGGCGAGCACATGGGTCTGCACGGCCTCCGACACGTCGTCCGACGTGGGGGTGAGGGAGCGCAGCGGGGCGTCGGCGGCGACCGAGTGGTCGAGCCAGTCGCGTACGGCCGGGACGGCCGACAGGTCCTCGTGCCGCACGACGGCGCCCACCGCGCCGCAGTGCGAGTGTCCGCAGACGACGATGTCGCGGACGCCGAGCACGCACACCGCGTACTCGATGGTGGCCGCCTCGCTCATGGGATGGCCGGGGCGGCCTATGGGGCCTTCGGTGGGGTAGGGCGGTACGACGTTGCCCGCCGTGCGGAGTTCGAAGAGCTCGCCGGGCCGCGCTCCGGTGATGAGGGCCGGGACGACGCGCGAGTCGGAGCACGTGACGAACAGGGCTTCGGGCGACTGCCCGGCTCCCAGGGCCTGGAAGGCCTCGGCGTTGCGGGGGTCCGCCACGTGGTTCGCGGCGAACGAACGGGCGTTGTCGATCAGTGACTTCAAGGTGGCCTGCCTCCTGCGTCGCTGCGGCGGTCAGCCGGGACGCGGTGTGGTCGGGTCGATGGTGACGGTGGGGAGGGTCGGTCCGCGGCGCTGCGGGCGCCCGTTGCCCCGGTGACAGCCTGAGTGGCTCTCGTGACTCCCACTTTGCCATCGCATTAACCTTCCATGACAGAGCAAAAATCTGCCAAAGAATGAGTAATAAACGCCCCTGAGCTGGGAGTTGGTCCAGCGCTAAACCGTTGACCAAAGATCTTGGTGATGATTCTGTGGAGCAGATGAGGCGATTCCGTTCGCAAGGGATTGCAGTCGCATCGAATCCGGCATCGGCCGGGCCGTCGGAAAACCCCGTGATCCCCTGCGAGGGGGAGCACTAGGGTGCTGCGTGCCATCGCCCGGGGCCGTGCGCCGTCGCCCGGGAGCACAGAACGACAGGGAGCAGAAGAGCCATGCCGGACACCTTCTTCGAGGGCCAGGCCGTCGACACCGAACCCGCCCCCCACGTCTTCCTCGTCGTCGGCATCCCGGGGTCCGGCAAGAGCTCGGTGTCCGCGGCCCTGGCCCGCCGCATGCCCCGTGGCGCGCACATCGAGGGCGACCACCTCCAGGACCTCGTCGTCTCGGGCGGCCGGCTGCCCACGCCCGAGGGGGACGCGGAGGCGGACCGCCAACTGCTCCTGCGCGCCCGCAACGCGTCGGTGCTCGCCCGCAGCTTCCACGCCGGCGGCGTCGTACCGGTCATCGACGACGTGGTCGTACGCCGCGCGCACCTGGAGTTCTACCGGGAGCACCTGAAGGACCTGCCGCTGCGCCTGATCGTGCTCGCGCCGTCGGTCGAGGTCGTCTCGGGCCGGCTCGCGGCCCGCGACAAGGTCCTGCCGGTCGACTGGTCCTTCCTGGACGAGGCGCTGCGCGCCGAGCTGGCGGGCGAGGGGGAGTGGTACGACAGCTCGGCGCTCACCCTCGACGAGACGGTGGACGCGGTCCTGGCGGGCGGCTGAGCCACCTCAACGTCCTTCCGCCGCCCGCCAGTTCCGTCGCAGCTCCGCGTTGACGGCGTCGGGCTCCTGCGTGTGGGGATAGAAGCCGGGCACGCGCAGCAGGCGGGCGCCGAGCGTGTCGGTGAGCGACTCGGCGACGGCGATCAACGGATCGCCGACATACGTGCGGTACAGCTCGGGGGAGTCCTCCCAGGTCCCACAGATCACCGACGTCGGCCAAGGGGCCGCCCGCAGGGGCTCCAGGGGGATGCGGGCCTCCCAGACGGGCCGTTCCCGCATCGAGGTGGCCACCGCCCGCAGTCGGTCCGCCGTCGGCTCCGGCACGGGCAGTCCGATGCCCTCGGTGGAGGCGCGCAGGAACTCCCGCACCTCCTGCTCGCCCGGCGCCGCCGGCACTCCGGGGGCCGACTCCGTCACGCGGCTCAACAGGGCCGCGACGGTGGGGTGTTCGGCCGCGGCGGTGAACGCGGAGGGCTGGATCAGCGTCAGGGACCGCACGAGGTCGGGGCGGCGGGCGGCGGCCAGCATCGCGATCACCCCGCCGTTGCCGTGGCCGACCAGATGGGCGCCGCCCTCGCCGAGGAGGCCGACGACGTCGTCGGCGTCCGTCTCGAAGTCGTTCCGCTCGGTGTCGGGGCTGCGGCCGTAGCCGCGCCGGTCCACCAGGTGCAGGCGGTGGCGATCGGCCAGCGGCCGCTGGGCCGCGAAGCCGTACGTCGCGTCGCTGCCCCAGCTGAAGATGTTGTGCACGAAGACCGCCGGCGGGCCCTGCCCGTCGGTCTCGTCCCATGTCGTCACGTGGATCGGTGTCAAGGGTCGTGACTCCTCTCGGTGCCGGACGGTCGAGCCTGTCGGTGCCGGGTGACCATGCCGTCCGATCATGCCCGTTCGCAGGCCTGTTCGTACGGCGGTCAGTATTGGTCTGAACCTTGGCAAAGCGTCGGAAAAATATGTTCCAGGTACACCAAACTGGCCAAAAAGTCGTCCACATCGCGGACGTCCCAGGAGGAGTCTGTCCCTCGTTCGTCGAGAGGCGCGCGCCGGAGGAGAGAACGTTCTGGTGCGCCGACCCCTGAGGGGAGTCCGTGGCGTGGGACGTGGCAGGGCCAGGGCGGAGCAGATCGCGACGGAGGCGGCCGAACGGCTCTTCGCGGTGGGGCAGTTGTTGAGAAGGGCGCAGACCACGCCCGAGGGGCGAGCGGTCTTCCGCACGGACCAGCAGGTCAACGACCAGCCGTACAGGGAGCGTTGGGCGCACGACAAGGTGGTTCGCTCCACCCACGGAGTGAACTGCACGGGCTCCTGCTCGTGGCAGGTGTACGTCAAGGACGGGCTGATCACCTGGGAGACACAGGCGACCGACTACCCCTCTGCGGGCCCCGACCGGCCGGACTACGAACCGCGCGGCTGCCCACGCGGCGCGTCCTTCTCCTGGTACACGTACTCGCCGACGCGGGTCCGTCATCCGCACGCGCGCGGCGTGCTGGTCGAGATGTTCCGCGAGGCCAAGCGCCGCCTGGGCGGTGATCCCGTCGCCGCGTGGGCCGAGGTCACCGGCGACCCCGGGAAGCGGCGCCGCTACCAGGCGGCCCGCGGCAAGGGCGGCCTGGTCCGCATCGGCTGGGACGAGGCCCTGGAGATCGCGGCCGCCGCCCATGTGCACACCCTGGGCGCGTACGGCCCCGACCGGATCGCCGGGTTCTCGCCGATCCCCGCGATGTCCATGGCCTCCCACGCCGTCGGCGCCCGCTTCCACGCGCTGATCGGCGCGCCGATGCTGTCGTTCTACGACTGGTACGCCGATCTGCCGATCGCCTCGCCGCAGGTGTTCGGCGACCAGACCGACGTGCCCGAGTCCGGTGACTGGTGGGACGCGGCGTATCTGATGCTGTGGGGCTCGAACGTGCCGGTGACCCGGACCCCCGACGCGCACTGGATGGCCGAGGCCCGCTACCGCGGCCAGAAGGTGGTCGTCGTCTCGCCCGACTACGCGGACGCGACGAAGTTCGCCGACGAATGGCTCCACCCGCACCCCGGCACCGACGGCGCGCTCGCCATGGCCATGGGCCACGTCGTCCTGCGCGAGTGCTTCGTCGAGCGGCAGGTCCCGTACTTCACCGACTACGTCCGGCGGTTCACCGATCTGCCGTTCCTCGTCGGCCTGGACGAGCACGCGACGGGCCGGACCGGGAAGGGCGGGGCCGAGGCGGGCGCCCACACCCCGGGCGCCTTCGTGACCGCGCGCGACCTGGACCTCGCCCGGGACGCCGACCCCGACGCCCGGCGCTGGATGCCGGTCCTCTACGACGCGGCGGCCGGGCGGCCCGCCGTACCGGGCGGCACGCTTGGCGACCGCTGGGGCACATCCGGCGAGGGCCGCTGGAACCTCGACCTCGGCGACATCGACCCGCTGCTCACCCTCTACGGCAGGCCCGGCACGACGACCGCGACCGTGGTGCTGCCCCGCTTCGACGAGGAGGGCGCGACGCTGCGGCGCGAAGTGCCCGCGCTGCGCGTCGGCGACCGCCTGGTGACCACCGTCTTCGACCTGATGCTGGCCCAGTACGGCGTCGGGCGCGAGGGACTCGACGGGCAGTGGCCCGACTCGTACGACGACGCGACCACGCCCTGCACCCCCGCCTGGCAGGAGGCGCTCACCTCGGTCTCCGCGGGCGCGGTCGTCCGCGCGGCGCGGGAGTTCGCGCGGACCGCGGAGCAGACCCGCGGCCGCTGCATGATCGTGATGGGCGCGGGCACCAACCACTGGTTCCACTCGGACACGATCTACCGCTCGTTCCTGTCGCTGCTCCTGCTCACCGGCTGCCAGGGCGTCAACGGCGGCGGCTGGGCGCACTACGTGGGACAGGAGAAGGTCCGTCCCTACGCCGGCTGGCAGCAGATGGCGACGGCATCGGACTGGGTGCGCCCCGCACGGCAGATGGCCGGGACCCCGTACTGGTACCAGCACACCGACCAGTGGCGCTACGAGAGGTCCACCGCCGACGCCCTGGCCTCGCCCACCGCGCCCGGCACCCTGAGCGGACTGCACACCGCCGACCTGATCGCACGCTCCGTCCGGCAGGGCTGGATGCCCGCCGCCCCGACGTTCTCCGCCAACCCCCTGGAACTGGGGCGGCGCCTGCGCGCCTCCGGCGCCGACCCGGCGGACTGGGTGGCCGCGGAGCGCGACGCCGGACGGCTGTCGTACGCCTGCGAGGACCCCGACGACCCGGTCAACTGGCCCCGGGTGCTCACCGTGTGGCGGGCCAACCTCATCGGCTCCTCCGCCAAGGGCAACGAGTTCTTCCTGCGGCACCTGCTCGGCGCGTCCGACAACGCGAGCGCCGAGGAGGCCCCTCCCGAGGCCAGGCCCCGGGACGTGACCTGGCGCGACGAGGGCCCCCGCGGCAAGCTCGACCTGCTGCTCGCGCTGGACTTCCGCATGACGTCCACGACCCTGTACGCCGACCTCGTGCTGCCCGCGGCGACCTGGTACGAGAAGCACGACCTGTCCAGCACGGACATGCACCCCTACGTGCACGCCTTCTCCCCGGCGATCAGCCCGCCGTGGCAGGCCCGCACCGACTTCGAGATCTTCCACGGCCTGGCCGCCGAGGTCGCCCGGCTCGCGCGGGGCCGCCTCGACGTCGCCCACGACCTGGTCGCCACGCCTCTCCAGCACGACACCCCCGGCGAGGCGCCGCCCGACGGCCCCACCGGGCCGCACTTCACCGTCGTCGAACGGGACTACACCGCCATCGGCGACCGGATGGCCGCCCTCGGCCCGCTCGTCGAGGAGCGGGGCATCACGGTCAAGGGCGTCACCGTGCGCCCCCGACCGGAGGTCGCATGGCTCACCGCCCGGTGCGGGACCGCCGCCCACGAGCCGGTGCGCGGACGCCCCCTGCTCGACACGGACGTGAAGCTCTGCGAGGCGATCCTGGCCCTGTCGGGCACCACCAACGGCCGCCTGGCCGCCGAGGGGTTCGAGCGGCTCGCCGAACGCTGCGGCACCGACACCGGACTCGCGGAGCTCGGCGCGTCGGTGGCCGAACGGCGCGTGGAGTTCTCCGACACCCAGGCCCGCCCGGTGCAGGTCGGCGCCAGCTTCGAATGGTCGGGCAAGGAGGGCCCCGACCGCCGCTACGCCCCCTTCACGATCAACACGGAGCACCGCAAGCCCTGGCACACCCTCACCGGCCGCCAGCACTTCTACCTCGACCACGCGTGGATCGCCGAGTACGGCGAACAACTGCCGCTCTACCGGCCGCCCCTGGGCCTGGACATGCTCGGGGAAGCGCCGCCTCGGGACGACGGCGGGCGCTCGGTGACGGTGCGTTACCTCACGCCGCACTCCAAGTGGTCGATCCACTCCGAGTACCAGGAGAACCTGCTGATGCAGACCCTGGCGCGCGGCGGCCCGGTGATCTGGCTCGGCGTCGCCGACGCCGAGGCGATCGGCGTCGCGGACAACGACTGGATCGAGGCGCACAACGCCAACGGCGTGGTGGTGGCCCGCGCGGTCGTCTCGCACCGCATGCCGCCCGGCACCGTCTTCATGTACCACGTGCAGGAGCGCCTGGTGAACGTGCCCACGTCCGAGGCCACCGGGCGGCGCGGCGGGGTGCACAACGCGCTCACCCGGCTGCTGATCAAGCCGACCCACCTGATCGGCGGCCACGCCCAGCTCTCCTTCGCCCCCAACTACTACGGCCCCACCGGCAACCAGCGCGACGCGGTCACCGTCATCCGGCGCCGCGCCCAGGCCGTGTCCTATTAGAAGCGTGGAGAACGAGACATGTCCCGTGGCAAGACCACCGTCGGACGCTGCATGGCGCAGGTCGCGATGGTGATGAACCTCGACAAGTGCATCGGCTGCCACACCTGTTCCGTCACCTGCAAACAGACCTGGACCAACCGCTCGGGCACCGAGTACGCGTGGTTCAACAACGTCGAGACCCGGCCCGGCCAGGGCTACCCGCGCGGCTACGAGGACCAGGACAAGTGGCAGGGCGGCTGGCGGCTCAAGCGGGGCAGGCTCGTGCCGCGCGGCGGCGGCCGGGCCCGGCGCCTGGCCCGCCTGTTCGCCAACCCCGATCTGCCCTCCCTGGACGACTACTACGAGCCGTGGACGTACGACTACGAGAACCTGATCAGCGCCCCGCTCGGGGACGACGTGCCCACCGCTCCGCCCCGCTCCCTGATCGACGGCGAGCCCACCGCGATCACCTGGGGGCCCAACTGGGACGACGACCTCGGCGGCGGCCCCGAACACCTCGCCGGCGACCCGGTGCTGCGGAAGATGAACGAACAGGTGCGCCTGGAGTACGAGCAGGCCTTCATGTTCTATCTGCCCCGCATCTGCGAGCACTGCCTGAACCCGTCGTGCGTGGCCGTGTGTCCCTCCGGCGCCCTGTACAAGCGCGTCGAGGACGGCATCGTCCTCGTCGACCAGGACCGCTGCCGCGGCTGGCGGATGTGCGTGAGCGGCTGCCCGTACAAGAAGGTCTACTTCAACCACCGCACGGGCAAGGCCGAGAAGTGCACGCTGTGCTACCCGCGCATCGAGGCCGGGCAGCCCACGGTGTGCTCCGAGACCTGCGTCGGGCGCCTGCGCTACCTCGGCGTCATCCTCTACGACGCCGACAAGGTCGGCGAGGCCGCCGCCACCGAGGACGAACAGGGCCTCTACCAGGCGCAGTTGGACTGCTTCCTCGACCCCGAGGACCCGGAGGTCGTGGCCGCCGCCGAGGCCTCCGGCATCCCGCACGACTGGATCACCGCCGCGCGCCGCTCACCGGTGCACGCCCTGATCAGCCGTCACAAGGTCGCGCTGCCGCTGCATCCCGAGTACCGCACCATGCCCATGGTCTGGTACATCCCGCCCCTGTCCCCGGTCGTCGAGTCCCTCACCGCCACCGGGCACGACGGCGAGGACCCGGCCAAGCTGTTCGCCGCCATTGACTCCCTGCGCATCCCCGTCGGCTATCTCGCCGAGCTGTTCACCGCGGGCGACCCGGCACCGGTCGAGGCCGCGCTGTGCCGGCTGGCCGCGATGCGCTCGCACATGCGCCGCGTCAACCTCGGCGAGGAGCGCGACCCGGCCATCGCCCGCGCCGTCGGCATGGACACCACCTCCATCGAGGCCATGTACCGGCTCCTGGCCCTGGCCAAGTACGACGAGCGCTATGTCATCCCCACCGGCTACACCGTCACCGGGCACGACGACCTCGACGCCGGCTGCAGTCTGGACGGCCACGGAGGCCCCGGCATGTACGACGCGGACGCCTTCCACGCCCCGCTGCCCGGCACACGGGATCCGGAACACGCGGGTGCCTCGCTGCGCGGCCGGGTCAACCTCCTGAACTGGAACGGCCGGGGCCGCCCCGACGGGCTCTTCCCGCGCGGCGAGGGCGGCGCCGCCCGATGAGCCGACCCGTCGTCCACCAGGCCGCCGCCCTGCTCCTCGGCTACCCCGACCACACCTGGCCCGCCCGCCTGCACACCGTCGACACGACGCTGCGCACCGTGCCGGGTCCCGAGATCCGCCTGCTCCTGCGCTTCTGCGCGCAGGTCCGCGAGATCCCGCAGCTCACGCTGGCCGCCCAGTACGTCGCCACCTTCGACCGCAGCCGCCGCCGGTGCCTGTACCTCACCTACTACACCGACGGGGACACCCGCAGGCGCGGCGCGACCCTCGCGGGCCTCAAGGCCCTCTACCGTCGGCACGGATGGAGCCCGCCCGAGGACGAGCTGCCCGACTTCCTGCCCCTCGTGCTGGAGTTCGCCGCGCGCGCCCCGGATCCCGGCACACGGCTGCTCACCGGGCATCGGCCCGCCCTCGAACTGCTGCGCTTCGCCCTCGCCGCGCACCGCAGCCCCTACGCCGACGTCCTCCAGGCCGTCTGCGACACCCTGCCCGGTGCCGGGCCCGCCACCCGCGAGGCGGCGCTGCGGCTCGCCCGCAACGGACCGCCCGCCGAGGCGGTCGGCCTCCTGCCCTATCCCCAACGTGCTCCCGACGCCCCGCACGCGAAGGAGACGCCCCGGTGAACCACCTGCGCATCGCCCTGTGGGGCGTCCTGCCCTATCTCGTCGTGGCCGTCCTGGTCAGCGGCACCGCCTGGCGCTACCGCTACGACCGGTTCGGCTTCACCACCCGCTCCAGCCAGTTGCACGAACACCGGCTGCTGCGGATCGGCGGCCCGCTGTTCCACTACGGCCTGCTCTTCGTGATCGCCGGGCACGCCATCGGGCTGCTCGTGCCGGAGTCGCTCACCGAACGCCTGCACGTCCACGAGTGGCTGTACCACGCCAACGCCCTGCTCGTGGGCGGCACCGCGGGCCTCGCCACCCTGGCCGGGCTCGTGGTCCTGCTGTACCGGCGGCTGCGCGTGCCCGCCGTGCGGGCCGCGACCAGCCGCAGCGACCGGGCCGTCCACCCGGTCCTGCTCTGCGTGATCCTGGCGGGCCTCGTCGCCACCGCCACCACGGTGCGGCCGCACGCGTACGACTACCGCCTCGGCGTCTCGGTGTGGTTCCGCTCCCTGTTCACCCTCGACCCGGACGTGTCCGCCATGGCGCACGCGCCGCTCGCCTACCGGATCCACGCCCTGCTGGGCATGGCCCTGTTCGCCCTGTGGCCCTTCAGCCGCCTGGTGCACGCCTTCACGGCGCCGTTCGGCTATCTGGCCCGCCCCTACATCGTCTACCGCTCCCGCGGCGCGCGGCAGGTGCCCGCCGCGCGCCGCTGACCCCGGCCGGCCGGCGAGGGGCCCGCCCTGTCACCAGGCGAACGCCTCGGGGGCCGGGCCGGGACCCGGGAAGATCTCGTCGAGGGACTCCAGCAGGGACGCGGGCAGGTCGAGCGCGACGGCGCGCAGCCCCGACTCCAGCTGCTCGGCGGTGCGCGGACCCACGATCGGGCCGGTCACGCCCGGCCGGGTCAGGAGCCACGCCAGGGCCACCTCGCCGGGCTCCAGACCGTGCTCCGCCACGACCTTCTCGTACGCCTCCACCTGGGCCCGCACCGCCGGGTCGGCGAGGCCCGACGCGGACCGGCCGCCGCGGGTGCGGGCGCCGCCGCCCTCGCGCTCCTTGCGCAGCGCCCCGCCCAACAGGCCCTGGTGGAGCGGGGACCAGGGGATGATGCCGACGCCGTAGTCCTGGGCGGCCGGGATGACCTCCATCTCGGCGCGGCGCTCGGCCAGGTTGTAGAGGCACTGCTCGCTGACCAGGCCGAGGCGGCCGTGGCGGGCGGCGGTCTCGTTGGCCTGGGCGATCTTGTAGCCGGGGAAGTTGGAGGACCCGGCGTAGAGGATCTTGCCCTGCTGGACCAGGACGTCGATGGCCTGCCAGATCTCCTCGAACGGGGTGTTCCGGTCGATGTGGTGGAACTGATAGACGTCGATGTGGTCGGTGCCCAGGCGCCGGAGCGAGGCGTCCACGGAGCGGCGGATGTTGAGCGCGCTCAGCCGGTCGTGGTTGGGCCACGACTGCTGGTGCCACGGCGTGCCGTCGTTGGTCATGTTGCCGTACAGCTTGGTGGCCAGGACCACCTTGTCGCGCCGCCCGCCGCCGCGCGCGAACCAGGAGCCGAGGATGCGTTCCGTCAGTCCCTTCTCCTCGTCGATGCCGTAGATGTCCGCCGTGTCGAAGAAGTTGACGCCGGCGTCGAGGGCCGTGTCCATGAGTGCGTGGCTGGTCTCCTCGTCGGCCAGGCCGCCGAAGTTCATCGTGCCGAGCACGATCCTGCTCACCTTGAGTCCGGTGCGTCCGAGCTGCGTGTACTCCATGGGCGCACAGTGAAGCCGCTGGAGCGCACTCGAAGTCAAGGGGCCCGGCCGGCGCGGGGCGGCTCAGACCTGCTCGGCCCGGAAAGCCGCCGGGGTCAGCCCGGTGTGCAGCTGGAAGAACTTCGAGAAGTTCGCCGAGTCGGCGAAGCCCACCGCCGCCCCGATCCGGCCCACCGGCAGCTCGGTGTGCGCCAGCAGCCGCTTCGCCTCCAGGACCACGCGCCGGTCGATGAAGCCCTTGGGGGTCTGGCCGGTGGCGGCGCGCACGGCACGGACGAGCGTGCGCCGCGAGTAACCGAGCTCGTCCGCGTACGCGCTGACGCTGTGATTGGTGGTGAAGCCCTGCTCCACCGCGGCACGGAAGCGCGTGAACGTCGTGTCGGGCTGCGGCCTGCACTCGTCCGCCGCGGCCCGCGCCGACACGTGCGCCACGCGCAGCATGAGGGCGGTCAGGGAGTGCCGCAGCACGTTCGTGTGCAGGCTCAGGGGGAGGGTCGCCGTGTCCAGGTACTCGCGCTGGAGCTGCTCCAAGGAGGCGGCCAGCGCGGTGCGTTGGGCCTCGTCCGGGCGGAGCAGCGGCGGGCGGTCGTAGCGGTACATGCCCGTCGACTCGACGGTGGCGCGCGGCAGGAAGCCGGGCTGCATCGTGAGCGCCGTGCCGACATAGCGGTCGGTGGCCGAGAAGCCGTGCACCTGGCCGGGCCTGATCCACAGGATGTCGCCCGCCCGCGCCTCGTGCGGGGTGAAGTCGACCGTGTGACGGACCGGGCCCTCGCGGAAGAACAGCAGGACGTGGAAGTCGATCCGGTGCACGCGCCGCGCGAGGCCCACGCCGCCCGCCCAGGGGCCGTCGGTGCCCATCGGGCCGACCTGCATCCCGACGCCGGAGACGCTCGCGCTCGGGTCGAAGGGATACGTACGGATGTGCTCCGCGGCTCCCAGATGTGCGCTCGGATGTGCGCCGCCCCGCTCCGTCATCCGTGTTCCTCGTGTTTCCTCGTGCCCGATCGACTTCGGCTGCCTGTCATGTGCTGTTCGTGTCCCATTTTCACCGAACGCTGACACGGGGGCACCTACCTCGCCAAAAGTATGACCTTTAAGTTCGTACGTGGCTGGACCAGGGACTTTGGACCCGGACCGCCGGTGCCTTTCGGCGCCACGGATGCACAACGGATGCGAAGGAAGTCTTACAGATGAGCACGCAGACACCGGACGCCCTCGACCCCTTCGAGTGGACCGACCTCGACCGGCGTGCCGTCGACACCGCCCGCCTCCTGGCGGCCGATGCCGTGCAGCGGGTCGGCAACGGACACCCCGGCACGGCCATGAGCCTGGCCCCGGCGGCGTACACCCTCTTCCAGAAGGTCATGCGGCACGACCCGGCCGACCCCGAGTGGACCGGCCGCGACCGCTTCGTCCTCTCCCCGGGCCACACCAGCCTCACCCTCTACACCCAGCTCTTCCTGGCCGGCTACGAGCTGGAGCTCGACGACCTGAAGGCCTTCCGCACGCAGGGCTCCAAGACGCCCGGCCACCCCGAGTACGGCCACACCGCCGGCGTCGAGACGACGACCGGGCCGCTCGGCCAGGGCGTCGCCAACGCCGTCGGCATGGCCATGGCCGCCCGCTACGAGCGTGGCCTGTTCGACCCCGAGGCCCCCGAGGGCACGAGCCCCTTCGACCACACCATCTGGGCGATCGTCTCCGACGGCGACCTGGAGGAGGGCGTCTCCGCCGAGGCCTCCTCGCTGGCCGGACACCAGAAGCTCGGCAACCTCGTCTTCGTCTACGACGACAACCACATCTCCATCGAGGGCGACACCGCGACCGCCTTCTCCGAGGACGTCCTGAAGCGCTACGAGGCCTACGGCTGGCACGTGCAGCGCATCACGCCGCAGGAGAACGGCGACGTCGACACCAAGGCCCTGTACGAGGCGCTCGCCGCCGCCAAGGCCGAGACGGAGCGCCCCTCGCTCATCGCGATGCGCACGATCATCGCCTGGCCCGCGCCGAACGCCCGGAACACGGAGGCCTCGCACGGCTCCGCGCTCGGCGCCGACGAGATCGCCGCCACCAAGCGGGCCCTCGGCTTCGACCCCGAGCGGACGTTCATCGTCGAGGACGAGGTCATCGCCCACAGCCGGCAGGCCCTGGACCGCGGCGCCGAGGCGCACGCCGCCTGGGACAAGCGGCTCGTCGAGTGGCGCGCGGACAACCCCGGGCGCTCGCAGCTCCTGGACCGGATCGTCGCGGGCCGCCTCCCCGAGGGCTGGGAGCAGGCGCTCCCCGTCTTCGAGGCGGGCACGAAGGTCGCCACGCGCGCCGCGTCCGGCCAGGTCCTCAAGGCCCTCGGCCCGGTCATCCCCGAACTGTGGGGCGGCTCCGCCGACCTCGCGGGCTCCAACAACACCACCATCGACAAGACGTCGTCCTTCCTCCCCAAGGGCAACCCGCTCCCGGAGGCCGACCCGTACGGCCGCACCGTCCACTTCGGCATCCGCGAGTTCTCGATGGCCGCCGAGATGAACGGCATCGCGCTGCACGGCAACACCCGCATCTACGGCGGTACGTTCCTGGTGTTCTCGGACTACATGCGCAACGCCGTCCGCATGTCGGCGCTCATGCAGCTCCCGGTCACCTACGTCTGGACCCATGACTCCATCGGCCTGGGCGAGGACGGCCCCACCCACCAGCCGGTCGAACACCTCGCCTCGCTGCGCGCCATCCCGGGCCTGAACGTGGTCCGCCCGGCCGACGCCAACGAGACCGCCGTCGCCTGGCGGGAGATCCTGCGCCGCGGCTCGGCCGCGCCGGCCCCGCACGGCCTGGCGCTGACCCGGCAGGGCGTGCCCACGTACGAGCGCAACGAGCTGGCGGCCAAGGGCGGTTACGTCCTGGCCGAGGCGTCGAAGGAGACGCCCGACGTCCTCCTCCTCGCCACCGGCTCCGAGGTGCAGCTCGCCGTCGCCGCCCGCGCGGCGCTGGAGGCCGAGGGCCTGGCCACCCGCGTCGTGTCGATGCCGTCCGTCGAGTGGTTCGAGGAGCAGGACCAGGCGTACAAGGACTCCGTCCTGCCGCCGTCGGTGAAGGCCCGTGTCGCCGTCGAGGCCGGGATCGGCCTGACCTGGTACCGCTACGTCGGCGACGCCGGACGCATCGTCTCCCTGGAGCACTTCGGCGCCTCCGCCGACGCCGGTGTCCTCTTCCGCGCGTTCGGCTTCACCGCCGAGAACGTCGCAGCCAAGGCCCGCGAATCCGTGGCCGCCGCCCGCGCCTGATCACCACCCACCCCGCACGTCCGAAAGAAGATGACCGACATGAGCAACGCCGTCGCACCCCTCAAGGCTCTCTCCGACGAAGGCGTTTCCATCTGGCTGGACGACCTGTCCCGCACGCGCATCGAGTCCGGCAACCTCGCCGCCCTCATCGAGCAGAAGCACGTCGTGGGCGTCACGACCAACCCCTCGATCTTCCAGGCCGCCATCGGCTCGGGCGAGGGCTACGAGGACCAGCTCGCCGACCTGGCCGTCCGCAAGGTCACCGTCGACGAGGCCGTCCGCATGATGACCACGGCCGACGTCCGCGCCGCCGCCGACGTCCTGCGCCCCGTGTACGACGCGACGAACGGCCGGGACGGCCGGGTCTCCATCGAGGTCGACCCGCGCCTGGCCCACGAGACCGCGGCCACCGTCGCCGAGGCCAAGCAGCTCGCCTGGCTCGTCGACCGCCCGAACGTCATGATCAAGATCCCGGCGACGGAGGCGGGCCTCCCGGCCATCACCGAGGTCATCGGCCTCGGCATCTCCGTCAACGTCACGCTGATCTTCTCCCTCGACCGCTACCGGGCCGTCATGGACGCCTACCTGGCCGGTCTGGAGCAGGCCCGCGAGCGCGGCATCGACCTCTCCACGATCCACTCCGTCGCCTCCTTCTTCGTCTCGCGCGTCGACTCCGAGATCGACAAGCGCCTCGACAAGGTCGGCTCGGACGAGGCGCTCGACCTCAAGGGCAGGGCGGCGCTCGCCAACGCCCGTCTCGCGTACGAGGCGTACCAGCAGGTCTTCGCCACCGACCGCGCGGCGAAGCTGGTCGCCGCCGGCGCCAACGAGCAGCGCCCCCTGTGGGCCTCGACGGGCGTGAAGGACCCGGCGTACAAGGACACCCTGTACGTCGACGAGCTGGCCGCGCCCGGCACCGTGAACACCATGCCGGAGGCCACGCTCGACGCCACGGCCGACCACGGCGACATCCACGGCGACACCGTCACCGGCACCTACGAGCAGTCCCGCGCCGAGCTGGCCGCGGTCGAGCGTCTCGGCATCTCCTACGACGAGGTCGTCCAGCAGCTGGAGGACGAGGCCGTCGCCAAGTTCGAGAGCGCGTGGAACGACCTGCTCGCCGCCGTCGCGACCGCCCTGAACGGCAAGGGAGCTGACACCAAGTGAGCACGAACCGTGCCTGGCGCAACCCGCTGAGAGACCCCCGCGACCGGCGCCTGCCGCGCGTCGCGGGCCCCTCCGGGCTCGTCATCTTCGGCGTCACCGGCGACCTGTCCCGCAAGAAGCTGATGCCGGCCGTGTACGACCTCGCCAACCGCGGGCTGCTCCCGCCGGGCTTCTCGCTCCTCGGGTTCGCCCGCCGCGAGTGGGAGGACCAGGACTTCGCGCAGGTCGTGCACGACTCCGTGCGCGAGCACGCCCGCACCCCCTTCCGCGAGGAGGTCTGGCAGCAGCTCGCCGAGGGCATGCGCTTCATCCCCGGCGACTTCGACGACGACACCGCCTTCGAGCAGTTGCGCGAGGCCGTCGACGAGCTGGACGAGAAGCGCGGCACCAGCGGCAACTACGCCTTCTACCTCTCGGTCCCGCCGAAGTTCTTCCCCAAGGTCGTCCAGCAGCTCAAGCGGCACGGCCTCGCGGACGCCCCGAAGGGCTCCTGGCGCCGGGCCGTCATCGAGAAGCCGTTCGGCCACGACATCGAGTCGGCGCGCGAGCTGAACCGCATCGTCCACGACGTCTTCGCGCCCGAGCAGGTCTTCCGCATCGACCACTACCTCGGCAAGGAGACCGTCCAGAACATCCTGGCGCTCCGCTTCGCCAACCAGATGTACGAACCCATCTGGAACCGGTCGTACGTGGACCACGTGCAGATCACGATGGCCGAGGACATCGGCATCGGCGGCCGGGCCGGCTACTACGACGGCATCGGCGCCGCCCGCGACGTCATCCAGAACCACCTGCTCCAGCTGATGGCGCTCACCGCCATGGAGGAACCGGCCGCGTTCGACGCCGCGTCGCTCGTGACGGAGAAGCTCAAGGTCCTCAAGTCCGTGCGGCTCCCCGCCGACCTGGGCGAATCCACGGTCCGCGCGCAGTACGCCGAGGGCTGGCAGGGGGGTGAGCGGGTCAAGGGCTACCTCCAGGAAGACGGCATCGACCAGAGGTCGAAGACCGACACCTACGCCGCCGTGAAGCTGGAGGTCGACAACCGCCGCTGGGCGGGCGTCCCCTTCTACCTGCGCACCGGCAAGCGCCTGGGCCGCCGCGTCACCGAGATCGCGGTCGTCTTCCAGCGCGCCCCGCACTCGCCGTTCGACTCCACGGCCACCGAGGAACTCGGCCAGAACGCGATCGTCATCCGCGTCCAGCCCGACGAGGGTATGACCGTACGCTTCGGGTCCAAGGTGCCGGGCACGTCGATGGAGATCCGCGACGTGTCGATGGACTTCGCGTACGGCGAGTCGTTCACGGAGTCCAGCCCGGAGGCGTACGAGCGCCTGATCCTGGACGTACTGCTGGGCGACGCCAACCTCTTCCCGCGCACGGAGGAGGTCGAGGAGTCCTGGCGCATCCTCGACCCTATCGAGGCGCACTGGGACACCCACGGCACGCCCGCCCGGTACGCCTCGGGAAGCTGGGGCCCCAAGGAAGCCGACGAGATGCTCGCACGAGACGGACGGAGCTGGCGCAGGCCATGAAGATCGACCTGACCGACACCACGGCAAGCAAGATCAACAAGGCGCTCGTGCAGGGGCGCAGGTCCATCGGGACCCCCGCGGTGGGCGTCGTCCTGACGATGGTGATCGTCACCGACGAGGAGAACGCGTACGACGCCACCAAGGCCGCCCAGGAGGCGTCCCGCGAGCACCCCTCGCGCACCCTCGTGGTCATCAAGCGCACCGCCCGCACACCGCGCGACCGGCAGGGCAACCGCCTCGACGCCGAGATCCGGATCGGCGCCGACGCCGGCACCGGCGAGACCGTGGTCCTGCGCCTGCACGGCGAGGTCGGCCAGCACGCCGACTCCGTCGTCCTGCCGCTGCTGCTGCCCGACGCCCCGGTCGTCGTGTGGTGGCCGGTCGACGCCCCGGACGACCCCGCCAAGGACCCGCTGGGCGCGCTGGCCGCCCGCCGCATCACCGACGCGTACGCCGTCGAGGACCCGATCGCGGCCCTCGCGACCCGCGCCGGCTCCTACGCCCCCGGCGACACCGACCTCGCCTGGACGCGGCTCACGCCGTGGCGCTCCATGCTCGCCGCCGCCCTCGACCAGGCGCACGCCGACGTCGTCTCCGCGGCCGTCGAGTCCGAGGCCGAGAACCCCAGCGCCGAACTCCTCGCACGCTGGCTCGGCACCCGCCTCGGCGTCCCGGTCGAGCGCGTCACGACCGCCGGTCCCGTCATCACCGCGGTCCGCCTCGGCACGGCCGGTGGAGAGATCCGCATCGACCGCCCCGACGGGCCCCTCGCCACCCTGTCCCTGCCCGGCCAGCCCGAGCGCACCCTCGCCCTGAAGGTCCGCTCCACCGCCGAGCTCATCGCCGAAGAACTCCGCCGCCTCGACGCCGACGAGATGTACGCCGTGGCCCTGCACGGAGACGCCTCCGGCTCCACCGTCACCAAGGAGTCCGTTCCAGATGCCTGACACCGACCTCCCGCTCACCGGCCGCCCCCAGTGGAGCGCCCTGGCGGACCACCGGGCCAAGACCGAGGGCACCCACCTGCGTGAGCTGTTCGCCGCCGACCCGCAGCGCGCCGAGCGCTACACGGTCCAGGTCGGCGACCTGCACATCGACTACTCCAAGCACCTGATCACGGACGAGACGCTCGCCCTGCTGCAGGAACTGGCCGCCGCCACCGACGTGTTCGGGCAGCGCGACGCCATGTTCCGCGGCGAGAAGATCAACACCACCGAGGGGCGGGCCGTGCTGCACACCGCCCTGCGCGCCCCCGCGGACGCCGTGATCGAGGTCGACGGCGAGAACGTCGTGCCGAAGGTGCACGCCGTCCTCGACAAGATGGCCGCCTTCGCCGGGCGGATCCGCTCGGGGGAGTGGACCGGCCACACCGGCAAGCGGATCAAGAACGTCGTGAACGTCGGCATCGGCGGCTCCGACCTCGGGCCCGCCATGGCGTACGACGCGCTGCGCCCCTACACCGCACGGGAGTTGACGTTCCGCTTCGTCTCGAACGTCGACGGCGCCGATCTGCACGAGGCCGTCCGTGACCTCGACCCGGCCGAGACGCTGTTCGTCATCGCGTCGAAGACGTTCACGACGATCGAGACGATCACCAATGCCACGGCGGCGCGCGCCTGGCTGCTCGCCTCCCTCGGTGACGAGGAGGCCGTCGCCAAGCACTTCGTCGCCCTGTCGACGAACGCCGAGAAGGTCGCCGACTTCGGCATCGACACGGCCAACATGTTCGAGTTCTGGGACTGGGTCGGCGGCCGCTACTCCTTCGACTCGGCCATCGGCCTGTCCCTGATGATCGCCATCGGCCCGGCCGCGTTCCGCGAGCTGCTCGACGGCTTCCACCTCGTCGACGAGCACTTCCGCACCGCACCGGCCGAGGCCAACGCGCCTTTGCTGCTCGGCCTGTTGGGCATCTGGTACGGCAACTTCCACGGCGCCCAGTCGCACGCGGTGCTGCCGTACTCGCACTACCTCTCCAAGTTCACCGCGTACCTCCAGCAACTGGATATGGAGTCCAACGGCAAGTCCGTGGACCGCGCGGGCCGGCCGGTCCAGTGGCAGACGGGCCCCGTGGTCTGGGGCACCCCCGGCACCAACGGCCAGCATGCCTACTACCAGCTCATCCACCAGGGCACGAAGGTGATCCCGGCGGACCTCATCGGCTTCGCGAGGCCGGTCGAGGAGCTCGGCGCGCTCGCGGACCAGCACGACCTGCTGATGGCCAACCTGTTCGCGCAGGGCCAGGCGCTCGCCTTCGGCAAGACGCCCGAGGAGGTGCGCGCCGAGGGCGTCTCCGAGGAGCTGGTGGCCCACAAGACGTTCCAGGGCAACCACCCGACGACGACGATCCTCGCCGAGGAGCTGACCCCGTCGGTCCTCGGCCAGCTCATCGCGCTCTACGAACAGAAGGTGTTCGTGCAGGGCGCCGTCTGGAACATCGACTCCTTCGACCAGTGGGGCGTCGAGCTCGGCAAGGTGCTCGCCAAGCGCGTCGAGCCCGCCCTCACGGACGGCGCCGAGGTCCCCGGCCTCGACGCCTCCACCCAGTCCCTGGTCGCCACCTACCGCGCGCTGCGCGGCCGTACCACTGAAGGTAAGTGAACTGACATGCAGCTCGGACTCATCGGTCTCGGCAAGATGGGCGGCAACATGCGCGAGCGCATCCGCCGCGCCGGCCACACCGTGATCGGCTACGACCGCAACCCCGAGGTCTCCGACGTCGCCTCCCTCGCCGAGCTCGTCGAGCGGCTCGAGGGCCCGCGCGTGGTCTGGGTGATGGTCCCCGCGGGCGCCGCCACCCAGTCCACCGTCGACGAGCTGAAGGACCTGCTCTCCGAGGGCGACATCGTCGTGGACGGCGGCAACTCCCGCTGGACGGACGACGAGAAGCACGCGGAGGAGCTCGCCGAGCGCGGCATCGGCTTCGTCGACGCCGGGGTCTCCGGCGGCGTCTGGGGCCTGGAGAACGGCTACGCGCTGATGGTCGGCGGCTCCGACGAGCACGTCGCGCGCGTCAAGCCGGTCTTCGACGCGCTCAAGCCCGAGGGCGACTTCGGCTACGTCCACGCGGGGAAGGTCGGCGCGGGCCACTTCTCGAAGATGGTCCACAACGGCATCGAGTACGCGATGATGCAGGCCTACGCCGAGGGCTGGGAGCTCCTGGAGAAGGTCGACTCGGTCACGGACGTCCGTGAGGTCTTCCGCTCCTGGCAGGAGGGCACGGTCATCCGTTCCTGGCTGCTCGACCTCGCGGTCAACGCCCTGGACGACGACGAGCACCTGGAGAAGCTGCGCGGCTTCGCGGCCGACTCCGGAGAGGGCCGCTGGACCGTCGAGGCCGCCATCGACAACGCCGTCCCGCTGCCGGCGATCACCGCGTCGCTCTTCGCGCGCTTCGCCTCGCGTCAGGACGACTCGCCGCAGATGAAGATGATCGCCGCGCTGCGCAACCAGTTCGGCGGCCACGCGGTGGAGTCCGCGAAGTGACTCAAGTGACTCACGCGGGGGAGCCCGCCCAGTGACCCACGCGGCGAAGTCCGCGAAGTAGCTCACGCGGTGGAGCGTGCGAGGTGGCTCCCGTTTCCTCGGCCTCCCCTCAAAAGGCGCCTGATGGGCAAATGCCCCATTCAGGCGCCTTTTGCGTATCCGGCGCGAAGATCACTTGCATGTGCTCTGGCTGGTTAGTTAGGTTAGCCTTGCCTAGTCAGACGGGGGGTGGCGCATGTCGGCTCGAAGTGCACGAGAGCGGGGGTCACTGCCCCGAACTCGCCCCGACGTACGCCCGTTGGCGGTGCCTGGAGCGCCGTCCCCGCTGTCGTCACCGATCCTCGCAGGAGCCCAGCCGATGAACCAGACCCTGTCCGCCGAGCGGATACGCGCCGACGTCGCGGAGCTGCTCGGCTGCGACCCCGCCGAGATCGCACCCGACGACAACCTCCTGGACCACGGCCTGGACTCGATGCGGATCATGACGCTGATCGAGCGCTGGCGCGCCGCGGGGGCGCCCGCGGTGGAGTTCCCCGACCTGGCCGAGCAGCCCGAACTGGCTCACTGGACCGCCCTGTTGACGGGCGGGGCGGCATGACCCGCGAGGACCACCGCCACCGGCACCTGGAGCGCATCGCCGAGGTCAGGGCGGGCCGCCACGCCGAGAAGGTGGGCTACCCGATCCGCGTCCGCGAGACCGAGGTCGTCCGCACCGCCATGGTCGGCTCCGGCCTGCTGCGGGTCACCCTCGGCGGCCCCGGTGCCAAGGACTTCGAGGCGCACTCGCCCGACGAGCACATCAAACTGATCTTCCCCGAGCCGGACGGCTCGCTGCGGCTGCCCGAGCAGAACGGCGCCATGCTGCGCTGGCCGCGCCCCTCGCCCACCTCGCGCGAGTACACCGTGCGCCGCTACGACCCGGCCACCGCCGAGATCGACGTCGACTTCGCCCTGCACGACGGCGGCCTCGCCTCGGACTGGGCGCGCGCGGTCGCGCCGGGCACCGCCGTCCACGTCGCGGGCCCGCCCGGCGGACTGATCGTCCCTCACACCTACGACCGCTACGTCCTCGCCGGTGACATCACGGCCCTGCCCGCCATCGCGCGCTGGCTGGAGGAACTCCCGAGGACCGCGCGGGGCTGGGCGTTCGTCGAGGTCACCGACGCGGACGAGCAGATCGAGCTGTCCGCGCCCGAGGGCGTCGAGGTGCGCTGGCTGCACCGCGGCGACCGTCCCGCCGGCACCGGCGAGGACCTGGCGCGGGCCGTGATGGCCGTGACCGTGCCCGAGGGCGAGCGCGTCTACGTGTGGGCCGCGGGCGAGGCGGGCCAGATCAAACCGCTGCGCCGCTGGGTCCGTGACGAACTGCGCCTGGACAAGGCCGATCACGACATCACCGGCTATTGGAAGCGCGGCGTCGCCGACTTCGACGACGACCACTGAGCCACCCCTGAACCACCCTCTGTTCCACCCCTGATCCCCCGATCAGAACCACCGATCCAACCGGCCGGACGAAGGCACGGACAGGCGAACGCGCCGTCCCCTCCGTCCCGCCGCGCAGGCCGCCGACAGCGCGTGCCGCAGCTGAGGAAACAAGGAGCATCACATGTCCATACGCAGAACGTCGGCCGTGGTAGGCGCCGTGGCGCTGGCCCTGGTCGCGACCGGGTGCGGCTCGTCCGACGGCAAGTCGGACGACGCCGGCAAGGGCAAGACCCGGGTGTTCGCCGCGGACAACGGCAAGATCAAGATCCCGGCGAACCCGAAGCGTGTGGTCGCCACCGGCTACGCCGTGCCCGTCATGATCGAGGCGCACGCGCCGCTGGTCGGGATCTCGTCGTGGAAGCGCGGCGAGCCGATGATGAGCAAGACGGACCTCGCCACCTACAAGAAGACCCCCAAGGTGGCGGGCGAGCTGGCGACCGAGACCAACTACGAGGCCATCGCCGAGGCCAAGCCCGACGTGATCGTCATCGGCGTGCCCGCCCCGGTCCTCGGCGACATCGACGTCAAGCGCCTGGAGACCATCGCCCCGGTCGTCGCGATCGGCCCGACCGTGCCGTCCATGTGGCGCGAGCAGTCCCGCAAGCAGGCCGACGCCGCGGGCGCGCTCAAGCAGTTCGACGCCGTGCAGGACAAGTACGAGGCCAAGGCCGCCGAACTCGCCAAGAAGTACAAGAAGGTGCTGCCCGAGCTGAAGCTCGGCCACGTCGGCGCGTACGGCGAGAGCGCCAAGGGCACCTTCCAGCGCGAGTTCGGCGGCTCCTGGGGCACCAACGTCGCCGAGGACGTCGGCGCCACGTACTACGGCAAGGTCAAGAAGAAGGGCCCCGGCTCCCGCGCGGTCAGCGAGTACCCCTCCCTGGAGGAGCTGCCCGAGGCCCTCGGCGACGCCGACGCCATCACGTACTCCGTGAACGCCGACGGCAGCGTGCCCGAGTCCGTCAAGTACGTCATGGACTCGAAGCTGTGGAAGAACCTGCCGGCCGTCAAGGCCAAGAAGACCTTCCCGATCCGCTACACCGAGGCCGCCACCTACGGTCAGGCCATGCAGACCCTGGACGCGATCGACAAGTCGCTCGCGCCGCTGCTGAACCGGTGACCGTCGCAGGCCGCACGACCGAGGCGGCGGGAAGCAGGCGGGACGGGTCCCGGATCGGCCTGCTCGTCGGCGGCCTGGTGCTGCTGGCGGCGATCGCCGTGCTCAGCATCGGCGTCGGCGCCCGCTCGATCTCGCCGACCGAGGTCGTGCGCGCGCTGCTCGACTACCAGGGCACCGACGAACACGTCATCGTGCGCGACGTCCGGGCGCCCCGCGCGCTGCTCGCCATCGCCGTGGGCGCCGCCCTCGCGGTGGCGGGCGCGCTCATCCAGACGCTGGCCCGCAACCCGCTGGCCGAGCCCGGCATCCTCGGGGTCACCGCGGGCGCCGGGTTCGCCATCACCGTCGGCTCCGGGCTCGGCCTGGCCGCCGGGCAGGGCGGCCAACTGGGCTGCGCCGTCGTCGGATCCGTGCTGGCGGCGCTGCTCGTCGCCGCCGTCGGACGCCGCTCGCCGCTGCGCCTGGTCCTCACCGGCGTCGCCCTCACCGCGATCCTCAACGGCGTCGCGCTGGGCATGCGCCTGATGCTCCCGGACACCTTCGACGTGTACCGGTTCTGGTCGGTCGGCTCCCTCGCCGCCCGCGAACAGGCGCCGCTGGCCCTGCCGTTGACCGCCATCGGCGTCTGCCTGGTCGGCGCGCTGCTGCTCAGTCGCGCGCTGAACGCCCTCTCCCTCGGCGAGAGCGTGGCCCACACCCTCGGCGCGAGCGTGACGCGCGTACGCGTCCTCACCCTCGTCCTGATCACCGTGCTGAGCGGGGCGGCGACGGCGGTGGCCGGGCCGATCCTGTTCGTCGGACTGATCGTGCCCCACCTGGTCCGCAAGCCCGCCGGAGGCTCGGTGCCCTGGCTGATGCTCTACACGATGGTGCTCGGACCGATCCTGCTCCTGATCGCCGACATCGGGTCCCGGGTGCTGCTGCCCACCGGCGAGGTGCCGGTGGCCATCGTGACCGCGTTCCTCGGCGGCCCGATGCTGATCTGGGCCGTCCGACGCTACGGGGCGGGGTCGCTGTGAACGCATACGGATTCCGGGCCGAACGCCGCACCGTCGTCCTCGTCGCCGTGCTGGGCGCCCTCATGCTCGCCCTGGCCCTCACCGGGCTCTGCTACGGCGCGTCCTGGTCCAGCCCTCAAGAGGTGCTCGCCGCCCTGACCGGCGCGGAGCCCTCCGTGGTGATCTCCGACTGGCGGCTGCCGCGGGTGCTCGCCGGACTGGTCTTCGGCGCCGCGCTCGGCGTGGCCGGAGCGATCTTCCAGAACCTCACCCGCAACCCCATGGGCAGCCCCGACGTCATCGGACTCGACGCGGGCGCCTACACCGGCGCCCTGGTCGCCCTCACCGTCCTGTCGGGCACCTCCGCCCAACTGGCCGTCGGCTCGGTGCTCGGCGGGCTCGTCGTCGCGGCCGCCATCTACCTGCTCTCGTTCGACAAGGGCTTCTCCGGACTGCGCCTGGTCGTCATCGGCATCGCCATCAACGCGATGGTCACCGCGATCAACTCGTGGATCGTGCTCCGCGCCGACCTGGAGGTCGCGATCGCCGCGGTCGGCTGGAGCGCCGGATCGCTGAACGGCGTGGGCTGGTCGGACCTGGGGATCCCCTTCACGGTGATCGCCGTCCTGCTCGTCCTGATGGCCACGCGGGCCCACGCCATGCACCAGGCCTCGCTCGGCGACGCGATCGCCGTGACCACCGGCGTCGGCCTCGACCGGCTGCGGCTCCTGATGGTCCTGGTCGGCGTCGGCTGCACGGCCACGGTGACCGCGGTGGCCGGACCCATCGCGTTCATCGCGCTGGCCGCCCCGCAGATCGGCCGCCGGCTCGCGGGTGCCGCGGGCGTACCGCTGCTGCCGGCCGCGCTGACCGGGTCCGTACTGCTCCTGGGCGCCGACCTGATCGCCCAGATGCTGCTCGCGCCCGTCGCGCTGCCCGTCGGCGTGGTGAGCACCGCGATCGGCGGTTGCTACCTGATCTGGCTGCTGACCAAGGAGGTGAGGCGCGCGTGAGCGCACGCCTGACCGCGCGGGACATCACCCTGCGCTACGGAGACCGTGTGGTGTCCACACGGCTGAGCCTCGACGTCCCCGACGGCGCGTTCACCGCCATCGTGGGACCCAACGGCTGCGGAAAGTCGACCCTGCTGCGCGCGCTGGTGCGCCTGCTGCGCCCGGACGACGGACACGTCGAGCTCGACGGCCGCGACGTCGGCGGCTACCCCGCCAAGGCGCTCGCCAAGCAGCTCGGCTTCCTGCCGCAGGACCCGCAGGCCCCCGACGACATCAAGGTCCGCCAGCTGGTGGGCCGCGGGCGCTTCCCGCACCAGTCGCTGCTCGCCCTGTGGTCCAAGCACGACGAGGACGCCGTCGTCGAGGCGATGGCCGCCGCCGGCGTCACCGACCTGGCCGACCGGCCCGTGCAGGAGCTGTCCGGCGGACAGCGGCAGCGGGTGTGGATGGCCATGGTCCTCGCCCAGGAGACGCCCTATCTGCTCCTCGACGAGCCGACGTCCTTCCTGGACATCACCCACCAGTACCAACTGCTCGGCCTGCTGGCCGGGTTGCGCGATCAGGGCCGCACGGTCATCGCCGTCCTCCACGACATCAACCAGGCCTGCCGGTACGCCGACCACCTGGTCGCCATGAAGGACGGCCGCGTGATCGCGGAGGGCGACCCCACGGACATCGTGGACGCCGCCCTGATCAAGGACGTCTTCGACCTGCCGAACGTCATCATCCCCGACCCGGTGACGGACACGCCGATGGTCGTCCCCACACTGCAAGGAGAGTGAGTTGAGCACCATCGTGTCCTCGGACGGACTGCTCGCCCTGACCAGCGCCCAGCTGGGCATCTGGAACGCGCAGCGGCTCGAACCGGACTCGCCGTACTACGTGGTCGGCGACGTGGTGGAGATATCCGGCGACGAGCCGGTCGACGTGGACGCGTTGGTCGAAGCGGTCAGGGCCACCACCGAGGAGGCCGAGACACTGCGGCTGCGGGTGCGCGACACCCCTCACGGGCCGCGCCAGTTCGTCGCCGACGAGCCCGTCCAGGCACCCCGCGTGGTGGACCTCGGCGGCGAGGCCGACCCCGCCGCCGCTGCGGAGGCGTTCGTCGTCGCCGAGCGGGCCAGGACGGCCGAGGCCTGCCGGGGCATGGAGGACCGCCCGCTCTACTCGCGCACCGTCATCCGGCTCTCCGAGCGCGAGGTCTGGTACACCCAGCTCGGCCACCACCTGATCTTCGACGGCTACACCGCCGCGATGCTCGCCCGCCGCACCGCCGCCCGCTACACCGCGCTGGTCGACGGCGTCGAGCCGCGCCCCTCGACCTTCGGCGCCTTCGCCGACCTCGTCGCCGCCGACCGGGCCTACCGCGACAGCGAGCGGTTCGCCGAGGACCGCGCGTACTGGGTCGAGCGGTTCACGCCGCTGCCCGACCTCGGCGAGGCCGACACGGCGGCGGGCCCGCCGGACGCCACCCTGACCGCGCGCGCCGTCCTGCCGCCCGAGGAGACCGCCCGGCTGCGGGCGTTCGCCGACCGCGAGGGCGTCACCTGGGGCGAGGCGCTCATCGCCGGATACGCCGCGTTCCTGCACCGGATGCTCGGCCGCACCGACGTCGTGTTCGCGCTGCCGCTGATGTGCCGCACCGGCTCGACCGAACTGCGCACCCCCGCCATGGCGGTCAACGTGCTGCCGCTGCGCGTGACCGTGCACCCCGGCGACGGTCTCGGCGCACTCGCCCGCCGCGTCGCCGACGCGATGAAGGAGATGCGCGACCACCAGCGCTACCGCGGCGAGGACCTGCCGCGCGACCTCGGTGTGCCCGGCGCGGGCGCGCTGCTGCACGGACGCGGCATCAACCTCAAGGCGTTCGACCTCTCCATCGACTTCGCCGGCGCCACCGGCGTCATGCGCAACGTCGCGGGCGGCCCGCCCGAGGACATGGGCCTGAGCGTCCTGCCGACCCGCGACGGCGGCCTGCTCCTCGGCTTCGAGGTCGACGCCCGCGGCACCGACCAGTCCATGGTCGACGCCAAGCTGTCCGGGCTGCGCGCCCTGGTCTCCGGGCTCGTCGACGGCCGGCCCCTGGGACGGATCGCCCTCGCCGACGACGTGCCCGCGCTCCTGGAGCAGTGGGCGCCGCCCGCGCTGCCCGGCACCCCGCAGGACGTGCCGTCCGCCTTCGCCGCGCTGGCCGCCGCCGACCCCGACCGCATCGCCCTGGTCGGCGGGGAAGTGCGCCTGACCACGGGCGAGCTGGCCGACCGGGTGCACCGCGTCGCCCGCGCGCTGCGGGCCCGCGGCATCGGCACCGACGACATCGTGGCCCTCGCCCTCCCGCGCTCCGCCGACTCCGTGATCGCCCTGCTCGCGGTCATGGACGCCGGCGCCGGGTTCCTGCCCCTGGACGCCGCGCACCCGCCCGAGCGGCTGCGCGAACTGATCGACGACACCCGCCCCGCGCTCGTCCTCACCGACGGCGCCGTCGACGGACTGCCCTGGACCACCCTGCTCGACGAGGCCGCACCGCTGTCCGGCGCGCCGCTGACCACGGGCGAACTGGCCGCCCTCCGGCACCCCGAGCACCTCGCCTACGTCATCCACACCTCAGGCTCCACCGGCCGCCCCAAGGGCGTCCTCGGCCGCGTCGGCGGACTCGCCGCGCTCCTGCACCACCAGCGCGCCACCGTCGTCGCCGAGGCCGCACGGACCGAGGACCGGCCGCTGCGCGTGGCCCACACGTACTCCTTCGCCTTCGACTCCGCCTTCGACCACCTGATGTGGCTGCTGTGCGGGCACGAACTGCACGTCTACGACGCCGAGACCATCCGGGACGCCGACGCGCTGCTGGCCGCGTACGCCCGCGACGGCATCGACGTCGTCGACACCACGCCCTCGATGGCCGTCCCGCTGATCGACGGCGGCCTCCTGGAGCGGCGCCCCGCACTCCTCGTCCTCGGCGGCGAGGCCACCCCGCCCGCCCTGTGGCGCCGGATCGTCGCCTCGGGGATCAACGCCCGCAACATCTACGGCCCCACCGAGGCGACCGTCGACGCCACCACCGCGCGGATCACCGGCGACGAGCCGACCATCGGCCTGCCGCTCGCGGGCACCCGGACCTACGTCCTGGACGGCGCGCTGCAGCCGGTGCCGCACGGCACGGCGGGCGAGCTGTACCTGGCCGGGCCGCACCTGGCGCGCGGCTACCTCGGCCGGCCCGGCGCGAGCGCCGAGCGGTTCGTCGCCGACCCCTTCGGCGCGCCGGGGGAGCGGATGTACCGCACCGGCGACCTGGTCCGCTGGCTGCCCGGACGCGGCATCGAGTACCTGGGCCGCGGCGACGGACAGGTCAAGATCCGCGGCCACCGCGTGGAGACCGGCGAGGTCGAGGCCGCGCTCGGCGCGGTCCCCGGCGTCACCGCCACGGCCGCCACGATCCGCGCGGGCCGCCTCGTCGGCTACGTCGTGTCCGCCGCGGTCACCGGCGAACAGGTCCGCGCCCACCTCGCCGAGCGGCTCCCCGACCACATGGTCCCCGCCGCGGTGGTCGTCCTCGACGCACTGCCGCTCACGCCCAACGGCAAGCTCGACCGCGCGGCCCTGCCCGCGCCCGCCGCCGCCGGCGGCGGCCGGGAGGCGAGCACCGACCGCGAACGGCTGCTGTGCGCCGTCCTCGCCGAGGTCTTCGAGCTCGAACGCGTCGGCGTGGACGACGACTTCTTCGCCCTCGGCGGCGACAGCATCACCGCGATCACCATCAGCAGCCGGCTGCGCGCCAAGGGCCTCGAACTGCGGCCGCGCGACCTGCTGGCGCGCCGCAGCTTCGCCGCGCTCGCCGCCTCCGCCGCCCTCGTCGAGGACACCACGGGCCCGGCGGACGACCCGACGGGCCCGGTGCCCGCGCCTCCCATCGTGCGCGGCCTGCTCGACCCGCACCCCGACGTCGACACCGTCGCCGGATACGCCCAGTGGACCGCCCTGCATGTGTCCGGACTCGCCCACGACGACCTCGTGTCGGGCGTGCGCACCGTGCTCGACCACCACGACGCGTTGCGCCTGCGGGTGGGCGACGGTCTGGAGGTGCTGCCCCGCGGGGCGGTGCCCGCCGTCGTCGACGAGGTCCACGGCGAGGACGTGACCGCCGTGGCCGAGCGCCTCGCGGGCCAGCTCGACCCCCGCTCGGGCGACCTGCTGCGCGCGGCCCTGGTCCGCACCGGCGACGGAGGCGAGGACCGCCTGGTCGTCGTCGTGCACCACCTCGCCATGGACGGCGTGTCCTGGCGCGTTCTGCTGCCCGACCTGCACACGGCCTGCACCGGCGGCACCCTGGAGGCGGCCGGCGCGTCCTGGCGCCGGCACGCCACGCTCCTCGCCGAACAGGGCACCTCCGGCGCCCGGCGCGGCGAACTCGACCACTGGCGCACCGCGCTGGACGCCGCCGCCCGCGTCGGCGACCGCCCGCTCGACCAGGCGCAGGACACCGTCGCCACCGCCCACCGGTCGGTCACCGTGGCCTCCCCGGAGGTCACCGACGCGCTCCTGACCACCCTGCCCGCGGCCTACCGCGCCGGCGTCGACGAGGTGCTCCTCGCCGCGCTCGTGCTCACCCTGCGGGACTGGGGCGTCGGCGGCGACGCGCTCACCGTCACGATGGAGGGCCACGGCCGCGAACACCTCGACCTGGCCCGCACGGTCGGCTGGTTCACCAGCGAGTACCCCGTGCGCGTGCCCGCGTCCGGCGACACCGGGCAGCTGCTGCGCGCCGCCAAGGAGGCCCGGCGCGCCGTCCCCGACGGCGGTGTCGGCTACGGCGTCCTGCGCCACCTCGACCCGGTGGCGGGCCCCGACCTCGCGGCCACCCCGGTGCCGGACGTGCTCCTCAACTACCTGGGCCGGTTCGCCGCGCTGCCCGGCACCGGCTGGCGCCTGCCGGAGGAGGACGCCTTCGCGGTGACCGAACCCGACGCCAAGGCCCTGGAGCAGGTCCTCGCCCTCAACTGCTTCGTCCACGAGGAGGGCGCGCCCCGCCTCGCCGTCGAGTGGACGGCCGCCACCAAGGTGCTCGGCACCGACGCCGTGGCCGCCCTCCAGGCCGCCTGGACCGCCGCCCTGGAGACCCTGGCCGCGCACGCCCGGCACACCACCGGCGGGCTCACCCCCTCCGACCTGCCGTTCGTCGACCTCGACCAGGCCGCCATCGGCACCCTCGAACGCACCGGCCCCCTCGCCGACGTCCTGCCCGCCACCCCGCTGCAGGTCGGCCTCTCCTTCCACACCCTGGTCCGCGACGACCAGGACACCGACGTCTATGTCGTCCAGGCCGTGACCACCCTCGTCGGCGAGCTGGACGCGGACCGCATGGCCGAGGCCGCGCGCGAACTCCTGCGCCGCCACCCGGCGCTGCGCGTGTACCTCGGCACCGCCGGGGACGACGTGGTGCAGGTCATCCCCACCGAGGTCGCCCTTGACTGGCGCCGGGACGACGACTTCGAAGAGGCCGTACGCGCCGAACTGGCACGCCCCTTCGACCCGGCGCGCCCCCCGCTCATCCGCTTCCTGCTCTCCCGCGTCGGCCCGGCCGAGCACCGGCTGGTCATCACCAACCACCACGCGCTGCTGGACGGCTGGTCGATGCCGATCGTCGGCCGCACCCTGCTCGCGATCTACGCCGAACTGGGCGGCGGCCCCGCCGCGCCCGTCGCCGCGCCGCTGCAGGAGTACTTCCGCTGGCTGGCCGGGCGCGACCGCGAGGCATCGCTGACCGCCTGGCGCGACGCGCTCGCCGGTGTCGACGAGGCCACGCGCCTGGCACCCGCCGGTGTCGGGACCGCCGTCGAGCGGCCCGGCCGTGTGAGCGTCGGCCTCGGCGAGGAGTTCAGCGACCGGCTGCGGGCCTTCGCCCGCGCACAGGGCGTCACCCTCACCACCGTCCTCCAGACCGCCTGGGGCCTGCTCCTCGGCCGGCTCACCGGGCGCCGCGACGTCGTCTTCGGCTGCCCGGTCTCCGGACGGCCCGCCGAGGTCGACGGAGTGGAGTCGATGATCGGCCAGCTCGGCACGACCATCCCGGTGCGCGTGCGCCACACCCAGGACCGCACGGCCCGCGACCTCATGGCGGACATTCACGCCGAGAGCGTGGCGCTGGCCGAGCACCACCACGTCGGCCTGCCCGAGATCCAGCGCATGGTCGGCGTCGGCGAACTCTTCGACACCATGCTGGTGATGGAGAACTTCCCGCTGTCCAGCCGGAAGCGCACCCCCCTCGCCCCCGGCCTCGACCTGGCCGGCGTGGACATCACCGACGCCACGCACTACGCGCTCACCGTCATCGTCATCCCCGACGACGAGATCACCATCGGCCTCGGCTACCAGCCGCAGGCGTTCGCCGAGTCGACCGTGCGGGACTACGGCCGCTGGCTGCACCACCTCCTGCGCGAGATCGTCGAGGACCCGGCACGGCCCGCGCTCGCGCTGCCCGCGCTCGACGCCGACGAGCGCGAGCGGATGCTGCGCACCGGCACCGAGGTCGTCCCCGCCAAGCCGCGCGGCCCCTGGCTGGCGGAGTTCGCCGCCTGGGTCGACCGCAAGCCCGACGCCGAGGCACTGGTCTGCCGCGACCGCAGCCTGAGCTACGCCGAACTGGACCGGCAGGCCAACCGCCTGGCCCACGCCCTGATCGCGCGCGGGGTCCGCCCCCAGGACCCGGTCGCGGTGCTGCTCGGCCGCGACATCGAGATGACCGTCGCGCTGTTCGGCGTGGCCAAGGCCGGTGCCGTGTACGTCCCGATGGACGCGAGCTACCCGCGCGAGCGCCTCGCGTACATGATCGACGACATCGTCCCGGCGGCCGCCGTGACGACCGGCGCCGACGTGCCGAGCGACCGCGACATCCCCGTGGTGCGGCTCGACGACCCGGCCACGCTCGCCGACGTCCCGGACACCGACCCGGCGCGGGCGCGCGCCCGGCTCACCGACGACGCGCTCGCGTACGTCATCTACACCTCGGGCACCACAGGACGCCCCAAGGGCGTCGGCGTGACCCACCGCGGCGTGCCCGACCTGATCTCCCTTCAGGAGGAGGTCGTCGGCGTCACCGAGCACGACCGGTACCTGCACTTCGCGTCGACCAGCTTCGACGTCGCGTTCTGGCAGACGATGGTCCCGCTGCTGTCCGGCGGCACCTCCGTCATCGCCCCCGAGGAAGTGCGCGTCCCCGGCGACGAACTGCTCGACTACATCGCCGAGCACCGCGTCACCGGAGTGAACCTCCTGCCGTCGTTCCTCGCCGCGATGCCCGACGACCGCACCGTCCCCTCCGACGTGTTCTTCGTCGTCGGCGCCGAACGGCTCGACCCGGCCCTCGCGCGACGCTGGGGCACCGGCCGCAAGGCGCTCTTCAACGCCTACGGCCCCACCGAGGTCACCATCAACTCCGTGACCTGGCACTACGACGCGGACGACGAGGGCCCGCTGCCCATCGGCCGCCCCGATCCCAACGTCCGCGCCTACGTCCTGGACGGCGGACTCCAGCCCGTCGGCGTCGGCGTGACGGGTGAGCTCTACCTCGGCGGCCCCAGCGTGGCCCGCGGCTACCTCGGCCGCCCCGGCCTGACGTCCGAGCGGTTCGTCGCCGACCCGTACGGCGCCCCCGGCGAACGGATGTACCGCACCGGCGACCTCGTGCGCTGGCGCGCCGACGGACAGCTGGTGTTCCTCGGCCGCGTCGACCACCAGGTGAAGGTGCGCGGCTTCCGCGTCGAGCTCGGCGAGATCGAGTCCACGCTCACCCGCCACCCCGACGTCCGCGCCAGCGCGGTGATCGTGCGCGAGGACCGCCTCGTCGGCTACGTCATCCCCACCGACGGCGCCGACCTGGACACCGCACAGGTGCGCGCGTACGTCGCCGGTGAACTGCCCGACCACATGGTGCCGACGGCGCTCGTGGAGATCGACCGGCTGCCGCTGACCCCCGGCGGCAAGCTCGACCCCACCGCGCTGCCCGCCCCCGAGATCGCCGCCACCGCGCGACGCGAACCCGCCACCGAGGCCGAAGCGGTGCTCCTCGGCGTCTTCCGGGACGTCCTCGGCACCGACGACATCGGCCCCGACGACGACTTCTTCACCATCGGCGGCGACAGCATCGTCTCGCTCCAAGTCGTCTCGCGGGCCCGCCGCAAGGGCCTCGGACTGACCGCCCGCGACGTGTTCGAGGGCGAGACGGTCGCCGGGATCGCGGCCAGGGCCCGCGCCCTGGACGGCGGTTCGGCGCCCGTGGCGGGCGACGCGCCGCTGACCCCGATCATGCGGGACCTGCTGCGCCGCTCGGGCGCCGCCGCGGACGGCTTCTGCCAGTGGGTGGAGATCTGCGTCCCGCCCGGCGGCGACGAGACCACCTGGCGGGCCACCCTCGACGCGCTCCTGGCCCGGCACGACGCGCTCCGCGCCCACCTGACCGACGACGCCCTGCGCATTCCGCCGGTCGGCGCCGTGACCGGAGTCGACGTACTGACCTGCGTACGCACGGCGGACGAGCCGCGCGACCTGGTCGACGCCGAGGTCGCGAAGGCCCTCGCGTCGATGGACCCGCGCACCGGCCCGCTGCTGCGCGCCGTATGGGTGGACGCCGGACCCGCACGCCCCGGCAGGCTCGTCCTGATCGCCCACCACCTCGTCGTCGACGGCGTGTCCTGGCGGATCCTCCTCGACGACCTGCGGCACGCCCACGACGGCGGCGAACTGACCCGGCACGGCCAGTCCTTCCTCGGCTGGGCGCGCACCCTGCGCGAGACCGACCGGAGCGCCGAACTGGCCCACTGGCGGCGGATGACCGCCACCCCGGCGCTCACCCGGCCGCTCGACCCCGCCAGGGACACCGCCGCCACCGCGACGCACCACGAGCTGTGGCTCGACACCGCCGTCACCCGCGCCCTGATCACGACCCTGCCCGCCGCCCACCGCACCACGCCCGACGCCGCGCTGCTCACGGTGCTCGCCCGGGCCGTACGCGACTGGCGCGGCACGGGGGAGCTGCTCGTCGCCCTGGAGAGCCACGGCCGCCCGACCCAGGTCGACCTGTCCCAGACCGTCGGCTGGTTCACCGCCGTCCACCCCGTACGCCTCCACGCGGACGACGACGTGCGGGCGGTCGGCGAACGGCTGCGCGCCCAGGGCGACGGCCTCGGCCACGGCATCCTCACCGCCGCCGGGCTGCTCGACCCGGTGGCACCGGAGGTCGCCTGGAACTACCTCGGCCAGTTCCCCGGTGCCCCCACCGAGGAGACGCCGTGGCAGCCCGCCCCGGACGCCGACCCGCTCGGCTCGGGCGGCACCGGCGAACTGCCGCTGCCACACGCCCTGATGGTCAACGCCCTGGTGCGCGACGACGCGCTCGGCATCCGCGTCACCTGGCCGTCGGCGCTGTTCACGGCCGACGAGATCGAGGAGCTCGCCGGGCACCTGCGGAGCGCGGCAGCGCACGTCGCCGCCGCACCGGAGATCGAGGCCCTCGACGGCGGCCGGCCGGTCGCCGAGGTGCAGCCGCTCACCCCGCTCCAGGAGGTGATGCTGCGGCACTCGCGCACCGAGCGCCCCGACCCGTACACCGTGCAGTCGACGTTCTCGCTCGCCGGTCCGCTCGACGTCGACGCCCTGCGCGCCGCCGGAGACGGCCTGCTGGCCCGTCACCCGAACCTGGGCGCGGTGTTCCCCGCCGACCTCGCGGTGATCCCCGAGGCGCCCCGGCCGGACTTCCGGGTGTCCGACGGACCCGCCGACGAGGTGCTCGCCGCCGACCTCGGCGAACCCTTCGACCTGGCCGAGGGCCCGCTCGTCCGCCTGACCGTGATCCGGCGCGGCCCCGACCTCGCCGACCTGGTCCTGACCACCCACCACGTCCTGTCCGACGGCTGGTCGGCCCCGCGGATCCTCACCGAACTGTTCGCGCTCTACACCGCCGAGGCCCGGGGCGGGGAAGCGGATCTGCCCGCCCCCGTGCCGTTCGGCGACTACCTGCGCTGGCGCACCGACCACGAGCCCGAACTGGCCGCCTGGGAAGCAGAATTGGACGGCCTGCCCGAGGGCGACTACCTGGTGGGCGACACTGAACCCGGCGCCGCCTGGCAGGAGCCCGAGATCATCACGTTCGACGCGGCGCTCGTGGCCGGGCTCACCGAGCTCGCCGCACGGCGCGGCCTGACGCCCAACACGCTGGTGCAGGGCGCCTGGTCGGTGCTCCTGGCCCGCCGCTCCGGCCGTACGGACGTCTGCTTCGGCGCCATGGTCGCCTGCCGTCCCCCGGAGCTCACGGGCGTCGAGGAGATCATCGGCCTGCTGGCCAACACCGTGCCCGTGCGCGCACGCCTCGCGGGCACGCTCGCGCGGACGCTCGCCGACCTCCAGTCCGGACAGCGCGGGCTGGTGGAACACCACCACGTCGCCCTGACCGACCTGGAACGGCTCACCGGACGCCGACGCCTCTTCGACAGCCTCGTGGTGTTCGAGAACTACCCGGTCGACCCGGAACGGCTGCGCGCACCCGCCCCCGGTCTCACCGTCGTCGGCACCCGCTTCCGCGAGTCCACCCACCACCCGGTGACCCTGACCGTCATGCCGGACGGCGACGGCTGGACCGGCGTGCTCGCGCACCGGGCCGGCGTGGACGTCGACGGGCTCGCCGACGAACTGGTCGGCCTGCTGCGGACGCTGGGCGACCGGCTCGACTCCGACGTGCGCGACCTCCTGGAGCGCCCGTGAGCGAGAAGACCGCACCGGCGGAGACGAAGGTCGACGCGGCGCTGCTGCGCATCGCGTTCATCCTCGTCCTCGGCACCTTCATGGCCACGGTGGACGCCACGATCGTCAGCGTCGGCATCGACACCCTGGCCGGTGAGTTCGGGGCCTCCGTCAGCGAGATCCAGTGGGTCTCCACCGCCTACCTGCTGGCGGTGGTGGCCGCCGTGCCCGCGTCCGGCTGGCTCGCCGACCGATTCGGCGGACGGCGGACCTGGCTCGCGGCCGTGGGCGTGTTCCTGCTCGGCTCGGCGCTGTGCGCGCTGGCCTGGTCGGCGACCAGCCTCATCGTGTTCCGGGTGATCCAGGGGCTCGGCGGCGGCATGCTGCCCGCGACCGGGCAGGCGCTGCTCGCCCGCGTCGCGGGACGCGAGCGCATGGGCCGGGTGATCAGCATCGTGTCGGTCGTCCCGCTCCTGTCGCCGGTCCTCGGCCCGCTGGTCGGCGGCTCCATCCTCGGTGTCGCGTCCTGGCCGTGGCTGTTCCTCGTCAACCTGCCGATCGGCGCGGTCGCGGCGCTGCTCGCGCGGCGGTACGTGCCCCAGGTGCCGCCCGCCCCGCGGCGGACGCCGTTCGACCTGCGCGGCGCGGCGCTCCTCTCGCCCGGCCTCGCCGTGCTGGTGTACGGGCTCACCGAGGTCGCCCACGGCCGCACCCTGCCGGCCGCGATCGGCATCACGGCGGGCCTCGCGATGCTGACCGCCTTCGCCGTCCACGGGCTGCGCACCAGCCGCACACCGCTGGTCGACCCGCGGCTCTTCGCCCGGCCGCCCTTCGGCGCCGCCGCGCTCGCGCTGCTCGTGCTCGGTGCGTCGGTGTTCGGCACGATGTTCCTGCTGCCGCTGTACTTCCAGACCGGCCGCGACCTCACGGCACTGGAGGCCGGGCTGCTGCTCGCCCCCCAGGGCATCGGCGCGGCGGCCGGATCGGTCCTGGTCAACCGCACCATCGACAAGGTCGCGCCACGGACCCTCGTCGTCACCGGCATCGTGCTGATCCTCGCGGGCACGGTCCCGTTCACCCAGCTCGGCCACCATCCCTCCGACGCCCTGATCGCCGCGGCGCTCACGGTACGGGGCGTGGGCATGGCGATGATCGGGGCACCCGTGATGAACATCGTCTACAGCCGCATCGAACCGGCGCAGCTCCCGCGGGCCTCCGGAGCGCTCAACCTCCTGAACACCGTGGGCGGTTCGCTCGGCACCGGCGTGCTCGCCGTGGTCCTGCAGAGCCGTCTCGACGCCCGCGGCCAGGAGATCTCCTGGGCGTTCGCCGACACGTTCTGGTGGGTGATCGGCTTCTGCCTGCTCGCCGCCGCCGGCGCCACACGGCTGCCGCGCACCCGTCCCGGGAAGGCCTGAGGCACGCCACCGGGGAACGACCACGGCCGGGGCCGGGGCGCACACGGCGCCCCGGCCCCGGCCGCTTCGCGTCAGGCCGCGGCGTCCGTGGTGCATGCAGAACCTCGGCGAGGAGGCGTTCCTGCGTGACGCCGTCGTCGCGGGGAAGGCCGAACTGTCCACCGGGCACGGGCAGAAGCCCCTGATCGACGCCGCGGACATCGCGGCGGTCGCGGTCGAGGCGCTCACCGGCAGCGGGCACGCCGGACAGACCGAGGAGTACGCCGACCATCTGGTCCGGCGCGGCTTCCCGGCGTACTTCGCGGCTCCGGACGTGCCGTCACCCCTCCCGACAGGAGCTGCCCTCCACGACCCTGCTCCTGGAGTGCACGGTGCTGCGGCTCGCTGAGAGCGGACACTCCGGAGTGGAGGCCGTCGGCATGCTGAGCCATGTCCTGCGCCGCAGGGAGGGACGACGCCGGATGAGGCGGGAGGGGCCTCAGCGGTGAAGTCGTCCGGATTTCCTCTTGTGAGAGGAGATGGCCCCCCGTTTCGCCGTCTATTAAGGTTAGGCTAACCTCTGCTGCGTGCATGTAGGTGAAGAGACCTCGGCGGCCACGCGTCCCCAAGGCCATGAACTGTCGGCCACGGGCGTCACCGTGGCGTACGAAGGCGTCGACGTCGTCCACGACGCCGCCATGACGCTGCGCCCCGGCGAAGTGACGGTCCTCGTGGGCCCCAACGGCAGCGGCAAGTCGACGCTGCTGCGCACCCTCGCGCGGCTGCAGCGACCCCGGAGCGCCACGCTCGTCATCGACGGCGACACCGACGGGCTCGCGCTGAGCCCCCGCGCGTTCTCGCGCCGTGTCGCGCTGCTCACCCAGGGCCGCCCCACACCGGGCGGCCTGACCGTGCGCGACGTCGTCGAGTTCGGCCGCTACCCCTACCGGGGCCGCTGGGGCAAGGCCGACCCGGACGGACCGGCCGCGGTCGACCGCGCCCTCGCCCTGACCGGCGTCTCCGACCTCGCAGAACGCGGCGCCGAGCACCTCTCCGGAGGCCAGCTCCAGCGCGTCTGGCTCGCCGGCTGTCTCGCCCAGGAGACGGGCGTACTGCTGCTCGACGAGCCCACCACCTACCTCGACCTGCGCTACCAGGTCGAACTCCTCGACCTCATGCGGGACCTGGCGGACGACCACGGCATCGCCGTCGGCGCCGTCCTGCACGACCTCGACCAGGCGGCGGCCGTCGCCGACCGCATCTTCCTGCTCGACGCGGGACGGATCATCGCCGACGGCGCCCCCGAGGACGTCCTCACGCCGCAGCGGCTCACCGACACGTACGGCATCCGTATCGAGGTCGACACCGATCCCGCCACCGGCCGGCTGCGCACCCGCGCCATCGGCCGCCACCACTCGCGAAGCGAAAGGCTCAGCACCACCTCATGAGACGCCTCCTCCTCACCGCGGCGGCCGCCACCACCGCGGCCCTCACCCTGACCGCCTGCGGAACCACCGAGCCCGCCGCCGACGACGCGAAGAAGAGCGACGGCGCGATCACCCTCACCGACGGCACCGGCGAGAAGGTGAAGCTGGACGGGCCCGCGAAGAAGGTCGTCGGCACCGAGTGGAACGCCGTCGAGAGCCTGATATCCCTGGGCGTCGACCCGACCGGCGTCGCCGACGTCAAGGGCTACAAGACCTGGGACACCGCCGTCCCGCTGAAGAACGACCCGAAGGACGTCGGCACGCGCGGCGAGCCGAGCATGGACTCCATCGCGTCCCTCAAGCCCGACCTCATTATTGCGACCACGGACCTGCCCGCCGCCGCCGTGAAGCAGATGCGCAAGATCGCCCCGGTCCTGAACCTGCGCCCCGCCGACGCCAAGGACCCGATCGGTCAGATGACCGAGAACCTCGACCTCCTGGCCAAGGCCACCGGCACCACCGAGCGGTCCGCGAAGCTCAAGAAGGACTTCGAGGCGAAGCTCGCCGAGGGCAGGAAGAAGCTCGCGGGCGCCGACCTCGCCGGCGCCGAACTCGCCTTCGCCGACGGCTACGACGTCTCCAACCAGGTCACGATCAGGCCCTACACCAGCGGCTCGCTCATCGGCGCCGTCAACGGCGAACTCGGCCTGAAGAACCCCTGGAAGGTCAAGGGCGACAAGGCCTACGGCCTCGGCTCCACCGACGTCGAGGGCCTCACCAAGCTCGGCGACGACGTCCACTTCGCCTACATCGGCAACGACGGCGACAAGAGCAGCACGCCGTTCACCGACGCCCTCGCCAAGGACAAGGTGTGGACGTCGCTGCCGTTCGTCAAGAAGGGCAACGTCCACCGACTGCCCGACGGCGTCTGGATGTTCGGCGGCCCCGAGTCGATGAACCAGTACGTCGACTCCCTCGTCGCCGCCCTGACGAAGTAGCGCCATGGCCGTCACCGCAACCACCCCCGCACCCCGTCCGCCGACCGTCACGTCCCGCACGGGCGCGGCCGCGGTGACGGCCGCACTGGTCCTCCTCGTCGCCGCGCTCGCGGTCGTCGACATCACTCAGGGCACGGCCGCGGTCGGCGCCCCCGAGGTCTGGAAGGCGCTCACCGGCCGGGCCGACACCGGCGACGCGTCCGTCGTCATCGCCTCCCGGCTGCCGCGCATGGCCGCGGGGCTCTTCGTCGGCGCCGTACTCGGCATGGCAGGCGCCGCCCTCCAGGCCGTCAGCCGCAACGTCCTCGCCTCGCCCGACACCCTCGCCGTCAACGCGGGCTCCTACGTGGCGCTCGCGCTGGCCGCCGCCACCGGCCTCTCCCTGCCGCTGTTCGCCACCTCCGGCATCGCCTTCGTCGGCGGCCTCGCCGCGGCGGCCGTCGTCCTCGGCCTCTCCGGACTCGGCGCGGGCACCGTCCGGCTGGTCCTCGCGGGCAGCGCCCTCACCCTGGGCCTCACCGCCGTCACCGAAGGCCTCCTCCTGCTGTTCCCCCAGGAGACGGAGGGCATCTACAAGTGGAACCAGGGCAGCATCGGGCAGAACGGCTTCGACGCCGTGCTCCAGATGGCACCCATCGGCGTCGTCGGCCTCGTCGGGCTGATCCTGCTCGCCCGCAGGGTCGACGCCCTCGCCCTCGGTGACGACGCGGCGCGCGGCGTCGGCGTGCCCGTCCGCTCCACGCGCGTCACGGCGGTCGTGCTCGCCGCGCTCCTGTCCACCGCCGCCGTCAGCCTCGCAGGACCCATCGGCTTCGTCGGCCTGTGCGCCCCGGCCCTGGTGCGGCCCCTCGCCCGCAGGTTCCGTGCGTTCACGCGGTCGCGGGCGCGCCTGCCGTTCGCGGGTCTCACCGGCGCCGCCCTGGTGCTCGGCTCCGACGTCCTACTGCGCGCCGTCGTGTCGCCGGACGCCGCCGTCGGCGTGCCGACCGGCGTCGTCACCAGCCTGGTCGGCGCCGCCTTCCTCGTCGTCATGGCCGCGCGGGTCAAGGACACGGCCGGCGCCGCCCCGGCCGACCGGCTGCGCATCAGGAGCAGGACGGTCTTCCTCACCACGACGGCCGTCCTGGTGGTCCTGGTCGTCGCCGTGGGCATCGCCGCCGTCCTGCTCGGCGACAGCAAGCTGCTCCTGGGCGACGTGGTCAACTGGGCGCAGGGGAGGGCGGGTCAGACCGTCTCCTTCGTGCTCGACACCCGCATGCCCCGTGTCGTCGCGGCTCTGCTCGCGGGCGCGGCGCTCGCCCTGGCCGGCACGCTCATCCAGGCCGTGACCCGCAACCCGCTGGCCGAACCGGGCATCCTGGGCGTCACCAACGGCGCCGCGCTGGGCGCCGTCATCCTGGTGACGACGGTGCCCCTGGCCGGCTCGTGGAGCATCGCCGCCGGCGCCTTCGCGGGCGCAGCCGTCAGCGCGGTCCTCGTCTTCGGCCTCGCCGCGCGGGGCGGCTTCCAGCAGAACCGCCTCGTCCTCGTCGGCTTCGGCGTCGCCACCGGCGCGTCCGCCGTGATCAGCCTGCTGATCATCCTCACCGACCCGTTCAACGCGACGAAGGCCCTCACCTGGCTGTCGGGCTCGACGTACGGGCGGACCCTGTCCGACTCGGTGCCCCTCGCGGCCGTCCTCGCCGTGGGCCTCGCCCTCGCGGTCGCCCGGCGCACGGAACTCGACCTCGTCTCCCTCGACGAGGACACCCCGAGGCTGCTCGGCCTGAACCTCGGCCGCGGCCGGCTCGGCTTCCTCGTCCTCAGCGTGCTGCTGAGCGCCACCGCGGTGGCCGCCGCCGGCACGATCGGCTTCGTCGGCCTCGTCGCCCCGCACGCGGCCCGCGCCCTGGTCGGCCGGCAGCACGTCCGGGTGGTGCCGGTGGCGGTGCTGCTCGGCGCGATCCTCGTCTGCACCGCCGACATGGTGGGCCGGACCGTGATCGCCCCGGCCCAGCTCGGCGCCGGCCTGATGACGGCCGTCATCGGCACGCCGTACTTCCTCTATCTGCTCGTGCGCAGCCGCCGCTGACGCCCCGTGACGACGCCCTTCCCGTCCCCACGGCACGGGAAGGGCCCGTTCCCCCATGGAACGGGCCCCGGGACGGCAGTGGGTCAGACCCGGTCGGCCGCGATGAGCACGTACTGGAAGGACCCGTCCTTGTACGAGTTGATGAACGCCTCCTCGATCCCCGTCACCAGCGAGGACGTGGCCCGCAGCTCCCAATAGGGCAGCGTGTCGGGGGTGAGGTCGATGACGGCCTGCGGCACGAGGCGGTTGTCGGCCATGGCGCGCAGGTACTCCCGGCGCGAGTGGATGTTGCACTCGAAGTGCGCGTTGATCTGGGAGACCCACTTCGAGGGCTGGCCGTACCGGGGGTTCCAGCACCCGGTGATGGTCACGTACCGGCCGCCGACCTTCAGCACGCGGGAGTGCTCGGCGAAGAGGTCGTCCAGATCGACGTACATGCTCGACTCGTTGTTCCACGAGGCCGCGGCCTGCCCGGTCTCGAAGGGCATGGCGAGCATGTTGCAGACCTGGGCGCGCACATGGTCCTGGATGCGCAGCTCACCGGCGCGCCGGTTCGCGAACTCGGCCTGCTTGGCGGAGAGCGTGACGCCTTCGACCGAGCATCCGAAGCGCTGGTGCGCCATCACCATCGAGCCGCCACGGCCGCAGCCGGCGTCCACCAGGGTGTCCTCGCGCCCGATGTCGCCGAGGTTCGATAGGAGCACCCCGGTCTGCGCCGACTCCAGCCGGTGCAGCTCGGCGATCAGCTTCTTCTCGCTCTCGCTGTCCTCGGGGTCGCCGAGCGCGGCGTGGTCGACCTCGCCGATGCCGTAGTGGTGGTGGTACAGACCGTCGACATCGCCGAGACGCAGGTTCACGGGCCTGGCCTCCCCGTCCCAATAGCGGGCGATGTCGCCCTGGTAGGGCGTCGCCGGACCGGGGATGCGCACACGGGCGTCGGTGGCGGTGAGTTCGGTGCTGGTCACAGATAAATCCATTCTCTTACCAGAAATCGGGCAGGCTGTAGCGGTACGTATTGGTCTGGTGCCAGTGGTGGTTGCCGTCGACCCAGGCGGCCACGCCCCGCAGGAAGCGCTGCACCGTCGGGAAGGGGCAGGCGGCGGCCAGGGCCGCGGCCTCGGTCTCGAAGTCGCGCATCAGGTCGTTGTGGACCTCGACGGACTTCAGATAGGCGTCCCGGTCGGAGAGGCCCTCGCGCTCGGCGATCACGACGGGCAGGTTCAGGTGCCGGCCGGGAGCGTCGAGCTCCTTGGTGTACGAGTACAGGTCGTTGACGATGGTCGTCGCGTTGCCCGCGAGCGCGATGACCTTCTGCATGGCGGCCTGGGCGTGCAGGTCCGCCGGCAGTTCGTAGCCGCCGACGGTGTCGGTGATGGTGGGGCAGGGGCGGAAGTTGTTGAACTGGCGCATCGCCAGGTACTCCCACACCTCGGGCACACGGTCCTCCTGGGCCCAGGCGGCCTCGGCGAGATAGCCCAGGTGCAGCCGCGCCATGTCGTGCCGGTACCGGTCGGTCTGGGAGGGGCTCGCGACCTGCGTGAAGTACTCCATGGCGGAGCGGTAGGCGCGCCGGGGCGCGTCCGAGTGGAGCGATGCCGCCCACGGCTCCTGGTACTCCGGCGTCGTGTACACCGGGTCGAGAGCCGTGTGGGCCAGGAGCAGCCGCTCGCCGAGGCCGTCGGGCGAGCCGCCGTGGTCCTCGCAGTAGCAGTCGTCGACCGCGTTCTCGGCGACCATCAGGCGGGTGGCGAGCATCAGATGGTCGACGGTGGGCGCGTCCGGATGGCAGACGGCCATGTAGCGGCCCACGGAGAAGCCGTCGAACTGCTCCTCCCAGTCGTCGGGGAACAGCGAGACCTCGTCCACCGCCCACGACTTGATCCGCCGGCTGACCTCCTCGACCCGCGCCGGATCGGGCTCCGGCACCGGATGGAAGTAGAGGCCGGGGATCGGCCGGCCCTGCGCGACCCCACCGGGCGAGGGCGCCGGCGGTTCCTGCGGCAGGACCAGCCGCAGGCCCGCCGTGCCCAGGCCGGTGGGACCGGCCAGGACCCGGGCCAGGTCGGCGCCCGCGGAGGGCGCGGGCAGATCCGTGACGGGTCCCGCGGCCTGCGCGGGCACGGAGACCGGGACGGGTGGTTCGGGTACGGGCACCGCGCGTGGCGGCTCGGGCACGGAGATCGCGGTGGATGGTTCGGTCACCGCGACCGCGCTCGGCGGTTCGGACACCGCGACCGCGACGGGTGGTTCGGGTGGCGTCGACGGACAGGGCGGGCCGCCGGTCGCGGCCCGGATGTCGCACGCGCGCGCCGCGGCGTCCGCCAGGACCTGCGCCCCGAAACGGGCGGCTGCCTCGGGCACGCTCGACTGCGGCGGTGCCTGATCGGGCACGGGCATCGATGGCTCCTCGGTGGGGTGGACTACTGGGGCCAGCGGGCGATCTGCACGTTCTCCAGTACGCCGACCGCGTCCGGCACGAGGATCGCGGCGGAGTAGTAGGTGCTGACGAGGTAGGAGGTGATCGCCTTCTCGTCGAGGCCCATGAACCGCACCGACAGACCCGGTTCGTACTCGTCCGGCAGGCCGGTCTGGTGCAGACCGATGACGCCCTGGTTGTCCTCGCCGGTACGCATGCACAGGATCGAGCTGGTCTTCTCCTGCGTCACCGGGATCTTGTTGCAGGGCAGGATCGGTACGCCGCGCCAGGCAGGGACCTGCTGGCCGCCGAGGTCGACGTGGTCGGGGTAGATGCCGCGCGCGTTGAACTCGCGCCCGATCGCCGCGATCGTCCTGGGGTGCGCGAGGAAGAACTTGGAGCCGCGCCGACGGCAGAGCAGCTCGTCCATGTCGTCCGGGGTCGGCGGACCGGCGTGCGGCTGGAGGCGCTGCTTGAAGTCGGCGTTGTGGAGCAGGCCGAACTCCCGGTTGTTGATGAGCTCGTGCTCCTGGCGCTCCCGCAACGCCTCGATGGTGAGCCTCAGTTGCTCCTTGGTCTGGTTCATCGGGCCGTTGTAGAGGTCGGCGACCCTGGTGTGGATCCGCAGGATGGTCTGCGCGGCGGAGAGTTCGTACTCGCGGGGGTTCAGTTCGTAGTCGACGAACGCGCCGGGCAGCTCCTGCTCGCCGGTGTGGCCGGCCGACATCGCGATCTCCGCCTCGCCGCGGTGGTTCTGCCGCCGCTGGGAGCGCGCGGTGAACTCGTCGAGGTGGGCGCGGAGGTCGGGGGACGTGTCCACCACCGCGGCGAAGTCGGCGCGCGACAGGGTGAGGAGGGTGCCTGCCGTCTCGGCGGTGGCGTTCTGCTCCCACCGGGCGTCCTCGTCCAGGAGGGCGTTCTCGCCGAACAGGTCGCCGTCGGCGAGGACGTCCAGATCGATCTCGTCGCCGTAACTGCCCACGGAGGTCTGGCTGATCCGCCCGTGGGCGATCAGGTGGAGCTGGTCGGCGGGCGTGCCGCGCACCACGAGGGTCTCGCCGGCCCGGAAGTCGCGCTGGACGCACCGGTCGGCGAGGGCGCCGAGCACCTCCACGTCGTCGAAGCCGCGCAGCAGGGCCAGTTCGCCGAGCTCCCGGGGGATCACCCGCACGCTGGCGCCGTCCTGCACGAACTCCACGGTTCCGTCGCCCACGGTGTAGCTCAGGCGGCGGTTGACCCGGTAGACACCGCCTTTGGTCTCCACCCAGGGCAGCATCCGCAGCAGCCACCGCGAGGTGATCTCCTGCATCTGCGGTGCGGACTTGGTCGTACTGGCGAGGTTGCGGGCGGCCGCGGTGCCCAGGCTGGACTGCCGGGGCGGCTCCACGCGGGCTTCCGGGCTCGAGTCAACGGTCATCGGGCGAGCTCTCCTTGCTCAGGTCGGTGACGCCCGTATGAGGACGTCATCGGGCAACAGGAGTAAAAGGGCTTATTTAAACGGGAATCCGGTCAGATCCAGGGGAACATTAGTGGCGGGCTCGCCCCGCGGACCAAGGAAAACCGGTGACATTAACTCGATACGATGATCGCGCCCGTGCGATGTTTGCCCGGGTACCGACGGAATCGAGTCGGGCTCGCCGGGGCGTCGCGCCGTGCCACCGGCGCTTTCTCGTGGTGGGGCGTCACAAACGCGACAGAACTCGCTCGGACCGGGGCGCTGCCGGGGTCATACTCCGATGTTCCACCGTCGCGGACTCGCGGGCCTGCGGACTCGTCCGGCCCACAGGCTCAGGGTCTTGCCGAGAGGAGCGGGACCGCCATGACCGAGGAAGCGCAGAGTCCGCCGTCCGGGGCCCGTTGGGAACGGGCCGTCGTCGTCGGCGGCGGATACGCCGGGCTGGTCACCGCACGGGTCCTGGCCGACCACTTCGCCGAAGTGCTCGTCCTGGAGCGCGACCCCGTGCGTCCCGACACCGGAGTGCATCCCCATGTCCCGCAGGGCTACCACGCGCACGCGCTGCTCGCCCGGGGCGGCGACGCGCTGGAGGTCCTCTTCCCCGGCCTGCGCGCGGAGCTCGCCGAACTGGGCGCGCCCGTCTTCGACTACGGCGAGCGGATGAGCTTCCTGCTCCCGACCGGCTACGCGCCGACCGACCCGGTCGGCATTCCCGTCCAGACCTTCACGCGCGACGAGCTCGAACGGCGCCTGCGGCAGCGGGTGTCGGCGCTCCCGGCGGTGCGGATGCTCCCCGCGACGCGCTGCGAGACGGTGACGGGCAGCGCACCCGACCGCCTGGACCGGGTGCGCTACCGCACCGAGGGCGCCGACGCATCCGTCGACGTCCCCGCCGACCTGGTCGTCGACGCCTCGGGCCGCTCCACCCCGGTCGACCGGTGGCTCGCCGACGCGGGGCTCCCGGCGTCCGCCCCGGCCGTGGTGAAGGCGAAGATCACCTATACGTCCGCGTGCTACGAACGTCCGCCGCGGGACCCGCAGGACTTCGACATCGCGTACCAGATGGCCTTCGCGCCCGGCGTCCCGCGCGGCGGAGTCGTGCTGGCCGTGGAGCACGATCGCTGGATGTGCTCGCTGTTCGGCGTCGACCGGCACGTCCCGCCCACCGACGACGAGGGCTATCTCGAATTCGCCCGCACGCTCGGCAATCCCCGCATCGCCGAACAGATCAAGCGCGGCACCCGGCAGGGGGAGATCCACCGCTACACCAACCCCGGCAACGAGTGGCGCCTGCACCACAAGAACCCCCGCTGGCCCGAACGCCTGATCGCGGTCGGCGACGCGCTCTGCGTCTTCAACCCGGTGTACGGGCAGGGGCTCACGGTCGCCGCGCTCGAAGCGGAGCTGCTCGGCGGGTTGCTGAGCCGCTGCCGGGCCGGCGCGGCCGGACTCGACGGCCTCAGCCGGGCCTACCAGCGCGGCGCGGCCCGCGTGATCCAGGTCCCCTGGACCCTGGCGACGAGCTCGGACCTCATGTGGGCGCCCGACGGACAGCCGCTCTCCGCGCGCTTCGCCCACTGGTACAACCGCCACGTCTTCGCGCTCGCCGTGCGCGAACCGGATGTGTGGGCCCGTTTCGTACGGGTGTTGAACATGACGGACCCGCCCTCGCTGCTGTTCCGCCCGGCGGTCCTGGTGAAGGTGGCGCGGCGCGCGCTCACCCGCCGCGCGGGCCGCGACGCCGTGAACTGAAAGGGTGCGAAGTCGAGTTGACGTACGCTGTAGTTGTTCTAGTTGAATGCGAACAACTATAAGAGGTGGGGAAGCCGGATGACTGCCTTCCGCAGGGGAGCCCTGACGGCCGTGCCGTTCGTCGTCGCCGTCGTCGCGTACGTCGGTGTCTTCCTGGCGCACTACGACCGGTTGCCCGACCGGATCGCCACCCATTTCTCGGGAGGCGGCACGGCCGACGACTTCATGAGCCGCACCACGGCACTGTGGTTCGGCGCCGGAATGCTCGCCGGCCTCGGCCTGCTGTTCTCCGTCCTGGCCCTGAGCGCCAAGGAGCCGACGCAGGCGAGGACGGCCGTCGCGATCGGCGCGGGCACGGCCGCCACCGTCGCCTACCCGTTGATCGTGACCGTCCTCGCCAACGCGGACACCACCGACCCGGCCGGGGTGCGGATGCCGTTGTGGCACCTGGCGGTGCTGGTGCTCGCGGGCCTGGCCGCAGGCGCCCTGGCCTGGTGGCTGATCGGGCGGGGCCCCCGCCCCGCCCCCGCGCCGTCGGCGCCCCCGCTGCCCCTGGCCGACGGCGAGGCGGCGGTCTGGAGCCGCCCGATGACCTCGCGCGCGCTGCTGTTCGCCGCCGCGGCCGTCGTGGTGGGCGGGGCAGTCGGCGCGGTGTTCGGCTCCTGGTGGGCGGGGGTGCTCGTGCTGCTCCTCGGACTGGCCTGCGTCGCGTCGGCCAGGATCCGGGTCACCGTCGACCGGCGCGGACTCACCGTCGCCTCGACGGTGCTGCCCCGGCCGCGCCTGGCCCTGCCGCTCGGCCGCATCGTCGACGCGGGCAGCGTCCAGGTCGACGCCATGGGCGACTTCGGCGGCTGGGGCTATCGGATACGCCCGAACCGGCGGGGCGTGGTGCTGCGTTCGGGGGAGGCGCTCTCGGTCCGTACGGTGGGCGGCCGTGAGTACGTCGTGACCGTCGACGATTCGGCCACCGCCGCCTCGCTGCTCAACGGCCTGGTGGACCGTCATGGCGCGAAGGGAGACTAGCGATGCTGTTCCGGGTGCTCCCCGGCTCTCCCGTGCCGCTGGGCGAGCAGATCGCCGCCTGCGTTCGGGGAGCGATCGCCGACGGCTCGGCGGCTCCCGGCGAGCGGCTGCCGTCCGCCCGAGAGGTCGCCGAGTCGCTGGGCGTCAACGTCCACACGGTGCTGCGCGGCTACCAGCGGCTGCGGGACGAGGGGCTGATCGAGCTGCGCCGCGGCCGGGGCGCGGTGATCACGGCGGCGCGGGGCGCCGCGGACCGGGCCCGCCTCACCGATGCGGTGCACGGCCTCATCGCGCAGGCGCGCGAACTCGGCCTCACGGACCAGGAGTTCCTGACGCTCGTCCGAAGCGGCCTGGCCATGGCACCCGGCACCGCCTCACCCGCCTCCGGGGGGTGACGCGGCGTGCCGCCGGTGATCCGGCGGTGGCGAGGGAGATCTCGGTCGACCTGATCAGCAGGCTCATGGAGACGTGCCTCACGGAGTAGAGGACGAGCTGTCGGGCGCTGGGCCCGCAGTGCTGTGCCGAACACGCTCATGCCGCGAAACAGGCGCGCCGCGCAGGCTGTGGCATCCGCGGGCCCACCGGCCCGATCCGCCTCGCACAGGGCGACCACCGGCGCGGACGAGCCGGCTTCGCGCTTGTGGAAGGCGCCGGGCTTGACCCCGTGAACGGCGGCGGTGATCGTTGGTGCTTGCCGGTGTGCACTCCGGCCGACCGCGACCCCGACCCCGTCGAAGTGATCTCGACCGTGGCCCTCGGCGCCGGTCGGTCCCGGCCCCGAGAGAGGGATCGCTCACCGGCGCCGGCACAAGGAAGGAAGACCCGTCATTCCCACCACGACGCTGCAGATCCCCACCCCGGACGGCCAGGCCGACGCCTTCGCCGCCTTCCCCGACGACGGCGGGCGCCACCCGGGCGTGCTGATGTACATGGACGCCTTCGGCGTGCGCCCCGTGCTCCAGGAGATGGCCCGCGAACTGGCCGGGCACGGGTACTACGTACTCCTCCCCAACGTCTACTACCGACAGGGCCCGACCCCGGTCGTCGAACTCCCCGAGCACATCGGAGAAGAGGCCAGGCCCGGGATCTTCGCGCAGGTGATGCCTCTGATCGAGGCGCACACCGCCGAACGCGCCCTGAGTGACGCCGACGCCTACCTCCGGTTCCTCACGTCCCGGCCCGAGGTGAGCGACGGGCCGGTCGCCGCGATCGGCTACTGCATGGGCGCGGTCCTCGCGATGCGCACCGCGACGGCCCACCCCGATCAGGTGGCCGCCGTCGCGGGGTTCCACCCCGGCCAACTCGTCACCGACGCACCCGACAGTCCGCACCACTCCGTCCCCCGGCTCACCGCCGAGGTCCATCTCGGCCTCGCCGAGAACGACATGACGCCGGAGGTGATGAGCACGTTCAACAAGGCGCTGGACGCCGCGGGCGTCGGCTACACCAACGAGGTCTATCCGGGCACGGTCCACGGCTTCACCATGGCCGACACCGAGGCCTTCGACGCCGAGGCGCTGCGGCGCCACTGGGACCGGCTGCTCCCGCTCCTCGGACGCACCCTGAACGGCGGCTGAATCACGGGTTCCGCCCGCTGTTCGTCCACCTGTTCCCCAGCCGTCGCGAACGTATGACCGGAACGTCAACACAGCGCACGGAAACGGCGAATGAGACGTGTACGCAGGGCGTCGTGCGGAGCACTATGGGAGCAACGACGTCGGTACGCCGTCCCTTTTCCGGTGACGGCGTGCCGACGCGGACGACAGGGCGACCCACGACGGGACCTGGGGGAGCACAACATGACAGACGTCTCCGATGCGGCCGTGGAACGGCTGGCCGCACCCACGATCGACGAGGCGGTGGGCAGCGCCGTGGTGGTGCCCGACGGCACCCCGCAACTCGTCGTCCGCGTCGAGCCGTACGCGGGAATGAGCGGTGGAGACCAGGTGCAGCTGCGCTGGGACACCGGAGTGCTGCGCACCTCACGGATCGAGACACACGTCGTCGACACCGCCGAAGTGGGCCAGACGACCCTCTTCACGATCCCGCACCCCAGGCCGGGCTCCGCCCGGGTGAGCTACCTCATCAGCCGTACCACCGGCGAATGGCGGGCCTCGGAGCGGCTGGACATCACCCTTCAGGGGGACGGCGCGGGCCCGCCCCGCCGACGAGCGACCTGACGCCGCGTGCGTCACGCCCGGCGGTCACCCGGCAAGCCCCTTGATCGCATCCCGATGCCATTCGGATGCCTCAGCCGAGGGATTCCGATCATTTGCGGCCTTCCGGCCCGTCGCCCGCGTCGAGGGCAGCACCATGAGCACATGACCGACGACTGGAAGCGGCACCTGGCCCGGCTCCACGCAGGTCTGGTGGACCGGGACGATCCCGCCGAGCTGGTGGCGGAGTCCGACGCGGTGGACGCCTCGGTGCGCTATCCGCATCTGGCGCTGCGCGGACCGGTCTTCGGACTCGCGGTGCGGGACCCCGCGGCCGACGCGGCGTGGCGGGTGCTGAAACCGGTGGTGGACGGCACGCCCCAGCAGGTCCGCGACGCGCTCAACTCCCACCTGTGGTTCCGGGCCAAGGACGAGACCGACGACCCCGGCGAGCGCCGGCAACTCCTCGCGGCGGTCGCCGTGCTCGAACGCGAGCCGGTCGACGAGCTGGAGGTGCGGGGTACCCGCTACCGCGTGGTGCGCGGGGACGAGTTCGCGCGGATCGGCGAGGACGGCCTGGAGCCACCCCGGCCCACCGACCGGGAGGCGGCGGACCGCTCCTGGACCATGCCCCGACGGGCCACCAGGTCCTGCGACGCCGATTGCGTGCTCGGCCCCGACGCGTCCCCGGCGAGCCCGATGACCGGCGCCCTGCTGGCGGCGCTGCGGGGCTTCGCGTACAGCGGGGCCCGATTCCCGGACGACGTGTGCACCGACTCCCGGCGGGCCGTGGCCACCCACCCCGACGTCGTGCTGCTGCCGGTCGGCTTCGGGGTGGCCGAGCGCGACGAGGAGGGCTGGCAGCCGCTCAGCACGCTCAGGCCCACCCCGCACGAGGCCCGGCGGACGCTGTACAGCGCGATGACCGAGACCTGGCCGCTGCTGTACGAGTTCGACGCCGCCCGCAAGGCCGCGTACGCGCGCGCCGCGGACCGCTTCAAGGCCGCGGGGCGCGCCAACGAAGTACGCGTGGGCAAGCGCCTGTTCCGTATCTGCCGCATCCAGCGCCTGGTCCGCCTGGGCCCCGACGGTCCGGAGCCGCCCCGCCCCAGTGACCAGGACACATACGGCCCGACGAAGATGCACCCGACCATGGACGAGGACGGCACCATTCACCAGTGAGGCCGATCCGTCCGGCCCCGCGCGGTCAGCTCAGGCGAGCTGATAGGCGCGGAGCCCGGTGAGGAGCAGGTGACAGTCCTTGAGCGAGCCCGAACTGTCGCCCAGGGAACGGTAGATGCCCCACTTGGGCCGGACCCGGTCGGCGAGGAAGGTGTCGACCCCGGACTTCGACTCGTCGATCACCGTGCTGCCGCCGCTCTTGAGGATCCAGCGTACGGAGCCCGACGACGCGTCACCGATCGTGATCCGGAAATCGACGTCGGTCCACTTGTCGTGCAGCGGCGACAGCGCGGTGCGGCCGACGAGCGTGTCCGAGCCGAACACCTTCAGCTCGATGGTCTGCACCCCGTCCACCCGCCGCAGCGACTGCACGACGATCGGTGACGTGCCCTGGCCCGGCTGCTTCATCTGCATGATGTGCGTGAACGTGCTGGTCGCCCGCAGGGACTGAGGGATGTACATGGAGTACGTCAGCCGCCAGGTCTGGCCCGGCAGCCAGCGCAGGAAGGAGTCGCCGTCGCGGCACCCGGTGACCTCCTGCCGCTGCCGGTCGCCCGCGGTGTCCCGGTCCACCGTGTGCATCGTGAAGCGCCAGTTGTCACCGTCGGTGCGGATGTGCGGCTTCGCCGCGGGATGGGAGTTCGCACGGTCGTCCTCGACGGTCTCCCAGGCCCGCATGCCGTCGCCGCGGGCGGTCGGCGACCAGCGCAGCCGCCATTCGGCGGCGGGCGCGGCGGGTGCGGTGATGCCGGAGAGGGCCGAGGCGGTCCCGGGAAGCGCGGCCGCCGCCGCGCCGCCGAGCGCCGCGCCCAGAAGTCCTCTGCGGGACGCGCCCCTTTGCTGCGTACCGCCCTGGAATCCACTCATCTCCCGCTGCCTCCTCATGGCTGGCTGGTCCTTCATGACGCGTGCCGCCGCTCACGCTCGTGTGTTCACGTGAATGAACGGTGTTCGCAAGTGTGGTACAGAGTCCCGTCATGACCGTGCATCGTCAATGGGGCGGAGCGAGGTGTGGTGGGGCGGGTGGGGCGGTATCGAGTCAATTCCGTTGCGGTGCGGGCACGGTGGCGCACGATGCGGACAGTGCGGCGTCGTACGTGAGGGACACTTCAGGATCAATCCCCGAATCGCCGTACCCTCAGGAGGTCCCATGACCGATCGCACGGAATCGATCGAATCGATGGAGCAGCTGGCCGCGGGCTGGCGCACCCTGGTGCTCGACCGCGACGCGGACGCGGACGTGCGGGACCTGCCGGGCATCGCCGTGCGCTGGGCCGACTGCCGGTTCGCCTTCTGGAACTGCCTCACGCTGACCGATGTCGACGCGGGCCCGGAACTCGTCGAGGAGCGCCTGCGCCGGGCCGCGGACATCATGCGCGCGAAGCGGCACCCCGGATTCCTCTGGCTCTTCGAGGGCCTCCTCGGCGACGAGGCGCGGGAGCAGTTGGAGGCGGCGGCCGACAAGGCGGGCCTCGCGTACGCCTTTCCCGGCACCGGCATGGCAGGGGACTTCCTGCCGATCCCCGACCCGGTCCACCCCGACCTGACGTTCGAGCGGGTGACCACCGACGACCAGCTGCGGGCGTACGCGGATCTGAACTCGCGCGCCTACGGCTTCCCGCTGGAGGACGGCCGTGACGGGCTCCTCGGGTCGGCCCTGTGGAAGGAAGGCGTGCACGCCTATCTGGGTGTACGGGACGGCGTCCCCGTGACCTGTGCCGCCACCGTCGAGACGGACGGCCGCCTCTTCGTCGTGCTCGTCGCCACGGACCCGGAGTGGGAACGACGGGGCTACGGCGAGGCGGTGACCCGCAAGGCGCTCCACGAGGGTGCCCGCGCCACGGGTCTGACCCGCGCCACCCTGCACGCGACGGCGGCGGGCGCGCCGGTGTATCCGCGGATCGGCTTCCGGCCAAACTCGCCGGTGCACTTCTACACGCTGAAGAGCGACTGACGAGCCACGGAAGCGCGACTCAAGGATCACGGTGATGGACCGGGCGCCTGGAGGACCCCATGACGAGTACGCGGCCCACCAAGCAGGTGACGGCACGGTCGTCCCACGAGATTCCCGCACGCGAACCGCTCCGCCTCGCCGCGGGTGACCGCGTCGAGGCCGGCGAACGCAGCCCCGACTGGCCGGAGTTCGTCTTCGTGACCGCCGCCCACGGAACGGGCTGGGTCCCGGCCCGGCACCTCTCGGGCCCGTCCGGATCGGTGCGCGTCGAGATCCCGTACGACACGACGGAACTGCCCACGGCCGCGGGGGACACCCTGGAGGTGGTCGCCGAGGACCGTGCGAGCGGCTGGCTGTGGTGCCGGAACTCCGACGGGCGGGAAGGGTGGGTGCCGGTCAGCAGCCTGATGACCGACCGGTGAGGGGCCGCCCCCTCTTGGCCATGAACGCGACACACGGTAACGTCGTGCTGTTGTCGACGACGGTCGGCGGAAGCCGGTGGGAATCCGGCGCGGTCGCGCCACTGTGTGCGAGGGCCTTCGGGCCCTCGTGAGCCAGACCCGTGACGGTCGTCCTGTGCACCACCGAGATGGGACGCGAATTCCCAGAGGAGGCTCCGCCATGGCGCAGCACGTCGCCCCGCCGACCGCCACCACCCCTGTCGTGCCGGACAGGCTGCCGTTGAAGGTGATCGCTCCCTGGGCGGTCTTCTTCGGGATCCTGATGCTGGTCCTGTTGTACTTCGTCGGCGCCGAGCAGGGCGCCGTCTCCGTGTTCAGCGGCGCGGAGGTCCATGAGTGGGTCCACGACGCCCGCCATCTGCTCGGCTTCCCCTGCCACTGAGCCGGAGGAACGCCGCGCGCTCATGAACTCCGCCACCGTACGCAATCTGCTCGTTCGGGGCATGCTCGCCGGCCTGGGGGCCGGCGTGCTCGCCCTCGTGATCTCCTACTGGCTCGGCGAGCCGAACGTCGACGCCGCCATCGGCTTCGAGGAGGCCCACGCCGCCCACTCCCACGGCGACGAGGTCGAACTCGTCTCGCGGAGCCTGCAGTCCACGGCCGGTCTCGCCACCGGCATCCTCGTCTACGGCGTGGCCTTCGGGGGCATCGCCGCGCTCGCCTTCTGTTTCGCCCTCGGGCGGGTGGGCCGCTTCGGCCCGCGCGCCACGGCGCTGCTGCTGTCCGGATGCGCCCTTCTTGCGGTGTACGTCGTGCCGTTCCTGAAGTACCCGGCCAATCCGCCCGCCGTCGGCAACCCCGACACCATCGGCAAGCGGACGACCCTGTACTTCCTGATGATCGTGCTCAGCGTGCTCCTCGCGATCGGTGCCACCATCCTCGGCAAGCGGCTCGCGCCACGGATCGGCACCTGGTACGCGACGGTGGCGGCCGTGCTCGGCTTCGCCGTCGCGGTCGGTATCGCGTTCGCCGTCCTGCCGGTGATCAACGACGTGCCGGGGAACTTCCCGGCCGCGCTCCTGTGGCGGTTCCGGCTCTCCGCCCTCGCCACGCAGATCGTGCTGTGGGGCGGATTCGGCCTGATCTTCGGTGAGTTGGCGCAGCGTCTGCTGCGGCCGGGGTCCGCGGACGTCGCCTCCGGACAGGCGGTGTCCACCGGGCGGTGACCCGGTCGACCCCAGCGGCGAGTGAGGGCCCACGGAACCTTCCGGGGGCCCTCTCGCGTTACACCGGGACCATGGACCGGCGTCGAGCAGAGGAGCCGAGTGAGCAGACGACTTCAGCCGCGCCACATCGTTCTCGGCGGCCGTGACGCGGTCGCCCTGACTCCTGAGGAGTACGACCAACTCGTCGCGAGCCGACGGCAGATCGGCGGACAGAGCGCGAAGGTCCGCGTCCTCGCCCAGCAGGCCAAGCGGATCGAAGGCCTGCTGCGCGACCTGGAGGAGCTGACCGGGGAGTGCACCGAGGCGGCATGCGCCGCCGTCACCGAGGCCGACTGCCCGCGCTGTGCCCTCGCGGCGCTGCTGCGGCGCTTCCGTGAGGGCCGGTACTGAGCGGCGGGGCCGCGGGGGGCCGGGCGGCGCACCGAGCCGAAGGGCGCACCCGGCTCATGCCGGGGGCAGCGGTCTGCCGAGCCGTACGTTCCAGCGGCCGCTCCGGCCGCTCAGCTCCGTGACCGTCAGCGGTGCCACATCGCAGCGCCAGTACGCGGACGGGGGCGCTCCCAACGCGTGCACCACGGCGGCGCGGACGATCTCCGGCTCCACGACGGCCACCACCGGACCATCACCCGTCGCCGTCGCCGTCGCCGTGAGCCAGCGCTCCACGCGCGTGCACACGTCGACCACGGACTCCCCGCCACCGGCCCCGAAGTCGGGTTCGCCGAGCCACCGGGCCACGTTCTCCGGCTCGTCGGCGCTGACGTCGGCCAAGGTCCTGCCGCGCCACCGTCCCACGTCCGGCCCGGCCAGATCTCCCGGTGCGTCCGCCGCGGCGAGACCAAGGGCGGCGGCCGTCTCGCGGCAGCGCCGGGTGCCGGACGTGACCACCAGGGCGGGCGCCGGCAGTGACCCGGCCGCCGCCTCCGCGGCCGTACGGCCCGAGGCGTCGAGCGGTGACCCGTCGTCGAAACGGGCTTGCCTCAGCGACTCGTTCAGGGCGGGGGAGACGAGCAGGACACGGCGGGTCACGGTGCTCTCCTCGGACGGGGGCAGGGGCAGGGGCAGGGGTGTGCGGGGGCCGGGTGGTGGGTCAACGGGCGCGGCTCTCGACGGGATACGGCACGTACGTCCGCCGGTCGGGGTCGATGGCGAGCCGCCCGCCGGCCGGCGGCCGGGCCCGCTGGGCGCAGTCGCGGCGTTCGCAGATGCGGCAGCCGAGGCCGATCGGTGTGGCGGCGCGGGGATCGTCCGGGGCGAGTCCGGCGGCGTAGACGAGCCGATGGGCGTGGCGCAGTTCGCAGCCGAGCGCCACGGCGAACTCCGCCCGGGGCGCGTGATGCCCGTGGCCGCCGCGGGTGACGGTCCGGGCGATCCAGAAGTGCCGTTTCCCGTCCGGCATTTCGGCGACCTGCGTCAGCACGCGGCCGGGTGCCGAGAACGCCTCGTACACCGTCCACAGGGGACACGTGCCGCCGAGCCGGGAGAAGTGGAAGTCGGTCGCGGACTGCCGTTTGGAGATGTTCCCGGCCCGGTCGACGCGCAGGAAGGAGAAGGGGACGCCCCGTCGCCCGGAGCGTTGCAGGGTGCTCAGCCGGTGGCAGACGGTCTCGAAGCCGACGCCGAAGCGGGCCGACAGCAGTTCGATGTCGTGGCCGCTCTCCTCGGCCGCCGCGTGGAAGGGCGTGTACGGCATGAGCAGTGCGCCCGCGAAGTAGTTCGCGAGGCCGATCCTCGCCAGCTCCACCGCCTCGGAGGAGTGCAACTCGGCTGCTTCGGAAGATAGTTGAGCGAGCAGCGGGTCATGCTCCAGCAGTGCCAGCTGGGTGGCGAGCTGAAAGGCGCGCTGTCCCTCGCTGAGCCAGGCGGACAGGAACAGCAGGCCCGCGTGACGGTCCAGTCGGCGCGCGTCCGTGCCACGGTCGGGGGAGGCCCGCACCACCTTCAGGCCGTGGCGTCGTGCGAGGCGTGCGGCGAGCGGCGCGGCGGCCTGCCCGGGACACAACTCCAGCTCCTCGGCCAGCTGTTCGGCCGCCGTGTCGAGCGCCTCGAAGTGATTGTGGTGCGCGTAGAAGAAGTCGCGTACGTCGTCGTGCGGTTCGGAGAACGGCGGCGTCCCGGGAGGTGCCGTGCCGAGGACCGCGGTCTGCGCGGCCGCCTCGCGGTAGCGGCGGTGCAGAGTCACCAGGGCGCGCGCCACCTCCGGATGGTCACGGGCGGCGTCCGCGATGTCCTCGGCGGAGGGCGGCGGCGCGCCGCAGGCCTCGTCGGCGAGGGCGGTGCGCAGATCGGTGGCGAGCCGGTCCTCGTCGGCGTCCGAGAAGTACTCGGGGTCGACACCGAACACCTCGGCGACGCGCAACAACACCGATGCCGTCAGCGGGCGTTGGCTCTGCTCGATCTGGTTGGCGTAGCTGGTGGAGATGCCGAGCGCGCGGGCCATGTCCACCTGGTTCATGCCGGCCTCACGGCGTAGGCGGCGCAGCTTCGCGTGCGCGTAGATCTTGTGACCGGCGGGACGCCGGGGCATGCGGCACCTCCTCGTCGTACGGCGAGTCCTGCGGTCGTACCGCTCGTCGTGCAACGGCCACGGCACATGCTTCGGCCCGCACGTCTCTGCGAATCTAGCATCCGCATGTTTCGCAGAATTCGCCGATCCGCGACGCCGGCCTGTACGGATTCCGCAGCCTTGACCGGTGGCCCGGCGGGCGTACGGCGGGCAGGCTCACCTCAACCGCACCGGGCAGCCATGCCCCCGCCGTCGGGCCTCCACCGCCCCCGCCGTGAGGAGCCACGTGATCGAGCATCACGTCCGTGTCCACCCCAGCGCCGACCGACTGCCCCGCGAGGACCAACTCGCCTGGAAGCTGGCGGCCGTCGCCACCGCCACCGACGAACCGGACGCGCAGAGCGCCGAGATGGCCGTGAACCGGGTCATCGACAACGCGGCGGTCGCCGTCGCCTCCCTGACCCGCCGCCCGGTCGCGGTGGCACGGGTCCAGGCCACTGCCCACCCTCCGGCCACCGCCCACCCCCAGAGCCCGCCCGGAGCCGCGGTCTTCGGCGCCCGGGCCCGCGTCTCACCGGAGTGGGCGGCCTGGGCCAACGGCACCGCCGTACGCGAGCTCGACTTCCACGACACCTACCTGGCCGCCGACTACTCCCACCCCGGCGACAACATCCCGCCCCTTCTCGCGGTCGCCCAGCACACCGGCCGCACCGGCGCCGACCTGCTGCGGGGCGTCGTCGCCGCGTACGAGGTCCACGTGGCGCTGGTCAGGGGCATCTGCCTGCACGAGCACCGCATCGACCACGTCGCCCATCTGAGCGCCGCGACCGCCTGCGGACTCGGCGCGCTCCTGCGGCTGCCCACCGAGACGGTGTACCAGGCGGTGCAACAGGCCGTGCACACCACGACCGCCACCCGGCAGTCCCGCAAGGGCGAGATCTCCAGCTGGAAGGCGTACGCGCCCGCCTTCGCCGGAAAGACCGCGATCGAGGCCGTCGACCGGGCGATGCGCGGCGAAGGCGCGCCGTCCCCGCTCTACGAGGGCGAGGACGGGTTCCTCGCGTGGTTGCTGGACGGCCCGAGCTCCGACTACACCGTCCTGCTGCCCGGTCCTGGCGCACCGCGCCGCGCGATCCTCGACACGTACACCAAGGAGCACTCGGCCGAGTACCAGGCACAGGCCGTCATCGACCTCGCCCGGCGCCTGCGGGAGAGGACGGGCCCGCTGGACCGCGTGCGCTCCGTCGTCCTGCACACCAGCCACCACACCCACCACGTCATCGGCTCCGGCGCGCACGACCCGCAGAAGTACGACCCCACGGCCAGCCGGGAGACCCTCGACCACTCGGTGCCGTACATCCTCGCCGTCGCCCTGGAGGACGGCGCCTGGCACCACGAGCGTTCGTACGCCCCCGAGCGCGCCGGGCGCCCCGCGACGGTCGCGCTGTGGCGCAAGATCAGCACGGTCGAGGACCCCGCATGGACGCGCCGCTACCACGACCCGGACCCGGAGCGCCGCGCCTTCGGCGGGCGGGCGGTCGTCACGCTCGACGACGGCTCGGTGATCGAGGACGAGCTCGGCGTCGCCAACGCCCATCCGGCCGGGGCCCGCCCCTTCGACCGCCCCGCCTACACCGCCAAATTCCGCACCCTCACGGAAGGGACCGTCGTACCGGACGACCAGGACCGCTTCCTGTCGGCTGCCGCACACCTCCCGCGACTGGCGGCGGCGGACCTGGACGCGCTGTTCCCCGCCGTGGACACCGAGGCACTCGCCGCGTACGACGCACAGCTCCCGAAGGGACTCTTCTGATGCCGTTCCCCACGCGCACGACTCCCGGCGAGCGCCGCCGCGCGTTCCGGGCACAGTTGGCGGGCGGGCGGCTGGTGCGGATGCCGGGCGCGGTCAATCCGCTTTCGGCCCGCCTCATCCAGGACACCGGCTTTGACGGCGTGTACCTCTCCGGCGCGGTGCTCGCCGCGGACCTGGGCCTGCCCGACATCGGCCTGACCACCTCCGTCGAGCTCGCGGCCCGCGCCCAGCAGACGACCCGGGTCACCGACCTGCCCGTCCTCGTCGACGCCGACACCGGCTTCGGCGAACCGCTGAACGCGGCCCGCACCGTCCAGCTCATGGAGGACGCGGGAGTTGCCGGGCTCCACCTGGAGGACCAGGTCAACCCCAAGCGCTGCGGACACCTCGACGGCAAGACCGTCGCACCCCGCGAGGAGATGGTCCGCCGGATCAGGGGTGCCGTCGACGCCCGCCGCGACCCCGACTTCCTGCTCATGGCCCGCACCGACGCCCGCGCGGTCGAAGGGCTGGACGCGGCGATCGAACGGGCCAGGGCGTACGTCGACGCCGGAGCCGACGCGATCTTCCCCGAGGCACTCGCCGACGAGGCCGAGTTCGAGGCGTTCCGGGCGGCCGTCGACGTCCCCCTGCTCGCGAACCTCACCGAATTCGGCAGGACCCCGCTCCTCGACACCCGCACCCTGGAGAACCTCGGCTACAACATCGCCCTCTATCCGGTCACCCTGCTGCGCCTGGCCATGGGCGCCGTCGAGGACGGCCTGCGCACCCTCGCCGCCGAGGGCACCCAGCAGTCCCTGGTCTCCCGCATGCAGACCCGCTCCCGCCTGTACGAGCTGCTCGGCTACGAGGAGTACGGGGCCTTCGACTCGGCCGTCCTCGGCTTCACGCTCCCGCCCGGCACCTGACGCGCCCGACGTACCCCATGCACCCCACGCGCCTGTCGCATCTGACGCGCGCCACACACCTGACGCACCTGTCGCACCCGACGAACACGACGCTTCGGAGGCACTCACCCATGCCCACCACCGCACCCGCGATCCACCGCGGCCTCGCCGGTGTCGTCGTCGACACCACGGGGATCTCCACCGTCGTCGAGGAGTCCAACTCCCTGACCTACCGCGGCTATCCGGTCCAGGACCTGGCCGCCCACCGCTCCTTCGAGGAGGTCGCGTACCTGCTCTGGCACGGCGAACTGCCGGATACCGGGCAGCTCCGTGCGTTCGAGGCCCGCGAGCGCGCCCTGCGCCCCCTCGACCGCACCACCTCCGAGCTGCTCGCCCGGCTGCCGGAGACCTGTCACCCCATGGACGTCCTGCGCACCGCCGTCAGCTTCTTCGGCGCCGAGGACCCCACCGAGGACGACGGCAGCCCGGCGGCGCACCGGGCGAAATCGCTCACCCTGCTGGCCAAGCTGCCCACCGTGGTCGCCGCCGACCAGCGCCGCCGCCGCGGCCTCGCGCCGATCCCGCCCGACTCCGGCCTCGGGTATGCCGAGAACTTCTTCCACATGTGCTTCGGCCGCGTACCGGACCCGGACGTCGTCCGCTGCTTCGAGATCTCCCTCGTGCTCTACGCCGAACACAGCTTCAACGCCTCGACGTTCACCGCCCGCGTGGTCACCTCCACGCTCTCCGACCTCTACAGCGCGGTCACCGCGGCGATCGGCGCGCTCAAGGGACCCCTGCACGGCGGCGCCAACGAGGCCGTGATGCACATGCTGAACGAGATCGGCGAGCCGGGGGGCGCCGAGCGGTGGCTCCAGGAGGCACTGGCCGACCGGCGGAAGATCATGGGCTTCGGCCACCGCGTCTACCGGCACGGCGATTCCCGCGTGCCGATCATGCAGGAGGCCCTGGACCGGCTCGTCACCCGCGCCGCCGACCCCGGGGCGGCCCGCCTGGCGGCCCTGCACGACGCCCTGCGCCGGGCCATGCTCTCCGCCAGGGGCATCCACCCCAACCTCGACTATCCGGCCGGTCTCGCCTACCACCTGATGGGTTTCGACATCCCGGTCTTCACCCCGGTCTTCGTGCTGAGCCGCGTGACCGGCTGGACCGCCCACATCACCGAACAGCTCGCCCACAACGCGCTCATCCGGCCGCTGGCCTCCTACGACGGTCCCGCCCGGCGGCCGGTGCCCCCGACGTCCCGGGACCAAGGTCATCGCTGAACGGACCAAGGTCACCCAACATCTGCCACCGGCATGTCGGACATAGCACTACATGTAGTGTGACGGCGTCGGTTCGGCCACCGGCGGCGACGAGCCGCCCGTGGCCGGGACAACAGGGAATCCGGTGCGAATCCGGAGCTGCCCCGCAACGGTATGGACGCCCCGGCGTCCGAGTCCGACACCTGCCGACGGCCGCCGCGCGCGGATCGTGCGCGCGGTGAGGGAGATTCCGGACGCCTCGTGGGAGGGCCGACGTGACGCAGATCGACGCCGTGGAATCGGTGACCGAATACCTGGACCGCAGCGACTGGCGGGTCAACGCCAACGCCAACCAGGGCTATTCGCTCGGCGGACTCATACTCAACACGGCCGGCAAGGTCGTCGCCAACTACTGGCTCGACCAGGTGTACCCGGAAGCCGTGGGCCGCGCCCACCGCGACGGCGACCTCCACCTCCACGACCTGGACATGCTCTCCGGCTACTGCGCGGGCTGGTCGCTGCGCACCCTGCTCGCCGAGGGCTTCAACGGAGTGGCCGGGCAGATCGACTCGGCGCCGCCCCGGCACTTCGCCTCGGCGGCCGGACAGATCGTGAACTTCCTCGGCACCCTCCAGAACGAATGGGCGGGCGCGCAGGCGTTCAGCTCCTTCGACACGTACATGGCGCCGTTCGTGCGCGTGGACTCCATGACGTACGCCCAAGTGCGTCAGTGCGTGCAGGAGATGGTGCACAACCTCAACGTGCCGTCGCGCTGGGGGACCCAGACGCCGTTCACCAACCTCACCTTCGACTGGACCTGCCCCGAGGACCTGCGCGGACAGACGCCGGTGGTCGGCGGCGAGGAGATGCCCTTCACGTACGGCGACCTCCAGGCCGAGATGGACCTGATCAACCGGGCGTACATCGAGGTCATGACGGCCGGTGACGCGACCGGGCGCGTCTTCACCTTCCCGATCCCCACGTACAACATCACCCGCGACTTCCCCTGGGAGAGCGAGAACGCCGAGCGGCTGTTCGCGATGACGGCGAAGTACGGACTGCCGTACTTCCAGAACTTCCTCAACTCCGAGTCGGAACCCGGCATGATCCGCTCGATGTGCTGCCGCCTCCAGCTCGACCTCACCGAACTGCTCAAACGCGGCAACGGACTCTTCGGCAGCGCCGAGCAGACCGGATCGCTCGGTGTCGTCACGGTCAACTGCGCCCGGCTCGGTCATCTGCACGCGGGCGACGAGACGGGCCTGTTCGACGCCCTCGACCGGCTCCTCGGACTCGCCCGCGACAGCCTGGAGATCAAGCGGGTCACCGTCCAGGACCTGATCGACGGCGGTCTCTTCCCCTATACGAAGCGGTACTTGGGGACGCTGCGCAACCACTTCTCCACCATCGGCGTGAACGGCATCAACGAGATGATCCGCAACTTCACGCACGACGCCCACGACATCACCACCCCCGAGGGGCACGCCCTCGCCGTCCGGCTCCTCGACCACGTCCGCGGGCGCATGGTCGAGTTCCAGGAGCGGACCGGCCACCTGTACAACCTGGAGGCCACTCCCGCCGAGGGCACCACCTACCGCTTCGCGAGGGAGGACCGCCGCCGCTTCCCCGGCATCCTCCAGGCGGGCACCGGCACCAACCCGTACTACACCAACTCCAGCCAACTGCCCGTGGGGTGGACGGACGACCCCTTCGAAGCGCTGGAACGCCAGGACGAGCTCCAGACCAAATACACCGGCGGCACCGTCCTCCACCTCTACATGTCCGAACGCGTCTCCACCCCCGAGGCCTGCCGCGTACTCGTCCGACGCTCCCTGGAGCGCTTCTCCCTGCCCTATCTGACCGTGACGCCCACCTTCTCGATCTGCCCGGAGCACGGCTATCTGGCGGGCGAGCACGCCAACTGCCCCACGTGCGGCGGCGCGTGCGAGGTGTGGACACGCGTCATGGGCTACCACCGGCCGGTCGAGTCCTTCAACATCGGCAAGAAGGGCGAGCACGCCGAGCGCACGCACTTCCGGGAGGCACCGGCGGTGCGGGCATGATCCGTGTCGGCGGCTGGTCTCGGCTGTCCACCTGCGACTGGCCGGGCAAGCTGGTCACGACGGTCTTCTGCCAGGGCTGCCCCTGGCGCTGCGGCTACTGCCACAACCCCGAACTCCTCGATCCGCGAGGCGCCCCGGTGCACCACTGGGAGGACGTCCTCGCCCATCTCGCCCGCCGTCAGGGGCTGTTGGACGGCGTCGTGTTCTCGGGCGGCGAGCCGCTGCGCCAGGCCGGTCTGGCGGACGCGGCGCGCGAGGTCCGCGACCTCGGGTACGCCGTGGGCCTGCACACCGGCGGGGCCTTTCCGCGCCGCCTGGAAGCACTGCTCGCCGCCGGTCTCGTCGACTGGGTCGGATTCGACGTCAAGGCGCACCCCGACACGTATGAACGCGTCACCGGGGCGCGCAACAGCGCCGCTCCGGCGGTACGCGGCCTGCGCGCCGTCCTCGACTCCGGGGTCGCGCACCAGATCCGGACCACGGTCGACCCGGCGCTGCTCGACGAACGAGACGTGGCGCGGCTGCGCGCGTGGCTGGGCGGGCAGGGGGTGCGGGCGCACGTGAGGCAGGAGGTCCGGTACGTGACCGGGTAGGTCCGGGGGAGCGCTCACACGTCCCAGGTGACCGGAAGGCTCTTCACGCCGAAGATGTCCGCGAACTCCGGACGCAGGTCGACCTCGTCCGCCGGCACGGCCAGGCGCAGCGTCGGGAAGCGGGCGAACAGCGCGGGGAACGCGACGCGCATCTCGACGCGCGCCAGCTGCTGTCCCAGACACTGGTGGACGCCGTGACCGAAGGCCAGGTGGCCGCCGTCCTGCCGACCGAGGTCGAACACATGGGGATCTGTGAAGCGCTCGGGGTCGTGATTGGCGGTGTGGTACGACAGCACGACCGTCGTGCCCGCCTCGATGGTCCGGCCGCCGAGCTCGACGTCCACGAGCGCCGTCCTCATGAACGACTTGGCGACGGTCAGATAGCGCAGCAGCTCCTCCACGGCCCGGTCGGCCAGCGCGGGATCGGCACGCAACTGGGCGAGTTGCGCGGGGTGTTGGAGCAGCGCGAAGGTGCCGAGGGCCAGCATGTTCGCGGTGGTGTCGAACCCGGCCGCCAGCAGGATCAGGGCGACGCCCTGGAGCTCCTCATCGGTGAGATCGCTGTCGGTGAGGTCGCTGAGCACGTCGTCGGTGGGATGCGCGCGCTTGGCCGCGACCAACTCCGCGAGGTACCGCTGGGTCGCGGTGTAGGCCTCGGTCAGCTTCTCCTCGTCCGGCTCTCCGCTCAGGAACGTCTCGATCTGGTCCTGGAAGGAGGCCCGGTCCTCGTACGGAACGCCGAGGAGCTCACAGATGATGATGGCGGGGATGGGCTTGGCGAACGCGGTCACCAGGTCGGTCGGCGGCCCGGCCTTCTCCATGGCGTCCAGTCGGGCGGAGGTGATCTGCTCGACCCGCTCGGTGAGCTGCCGCATGCGCCGCACCGTGAACTTGCCCATCAGGGGCTTGCGGTAGCGCCCGTGCCGCGGCTCGTCCATGAGGAGGAATTCGCCGGGCGGCGCCGGAGGCAGCTCGAAGTCGACCACGTTCATCAGCTCCTTGCGGGCGCTGAAACGCGGGTCGGCCAGCACCGACCTGACCATGTCGTATCCGGTGATCAGCCAGCCGGGTGGGCCGCCGGGGTGGGTGAAGCGACTGATGGGGCCGTGCCGGCGGGCGTCGCGCAGCTCGGCCGGCGGGTCGAACGGACAGCCCTGCTGACGTGTCGTCGGGAGCGCCGTGACGGCGTGGAGAGATTCACTCATGGCCATTCCTCTTCTCGCGCCATTGCATGTTCAACGCGCCTCGAAAGCTACGTTGCGTTCAGAATTCCTGTCAATTGACTGAATGCTGTTTTGGCAGTTCAGAGCGGTTAAATTGATGCAATGACGCTGAAGCCAAATGCAACGAAGCGTTGCAATGGGCGATGGCGAAGGCAATACTGACGGCATGCCAGGAGGACGGTTGACCCAACAGGAACGCCGACGCATCGCGGCCGGACTCGCCGACGGCCTTTCGTACGCCGAGATCGCGAGGCGGCTCGACCGGCCCACCTCGACGATCAGCCGGGAGGTCGGGCGCAACAGCGGCCCCGACGGCTATCGGCCGCAGCGGGCCCACGAGGCGACGGCCCATCGGGCGCGCCGCGGTACCCCGGCGCCCCCGGCCGGAGGCGCCGCGCCGGGCGGCGCGGAGCGAGAGGAGATCATCGGGATCGCGATGCGGTCCGGGCTGCCGAGGATGATGGCGCGCGTGCACGTCGATCTGCTGTTGTCCGAGGACGGCAGGCGGACCGCGGCCGAGCTGGCCCGTCGGCTGAAGGTCAGCCCCGCTTCCGTGTCCGTCTCCGTGAACTACCTGGTCCAGCACGGCCTGGTGCGGCGCGAGCGCGATCCGCGGCGGCCTCGGGACGTCTACGTGGTCGACGACGAGGCCTGGTACCACTCCATCGTGCTCAGTACGAGGCACACGATCGAGACGGCGCGTGTCGCGATGGCCGCCGCCGAGGAGTCCGGGGCCGACGGACCCGTGGGGCAGCGGCTGGCTCGCGCGGGCCTGTTCCTGGAGCGGATCGGCCTGGATTTGATGGCGTCGGCCGACCGCTGGCGCGGACTGCTGTCGTGAGGGGGTGCACAAGCAGTCGCGGGGGCGAGCCGGAGTGCGCCCTGTGGGTTTTCATGTGACGGCGCGGGCCGTGTGACGGCCATTTATTTGATACGGGCGATCAAGGCTGCTCCGAGCCGAATGGGAGGCGTTCCGAAGCGGTCAGAAATGAGCTCTTCTTCGAGAGAGTTGCTCGAAGTGAGGGTGGAGCACGGCGATTTCGTACGTCGTTGCGCCCGCTTAGCCGTAAGTGACTCACTCTGATGGCCGACCCCGCGCGCGGAACGCTAGGGTCACGCCGGAGAGGTGGCCCTGGTCCAAGGCCGGCACCTATCTACGGACCAGGGCCCCTCCTTTTTCTGGCCAGTCGCCCATCCCCGAGGGGAAAGAATGACTGAACACCATGTCGCCCACGGGACCGTAGTTCCAGGGACGAAGCCGGACGCTAGCAATGCCGACCGGTATTTCGCACACTGCCGTGCCTTCGCTGGCACGCCCGGCACCCACCCCTTTCCCGTACCGATCCCGGCCCGCGCACTGCCCGGGAGGAGGATGCGCCGATGAACGGCTCCTCGCGACCCACGCGATGCGCGGTGTGCGGCGCTCCTTTGACGCAGAAGCCGGGAGCCGGGCGGCACCGCACCTACTGCGACGCGGCATGCCGCCGCAAGGCCCAGCGACAACGGCAGGCGCGGAGCGCGCCCGCGGCGGAACGGCAGGGCCCCCTGGGGCAGGCGGTCGCCCTGGAGGTCCAGCGCCTGGCACGGCAACTGGTGGACGGGGAAGTGCGGGAGGAGGTCCTCGCCACGTTGCTGGAGCGCGCGGAAGCGATCCGTCGGGAGCTGGATATCTACACCGCGGCCGCGGTACAGGACGCCCGCCACCGCGGTGAGAAATGGGAGGCGGTCGGTCAGGCCGCCCACGTGGCGCCGGAAACGGCGCGGGCGCGCTGGGGCCCGGAGCGCGTGGCCCGGATGATCGACCGGCACGCCAACGAGAAGCGGATGGCTCCCGCCCGGCAGGGCCGCGGACGCCTCGCCCCGCACGCGGACGGGGAGACCCGAAGATCCCTCTCGGTGGTCGAGGATTCGGGCGGCATACGGAATGCGGATTCGGTGGGGCAACTGGCGTCCGCTCTGGCCCAGTTGCAGGCGGACAGTCCGCTCACCATCAAGGAGGTCGCGGAGTCCACCCGGCTCTCGGCCTCCTTCATCTCCCGTGTCCTGTCGGGGGACCGGGTGCCGTCCTGGGACCTGGTGTGCTCCCTCGCCGTGCTCTTCGAGGCGGACCCGGCCGACCTGCGCGTGCTGTTCGAGGCGGCGCACGGCATCGCGGCGCCGCTGAGGCAGCCCGCCGTGGGCGCGATCGCGCAGCTGCACGCGGCGGTCCGCGGCCTCTACCTGGCCGCGCACAGCCCGTCGGCGGAACAGATCGAACGGCGCAGCCGCCGGGCGGTCAGCGCGGCGGTGGCCCGCCGCACCCTGGCCGGCGTCGACGTCCCGGAGTGGGAGGTCCTGGCCGCGCTGATCGCGGCCCTCGGCGGCCGCCCGGCGGACATCAAACCGCTGTGGGAGGCGGTGCATTACTCCTTCCTCATGTGTGACGACCCCCGGCTTCCCGACGGCACCGCACACCGGCGCAGGGAGAGGATGTGATGACCTCGGACCACGCGCGCCGGGACGCGGCACAGACGGCGAGTGACCAGGGATTACGGGCGAAACGCGGGTCCCGGGGCGACCGGGCGCGGTCGCAGCGTGCCGTGCTGGCAGCCTTCGACGCCTTCCGGCAGCGTCACTATCAGCCATACCTGGAGTACGCGCTGCTGCGGCTGGGCCGTTCGGCCGCCGCCGAGTCCGCCGTCTCCGCGGCGTTCACCGAACTCGCGGTGTCCTGGCATCTGGTGCTCGGGAGCCCCGAACCGGCCGCCATCGCCTGGCGCATCCTCCACGAGCACGTCGACAACGCGCTCGGCCCGGCGGCGCGCGTCGCGGACGAGCCACGGAGGGGAGCGCTGCGCCGAGATGCCTGTCTGCTCCACGACGAGATGCACCTCAGCTGCGAGAGGACCGCGGAGGTGCTGGGGATCTGTCAGGCCGACCTCGTCGGGCTCCTGGCGCCCGCGGGCTGCCCCAAGGAGTGATATTCGGCCGACGACCGGTGCCGAGCCGTGGTCATGCTCCTACACTCTGTCGCTGTGGCGCACGTCACCGGACGTGCCGCGGACATTCGGGGGCGGACATGGACCTTCCGTACGGTGTGGACGTCAACACGCCGAGCGTGGCGCGCATGTACGACAGTCTGCTGGGCGGGAAGGACAACTATCCCGCCGACCGTGCGGCCTGTGAGGGCCTGCTGGAGCAGGTGCCGAGCATGCGCGAACTCGCTCTGAACAACCGGCAGTTCCTGCGCCGCGTCGTGCGGACCCTCGCCTCCGAGTACGGCATCCGCCAGTTCATCGACCACGGCTCCGGCCTCCCGACCCAGGAGAACGTCCACGAGATCGCCCAACGGGTCGATCCGGACAGCCGGGTGGTCTACATCGACAACGACCCGATCGTGCGGCGCATCGGCGGGCTGCTGCTGGAGCGCAACGCCAACACGGCCGTCCTCGAGGAGGACATGCGCGAGACCGAGAAGATCTTCACCAGTGAGCCGGTGCGCCGGCTGATCGATCTCAGCGAGCCGGTCGCCGTGCTGTTCGTGTCGGTCCTGCACTGCATTCCCGACAGTGACCGGCCGGCCGAGCTGGTCGCCCGGGTCGCCGACCGGCTCCCGGCGGGCAGCATGATGGTGGTCTGCCAGCTCGTGAGCGACGCGCCGCAGATCCGTCGGTTCGTGACGGACTTCATGGCGGAGCAGACCCGGGGGCACTGGGGGCGTGTGCGCGAGAAGAGCGACGTCGCCGACTTCTGCGCCCCGCTCGACCTGATCGACCCGGGCCTGGTGGAGGTCTCGACCTGGCGCCCCGGGCAGGACGACGTGCCTGCTCAACTGACCTGGGAATGGGAGGAGTACGGCGGCGTCGGCTTCGTCGGGCGGTGAGGTCATCAGCGCCAGTAGGCCAGCGCCTCCGTGAGGAGTGAGCGTGTGTGCCGGCTGAGCGAGGCCACGCCGCACAGATTGTTCAGCACGGCCAGGTAGCGCTCGGAGTTCGCCGGCTTCTCGTCGTAGAGCGCCCCCTCGTACTGCTCCAGATAGACCATGTCGGGCAGGTACTCCTGGGCGAAGAAGCGCAGATGGACGATGGGATGTCCGATCGCGCCGGCGGCTCCGGCCTCCAAGGGGGCGATGCGCAGGTGCAGTTGGAAGGGCAGCTCGTCGAGCAGGTCGAGCAGGTACTGGACCTGACGGAACATCACTCCCGGTGATCCGACCTGGCGGCGCAGCACCTCCGAGTCCATCACCGCGAGCAGGACCGGCGCGTCCCCGTCCCTGCGCAGCATGCGGAGCCGTTGCAGCCGCAGCCGGGCCCGCTCCTCGATCTCATGGGCGGGGGCGGTGGGGTGCGCGGCGCGGATGACCGTCTGCGCGTACTCCTCGGTCTGCAGCCAGCCCGGGACGAGCTGGGGTTCGTAGGAGATGATGCGCCGGGCGGCGGGCTCCATGGTCAGCAGGGGCCGCAGACAGGGCGCCGCGGCATGCGCGAAGGGCTGCCACGCCTCCGGCTGCGCCGCCTCGTGGGTGAGGAGCGCGATCCGCTCCCGCTCCCGCGGGTCCCGCACGCCGTACAGGTCCAGGAGCCGCTTGATGTCGCTCTGCTTGAGCGGGGCCAGGCCGGTCTCCATGCGGCTGAGCGTCGACTCCGACGCGGCGATGCGGCGGGCGGCCTGCCGTGAGGGCACCCCGGCGTGGTCGCGGCAGCGCCGCAGGTGCCCGGCCAGCGCCTTGCGGTGCGCGCCGGGGCCCCATTGGGGGCGATGCGGGAAACCGAGAATCGACGGCGCCGCCAGCTCGGCTGCCATACCGATAACACCCCTCCAAACTCTGCGGAGGGTCGAGTATGGCAGCGCGAGTCGGTCATGTCAGGAACTACCCATGGCCTGGCACTGAGTTACGGGAGCGTGAAATCGAATTCGCCGTCTTTCACCCCGCCGAGGAACGCCGAGATCTCACTCGGCGTGAAGATCAGGGCAGGGCCGTCGGGGAAGCGTGAATTGCGGAACGCGACCTCCCCGCCGTCCAGCTTGGTGACCTCCACGCAGTTTCCGTTCCCTCCGCTGCGTACGGACTTGCGCCAGGCGGCGCCTTCGATCGTGCTCGCGACCATGCCGTTGTGCACCTGCTGCATCGGTCTACCCCTTTTCCTTCGCGGCTCACCGGCCCGTCGGTCTCCCGCCGACGGAGCCGAGTCGACCTTCTGTGCGAATTCCAGGTCTCTGCAATTGCAGGGACCTGCTTGCCGTAACGAGCGTTCGACCGGAATAGTGACGGCAGTGACAGCACGTCGTGCGCCACGCACGGCAACGCTCTCGGGGGACGGACGATGACGCCGCAGCACAACGACACCCTCAGGCCGCGACAGCGGCTCGACCCGCCCGCGGACGGAGGGACGTCGCTGTTCCTCGGTGAGCCGCTGGCCACGACGAAGAACCTCGCCGTCGGCACCGGCTTCGGCAGCACCCCCTTCGCTGCCCGGAGCATTCCCGCCACCACCGACTGCTGCTACATCGCACGGCAGTTCACGCGCGGCGTGCTGCGGCGGTGGAACCTCCAGGAGGTCTGTGACGACACCGTCCAGATCGCCTCGGAACTCGTCGCCAACGCCGTGCGCCACGGCCGGCGCCGCACCGCCGCGGAGGCCGGGCGGACCGGTGTGTGGCTCGCCCTCGCCCCCCGTCCCCACACGCTCCTGTGCGTCGTCCGCGACTCCAGCCGCCGCCGCCCCCAGTACGCGCCGCCGCCCCCCTTGTCCGAACGCAACCGTGGACTCCCCATCGTCGAGGCGCTCGCGGCCAGTTGGGGCTGGACCACCGACGCGGACGCGCAGGGGAAGACCGTGTGGGCACGGGTGGCGCTTTCGGACGCGTAGGGCCAGGTCTCCATCAGGCGGGGCGGTTTGTACGGTGAAGCCATGCCGACCGGACCCGTCCCTGCCCCCGCCCGCCCCGTACGCGCCCACCTCACCACCCCCGACGGCCGACGGCTCTCCTACCTCGACTTCGGCCCCGTGGCGGGGCGACCGCTGCTCGCGCTGCACGGGCACCTGGGCGAGGGAGCCGACTTCGCGGGCCTCGCCGGGGCCCTTGGGCCGCACGGGTGGCGGGTCCTCGCCCCCGATCAGCGCGGGCACGGGGACTCCGACCGGGCGCGACGGTACGACCGGGACGGGTACGTCGACGACCTGCGCCTCCTGCTGTCTCACGTCGGCCTCGACCAGCGCGCCGTCACCGTCATCGGGCACTCCCTGGGGGCCGTCAACGCCTACCACCTGGCCGCCGACCATCCCGGCGCCGTCGGAGCCCTGGTGAACATCGACGGGCCCGCGCATCTGCCGGTCGTCGACCCCGCCCCGCTCGCCTTCCTCCTCGACCTGCCGTACACCGCCCCCACGCGCGACGAACTGCACGCCGCCTGCGGCCCGTTGGCGCCTCTGCTGGCGGGCGGCATGCGGCCGCACCGCGACGGCTGGCGGCTCGGCTGTCATCCCGAGGACATGGTCGACTCGGACACGAGGGTGCTCGGCGACCACTGGCCCTGGTGGCTGGGCACGGACTGCCCCGCGCTGCTCGTGCACGGCACCGCGAGCACGGTGCTGCCCACCGCGCAGGCGCGCGAGATGGCTGCCTGCCGCCCCGGCACCACCCTGGTGGAACTGGACGCCGACCACTGGGTCCACCTGCGGCGCCCCGAGGAGACGGCGGACGCGGTCCGCCGGTTCCTCGATGCCTGCCCGTGAGCCTGTCCGCGGATGCTCCCGGCGGAGCGGCGACACCGTCACAGACCTTGCCGATCGGGCACGGCGGATCAATAATCCAAGATCATCACGTACGGACGGACAGGACACCGAGACATGACTGAGCCGGTCAAGGGCCCCGCCAGCTATTTCCCCTCGATCGAGAAGAAGTACGGCCGCCCGATCGCGGAGTGGAAGGAGATGATCCGCTCCTCGCCCCTGACCAAGCACATGGAACTCGTCTCCTGGCTGAAGACGGAGCACGGCCTCGGTCACGGCCACGCCAACGCGCTGGTGGCCCACACCCTGGCGGAGGACGCCGGCAAGTGAACCGCCGCCGCACCGAGCGGCGGGCTCAGTCCGGCTTCTCCGCGGACTCCGCCGTCGCGGCTCCGATGCGGTTGTAGATGCGGGCGGCCCTTCGCAGGTCGGCCATCGCGGCCTCCAGTTCCCCCATGAGGACCTGACTGCGCGCCGCGCCTTCCAATGCGGTGGCCTCGTCGAGCGGGCTGCCCGCCCTGCGCGCGAGTTCGAGCGCCGTGCGATGCGCGGCGAGCCCTTCCCCGGCGCCCACCGCAGTGGTGCGCAAGGTCCCCAGGCTGTTCCAGACCTCGGCCTCGCCCTGGGGGTCGCCGACGGCCCGGAAGACGTCGAGGGCCTGGGCGTAGAGGTCGGCCGCGATGTCGTACTCACCGGCCGCCCAGTGGGTCCGTCCCAGGTCATGGAGGGCGTTGCAGCGGCCGTGCGGGTAGCCGATCTCCTCGAACAGCGCCAGGGCGCGACGGTGCAGTCCTGCGGCCGTCACGTGGTCGCCGGTCGCGAAGCGGACGCGTCCCAGGTTGTTGAGTCCGTTGGCCTCGCCGTGGCGGTCCCGCAGCGCCTCGAACAGCTCCAGGGCGCGCTCGTGGAGCGCCGCCGCCTCCGCGTAGTCGCCCAGGACGAAGTGCACCCGTCCGAGGTTGTTCAAGCCGTTCGACTGGCCGTGGCGGTCGCCCAGCTCCTCGAACAGCGCGAGCCCCCGCTCGTGCAGCGACTTGGCCGTCGGATAGTCGCCGGTCACGAAGCGGACGCGGCCGAGGCCCTGCAGGGCATTGGCCTGGCCGTGGCGGTCGCCGATCTCCTCGAAGCGTGCGAGCGCCTGCTCGTGGAGGGCGGTCGCCGCCGCGTAGTCGCCCGTCATGTAACGGACGAACCCCAGGCTCAGATAGGTGTTGCTCTGCCCCCGGCGGTCGCCCAAGGCGTCGAAGAGGGCGAGCGCGCGCTCGCTGAAGTCGGTCGAGGCCGCGTAGTCCGCCCTCATGTACCGCACATGCCCCAGGCCGTGCAGGGCGTTGGCCTGGCCGTGCCGGTCGTCGAGCTCCTCGTACAGCTCAAGTGCTCTTTCGTGGAAGCCCGTTGCCGTCACGTAGTCGTCCGCGATGGCGCGCACGCGGCCCAGGCCGTGCAGAGCAGTGGCCTGCCCGTGCCGGTCGCCGATCTCCTCGAACAGTGCCAGCGCCCGCTCGTGGAAGCCGGTCGCGACGGCGAAGTCGCCCGTCACACACCGGATGAAGCCCAGCTCGTCGAAGGCGTGCGCCTCACCGGACAGGTCGCCGCACGAGCGCGCCGCCCCGACGGCCCGCTCGTGCAGGGCCACGGCCTGCGGCCAGGGCCCTTCGCGCAGCATGAGCGGGGCCATGGCCGCCGTGAGCCCGACGACCTCCTCGGCCCGGCCGTGGTCCGCCGCGTGATCGAGGCAGGCCAGCACATTGGCCCGCTCGGTACGCAGCCAGGTCAGTGCCTTGCCCGCGCTCGGCAGATCGGGCGTGCCCGGGACGCGGGCCGAGATGATCTCCTCGGCCGACTCGACGGTGCGCCGGTAGTACGCGACGAGGCGCGCGACGGCGCGATCCCGGTCGTCGTCGGGGTCCTCCTCGGCGCAGCGGCGGGCGGCGAACTCGCGCAGGAGCCCGTGCAGACCGTACCGGCGGGGCGCTATCTCCTCCAGCAGATGGTCCGTGTAGAGGGCTTCGAGACCGTCGCGCGCCTGGGCGTCGGAACTGCCGTCGAGGGCGGCCGCGGCGCGCGCGTCGATGTCCGGGCCGGGATGCAGGCCGAGCCGCCGGAACAGCCGCCGCCTGGCCGGGGGCAGGTCGCGGTAGGAGAGAGTGAAGGCCGCGTCGACGGCGCGTTTGCCCGCGACCAGGTGGGCGAGCCGGTCCGCCGTGGCCGTGAACTCGGCGGCGAGATCGGCCAAGGTCCAGGTGGGGCGGTGGGAGAGGCGCCCGGCGAGCAGCACGATCGCCAGGGGCAGACAGCCGCAGAGCTCCACGATGGTGTCGACGACTTCAGTCTCGGCCGCGTCGTCGGTGGCGTGGGCCGTGGGGTGCGCGGCGCCGTGGGCGGTGGTGGTGCGGTGCGCGAGGCGCATGAACAGCGTCCGTGCCTCGTCGCGGGTGAGGGTGTGCAGGGACCACGGCTTGCCGCCGTCGAGGGAGACCAGCCGGCTGCGGCTCGTCACCAGGGTGAGGCAGCCCGATCCGCCGGGCAGCAGCGGTTCGATCTGGTCGCTGTCGGCCGCGTCGTCCAGGACGAGCAGCACGCGCCGACCGGCCAGTCGGTCGCGCCACAGACCGCTGCGCCCGTCGAGGGACGTGGGCAGGCCACGCGGGTCTATGCCGAGGCCCGCCAGCAGGGTGGCGAGGACGTCCACCGGATCGGCGGCGGCCTGCTCCGGCGCGTGAGCGCGCAGGTCGACGAAGAACTGTCCGTCGGGGAACTGGTCGGCGAGGAGATGGGCCGCGCGGGTCACGAGGGCGGTCTTGCCGACGCCCGCCATGCCGTCGACGGTGTGGATCCGCGCCCCGCCCGGCGCCGTCGCGCCCAGCAGTTGCCCCAACTCCTCGTCGCGCCCCGTGAAGTAGAGGGCGTCCCTGCGCAGTCCGTGGATGACGGAGGGCCGCACCGGGGCCGCCGCCTCGTGCACGTGGGTGGTCCTGTGGACGTCGCGCCCCGCCTGGTTGGCCTCACCCGCGCCCGCGGCGGCGGCCTGCTGCCTGACTCCGGGCGCCAGGGGGTTCCCTGCCGGGCTCATGGCTCCCGGGCCGTCGGCACCGGACGCGGGCGGCTGGTCCCCGGCACTGCTCATGGGGGCACTGCTCATGGGCCGTCCGCCGTCGGTACCGGTGGCTCACCGGGAGGGTGGTAGTGCACGTCCCGACCGGCCTGGATGCTGACGCCGCCGGACACCCTCGCCCTCTGCTCCACGGATGCCGCTCGGCCCGCCTCGGCCGCGCGCGACGCGGGGAGGAGCTGATGGTCCAGCAGATACCGGAGCTCGGCGGCCAACGCCGGGTCCTCGCCGACCAGTTCGTGCAGCCGCATGCGCCAGATCGCGACGAGCGCGGTCTCGATGTCGGCGTCGCCGCGACCGCGGGCGTCCACCACCTGACCTCTGAGCTCGTCGAGCCGCAGCGCGATGGAATCGGCCTGCTCGGGATGGGGCCGACGCCACAGCGCGACCATCGCGTCGCGCAGGTGTGCCCAGGCATCCGTGGCCATCGCTCCCACCAGAGCGGTACCCGCCGCCACCGTCACCGGATCCATCTCGCACCCCCCAGTGGAGCAGCTCCGCTTCCACTGTAGAAGGCCCGGGGAGAGGGAGGGAGGACACCGGAGAAGTCGGACGGACGCGTTGGGAGAGACCCTGTCCGAGCCCACGGCCCGCACAACGCACGAGGCCCATCCCGTCTGTACGGGATGGGCCTCGTCCTGGAGCGCCGGGCAGGCCTTGCACCTGCATTTCCCCGCAGGAAGCGGGGCGTCTTTCCTTGGACCACCAACGCATGAGCGGCGACCGGGATTCCGGCGGCGAACTCAAGATCAAACATAGCATGCCGTGCGCCCTGAACGCTTCGCTGTCTTGCGCTGCCCGGTGGTGATCCGGTGCCATGGCCTCTTGCGATGTGTGCTTGAGGTGACGGCCGAGGCTGCGGGGGCGGGACGGAATCCGCCGCGGAGGCGGCCGTCGTGAGACGGACGCTCTCACGCGTCCGGGAACGGGGACGTCGGTGCGCTCGGGTATGGAGCTGTCGGGAGTGGTGCTGGCGGGCCGCTACCAGTTGGAGCGGATGATCGGCCGCGGCGGCATGGGCGAGGTGTGGCTGGGCCGCGACTCCTCGATGCTGCGGCGCGAGGTCGCGGTGAAGGTGCTGCCCGCCCTGGCGGGCGCGGATTCGGTACGGCGCTTCCAGCAGGAGGCCGCCACGCTCGGGAGCCTCCAGCATCCCGGCATCACGGTCGTGCACGACGCGGGCCGGCACGACGGCTACCTGTTCATCGTCATGGAACTCCTCCAGGGGCAGGACGCGGCGCGTCTGATGGCGGGGCACAAGAACGGCCTGCCCTTGGAACGGGTGCTGAAGCTGTCCGGGCAGACGGTCGCCGCACTGACCGCCGCCCATGAACGCGGCGTGATCCACCGCGACTTGAAGCCGGCGAACCTCTTCGTGCAGACCGGCGACCGCGTCAAGATCTGCGACTTCGGCATCGCCCGCACCGCGGACACCGGCTCGTCGCTGACGACGACCGGCCATGTCGTCGGTACACCGGCCTACATGGCACCCGAGCAGTGCCGTGCGCAGACGCTCGATACCCGTACCGACCTCTACGCCCTCGGCTGCGTTCTCTTCGAACTCCTCACCGGGCGACCGCCGTTCGCCGCCGACGCGTCCGTCTACGACTTGATGCGATGGCATGTGGAGCAGACACCGCCGCTGCTGCGCGACGTACGCGCCGACGTCCCGGACCGCCTGGCGGATCTGGTGTCGGCACTGCTGGCCAAGGACCCCCACGCGCGCCCTTCCAGCCGCACCGTGGCCGCGGAACTCGCGCAGATCACCGGCCAGGGCTCAGTCGCCGGGTTGCCCCCGGAAAGGGTGTACGCGGGCGCGTCCGGATCCACCGTGCCGCCCACCCGGCCCTATACGTCCCACACCCCCGCGTCGAGGCCATCCGGCGAGCTGGTCCGCGCCTTCTCCGCGCACACGAGGCCGACGTCGTTGGTGTTCACGCCGGACGGGGGCTCCTTGCTCGTCGCCGCCGCTGTGAAGATCCAGATCAGAGACGCGCAGACCGGCGCGACGACTCGCACCGTGGAGCCTCCGCCCTCAATGCCTAGGCGGGTGGACCACTTTGCCGTGAGTGCGGACGGGCGCAGAGTGGCCACGGCCGGGCCTTCGGCGAAGTTCTGCCTCTGGGGGATGAAGCCCGGCGCACCCCGGCACGTGCTGCGGCATCCCGGCCTCATGCCGGTGCTGACCGCTCTCGCTTTCAGCCCCGACGGGAGCACCGTGGCCAGCGCCTGCTCGGAGTCCTGGACGGGTGCCGTCCTTTGGGACGTGCGTTCAGGTGAGCAGCGTCTCCTCCTGCGGTGGACCGGTTCCGGAGCCCAGAGGACGCACCTGGCGTTCAGCCCGGACGGCCGCGCGCTCGCCGTGGCGCGTGGCAGGTTGCTCCGTGTCTGGGATGCCGACACCGGAGTCCAGCGCACCGAGTTCCCGGCCATGGAACGGGATGCCATCGCCATGGCGGTGGCGTTCAGCCCGGACGGCAGGACGCTCGCCACCGGCTATGCGAGGTCCCGGTTCGGGCGTGGTGAGAAGGAGATGGTCCGTCTCTGGGACATGGGCACGGGCCAACCGCGCCGTGCTCTGGAAGGGTTCGGTGCCAAGTACGTGGGCGCGGTGGCGTTCAGTCCGGACGGCCGACTCCTCGCGGCCGGGGCCGAGGACAAGGCTGTCCGTCTGTGGGATGTCGGCACCGGAGCGTTGCTGTGCGTCCTGACCGAGCCCACTACGGCGGTGAACACGGTGGCGTTCAGTCCGGACGGCACCACATTGGCGGGCGCCGGTGACGACGGGATGATCCGGCTGTGGCGCGTCAGCGCCTGACCGACCGTGGAGGCGCCGTCCTCACGAAGACCCGACCGACGGGCACACACGTTTGAGGGGTACGGGTTCGCCGTGCGGGCGGGTGTGCGGGATAGGGGTGCGGGATACGGCGTGCGGGGCGCGGGAGGATTTGCTTGTGCCACCGTGCGGCCGATGCGTGGTAGGAGGTGCGAGGCCCAGGGCTCGATGCCGGAGAGCCAGAAAGCCGGAAAGCCCGACCGGCGGACCGGCGGCCCGGCGGACCGGTGGGCGTCAGCCCGCGTCAGCCGACCCCACGACGGTGTACATGACCGACCGCTGCTGCTTGTGGCGCTCGATGCGGGCCTTGGCGACCAGGGATTCGAGCGTGTTCCGGACCACCTGCGGTGTCGGCTCGCGGTGCGGATGCTTCTTCAGCAGTTCTTCCCGTAGTTCCTTCGCCGAGCGGGGTTCGTCATGGCCGTCGAGCAGCGTCATCAGCAGATCTCCGAGCAGTGGCCGGCGCGGATCTCCCTTCCCGTCGCTCTTCGGTTTCCCCTTTGCGCCATTCTTCGCTTTCGCGACCACTGGCTCGTCCTGCTTCTGCTCCGGCAGACGCTGTGCGATCGCGAGATCTTCGTACCGCTCGGCGAGGCCGAGGATGTCCGTCAGCAGGGTCTCCTCCTGCTTCAGCACCTCGATGCTCTTCGCCAACTCCTCCTGGCGCCTGCGGTTCTCCTCCAGTTCCGACGCGACCTGTTCCACGTACCGCGACCGGAGCTCGGCGGCTGACTGGCTGCTCACAACCGTTCACTCCCTCGATTGAATGATGCAGCGCATGGTACCCACGCCGAGGGACAGGGACAGACGTATGTCAACAACGGAGTATGCGTCGAACATGTGCCCCCGATCCTCTGGAGGCACACATGTCGCCGCTCGTGAGGCCCGCTCTCGCCTCAGGCGGTCACGGCGGGCGAGGTCTTCTTCCGCGCGCGGTACGCCGCCGCCTTGATCTTGTTGCCGCACGACTCCATGCCGCACCACTGGCGACGCATGCCCCGGGACCGGTCGATGTAGACGCGCGTGCACTCCGGGTTGCCGCACTCCTTCAGGAGCGGGACGTCCGGGCCGCTGAGCAGTTCGACGGCCTGGCGGGCGACGGTGGCCAGGGCCTGCCCGGGGGTCGCCTCGTTGTGCCGCCCGCTGACGGAGAGCTGCGGCGTCACAGGAATCTCGCGCGCGGCCGCGTTGAGCACGGCCAGCGCCTCGCGGTCGAACTCCTCGCCGAGGCGGCGATTGGTCAGGAGCCGGTAGAGGGCCTCGCGCACGGTCGTCGCCGCCAGGACGTCCGCCTCGCCGCCGGGCGTGATCGTGTCCACGAGTCCGGACTCCAGGTACCAGGCGTTGAGCCGCTCCGGGGTCACGAACATCTCGAACCGGGCGGAGCGCCGGGCACGGAGCGTGGCCGCGAAGTCGAGGGCCGGATGTCCGCATACGAAAACATGGTCGAGATTCACCGCGCCATCGTGACAAGTGAAGGTCGGCGAGCGCAAGAATCGTCACCGCTCCGAGCGGTGTCGCCCGGAGCGGTGCGGTTACTCCAGCCTGATCTCGCGCCCCTGCCATCGCCCGCGCAGCCACCGGTCGTGGCTCGCGAGGACGATCGCGCCCGGACCGCCGCCCAGGGCGTCCTCCAGTTCGTCGCACAGGCGGGGGGAGAGGTGGTTGGTGGGCTCGTCGAGCAGCAGCATGTGGGGCGGGCGCGCCACCAGGAGGGCGAGCGCGAGGCGTCGGCGCTGCCCGACGGACAGCCACTCGACGGGTTTGTCCAGGTCACCCGCGTACAGCAGACCGAGTGAGCGAAGCGGCGTCGCCTCGGCGCGCTCCGGGCCCAGCGACTGCTCGTAGGTGTCCCGGACCGTGCGGTCGGGCCGTTCGAACACGGTGTCCTGGGCGAGCAGCCCCACCGTCAGACGTCGCCTTCGGCGCACCACACCCTCGGCGTCCAGATGTCCGGCGAGTACGGCGAGGAGCGTCGACTTGCCCGCGCCGTTGCCGCCAGTGATCAGGAGGCGTTCGGTCGCCGACACCTCCAGCGCGTCCAGCGCGAGCCGGCCCGGCACCCGGACGTCCCGCAGCGCGATCAGGGGCACGGGGTTCTCCGCCCCGTCCTCGGCCTGCGCGGCCGGCGCCCCCGCCGCGAACCGCAGCGGCCGCGGTGGCTCGCCGACCTGGGCGCGCTCCAAGTCCTCCAGGCGTCGCGCGGCATTGCGCACCCGGCGGGAGATCTGGCTCTGCACCCGCCCCGCCCGGTGGCCGTAGCCCATCTTCTCGTTGTCGCGGGGACCCCGGTCGGGCGCGACGCGGCGCGCGGTCACGCCCGCGGAGTGGCGCAGAGCCTCCAGTTCCTCCTGCTCCTCGGCGTACCGCCGTTCCCAGCGCTCTCGCTCGGCGCGCTTCTCGGTCACGTACGCGCTGTAGTTGCCGCCGTAGCGGACCGGGCCTTCCACCGCCGGGTCGAGGTCGATCATGTCGGTGCAGACGGCGTCGAGGAACGCCCGGTCGTGGCTGGCGGCCACGACGGCTCCGGGCAGGTCCCGGAGCTGCTGTTCCAGGAAGGCGGCGGCGCCGTCGTCGAGGTGGTTGGTCGGCTCGTCGAGCAGCAGGGCCGACGGCCTGCGGACGAGCAGCGCGGCCAGGGCGAGCCGCCCGCGCTGCCCGCCGGAGAGCGAGCCGAGTGTGCGGTCGTGCCCGAGCGCGCCGAGGCCGAGGCCGTCGAGGACCAGGGCCGCACGGCGGTCGGCGTCCCAGGATTCGCGGTCCTGGGCCTGTTCGAGGCGCTTGCCGTAGGTGTCGAGGAGTTCCTGATGGCCGGGGGCGTCCTCGGGGAAGTGGGCGAGCTCCTCGCCGAGCCGTTCGAGCTCCGCGAGGTCCTCGCGGGCCTCGCGCAGGGCCTCGTCCAGCACCGCGGCGATGGTCGAGGCCGTGTCGAAGGGCATCTCCTGGTGCAGGAAACCGAGGTCGGCGGGGCGCGAGACGCTTCCCGCGTCGGGTTCGTCGACGCCGGCGAGGACGCGCAGCAGGGTGGACTTGCCGACGCCGTTCTCCCCGATCAGCCCGATGCGGTGGCCGGGGGACGCGGTCAGGGAGACGCCGTCGAGGACACGTCGGCCGCCGAAGGTGCGGACGACGTCATGGGCGAGCAGAGCGGGCTGGGGCACAGGTGATCCATCCGACGTGGGGGAGTGTCGGCCCGCTGGGCACAGGGCCTCGGCGCGGGCCAGTTCACACGTCCTCGGCTCACACCTCGGGGGCTCCGGTCTCCTGGAGCGCTCCGTCGGCCAGGCGCAGCCAGCGGTTCACCCCGATCTCGGCGAGGAACCGCTCGTCGTGGCTGATCACCACGAAGGCACCCCGGTAGGAGTCGAGGGCGCTCTCCAGCTGACCCGCGCTGACCAGGTCGAGGTTGTTGGTCGGCTCGTCGAGCAGCAGCAGTTGCGGGGCCGGTTCGGCGCACAGGACGCAGGCCAGGGTGGCGCGCAACCGCTCGCCGCCGGAAAGCACCCCGACGGGAAGGTGTGCCCGCGCGCCCCGGAAGAGGAAGCGGGCGAGCAGGTTCATGCGCTCCGCCTCCGGCCGCTCGGGAGCGAACGCGGCGAAGTTCTCCGCCACGGTGCGCTCCAGGTCCAGCAGGTCGAGACGCTGCGAGAGATACGCGATCCGGCCGTCGCTGCGCCTGATCTCCGCGTCGTCAGGGGTGAGTTCGCCGGTGATCAGCCGCAACAGAGTGGTCTTTCCGGCTCCGTTGGGCCCGGTCAGCGCGATGCGCTCGGGGCCGCGGACGGTCAACTCGACGCCGCCGTCGGCGAAGACGGCCCGGTCGCCGTGGTGGACCTGCATCCCCTTGCCGAGGAAGAGGTTGCGCCCGGCGGGCACCTGCGTGTCGGGCAGTTCCAGGGTGATGCGCTGTTCCTCGCGCAGGGCGCGCCCGGCCTCGCTGAGGCGGGCCTTGGCCTCGCTGACCCGGGCCGCGTGCATCTGTCCGGCCCGGCCCGCGGACTCCTGGGCGCCGCGCTTCATGTTTCCGGCGAAGATGCGGGGCAGACCGGCGCTCTTGAGGTTGCGGGCGGCGTTGCTCTGCCGGCGCTCGGCGCGTTCACGGGCCTGCTGCATCTCCCGCTTCTCGCGCTTCAGCTCCTGCTCGGCGTTGCGGACGTTCTTCTCGGCGACCTCCTGCTCGGCGCGCACCGCCTCTTCGTACTCGGTGAAGTTCCCTCCGTAGAGCCGCAGTTCTTCGCTGCCGAGCTCGGCGATGCGGTCCATGCGGTCGAGCAGCGCGCGGTCGTGGCTGACCAGCAGCAGGCAGCCGGTGAAGTCCGTCAGTACGTCGTAGAGCTTGTGCCGGGCCGCCAGATCGAGGTTGTTGGTCGGCTCGTCGAGGAGCAGGACGTCGGGTCGCCTGAGCAGTTGGGCGGCGAGCCCGAGGGAGACGACCTGGCCGCCGCTGAGCGTGCTCAGGCGGCGGTCCAGCGCCAGATCGGCCAGGCCGAGGCGGTCGAGCTGGGCGCGGGTGCGCTCCTCGATGTCCCAGTCGTCGCCGATGACGGCGAAGTGCTCCTCGCCCACGTCACCGGACTCGACGGCGTCCAGCGCGCGGATCACCGCGGCGACGCCGAGCACCTCGGCGACCGTGAGGTCACCGGTCAGGGGGAGGCTCTGCGGGAGGTGGCCGAGCGTGCCGTTGACCGTCAACGAACCGGTGGCGGGCTTGAGTTCACCGACGATCAGCTTGAGCAGGGTGCTCTTGCCGGAGCCGTTGGGGGCGACCAGGCCGGTACGGCCGGTGGTCACGGTGAAGGACAGGTCGTGGAAGACCGGGGCGTCGTCGGGCCAGGCGAAGGAGAGGTTCGAGCAGACGACGGCGGCGTCGGACATGGAAGTGACCTCGCGGGATGTGAGGGCAGATGACAGAGCTCTGCCCTGGGCAGCGTGGGAAAAGGGGTACGACAAAGGGGCCACGGCAGCGGCGCTCGTGCAGCGCCGTCCGACGGCCGGTCACATCCGGATCTCATCCGGAGATGTCGTCTTCACCCACCACGTCTGCGACTCCTCGATCAGGCGGTCAAGCGGTCAAGGTCATTCGCAGCGTAGCAGCCGCCGGTCGCGGCGCCGAAGTATTTCCCGCGCCGAGCGCCTCCCGTGCCGGGTGCCTCCCGTGCCGAGAGTTCCCCGTGCCGAGAGTTCCCCGCGCCTGGCGCCTCCCGTGCGCAGCGCTTCCCACATATGTGTGCATCGACATGTGACCTGCCACCTGCCACCTACTGCCTGCTGCCTGTCATGCACCGAGCTTTGACCGAAACCGGCCCCACTCATACCTGATGCCCGTTGACGATCCGAATCGACCCGTGCCAGCATCGTCACCTGTTGAACCGGTGTCGCTGTCGGGATCACTCCTCGGCTCCGACGCGTGCGCTCGTGCCGCGTTCCGTGACACCTCCCTGCCCTGGCCCTGACCGGGCTTTCCGAATGTTCGCCGAATCGAGGTTCATGATGATCAACCGACGTCTTCTCCTGCGTACGAGCGGCGCCGCGGCGGCCGGTGCGCTCGGCGCGGCCGCGCTGTCCACCAGCGCAGAGGCCGCGCAGCCTGTCGTGCCGCCCGCGGGCGCCCCCGGCCCGACCGACGGCGTCACGCGCACGCTCCTCCAGGAGCACCCCTCGCCCGCCGAGGGATGGGAAGCCGTACAGACACTCGTGCGGATCCCGCGGCACAAGGAGTCGGGACGGCACAGCCATCCCGGCGTCGAGGTCGGCTACATCATCGAGGGCGACGTCCTGATGCGGTTCGACGACAGGCCGCCCCTGCGGCTGCGCACGGGCGACCCGTTCTTCATCCCGGAAGGCGTCGTCCACAACGCCGTCAATGTCGGCAAGGTGACGACGATGATGCTCTCCACGTATGTCGTCGACGAGACGAAACCGCTGGTGACCACCTACTAGGCGGCGATCAGAGGTGGTCGGCGTCGACGACCGCCTGTGCGAAAGCTGTGGGCGCTTCCTGCGGGAGGTTGTGGCCGACGTCGGCGATGGTGCGGTGGTCGTAGCGCCCGGTGAAGTGATGGCGGTAGGCCGAGCCGTCGCCGGGGGGTGTGAAGGGGTCGAGCGCCGCGTCGATGGTGACGGTGGGGACGTGGATGGAGGGCTGCGCGGCGAGCCGCTTCTCGTACCGGTCGTAGCGGGGCTCGCCCTCGACGAGGCCGATGCGCCAGCGGTAGTTGAACAGCACGATGGCCGCGTAGTCCGGATTGCGGAAGGCCTGGGCTGTGCGCTCGAACGTGGCGTCGTCGAAATCCCAGTCGGGCGAGACGAGGGTCCACACATAGCGGCACAGGGCGATGCGGTCGTCCACGTTCTCCATGGTCTTCTTGCCGCGCTCGGTGGCGAAGTACCACTGGTACCACCAGTTGTGTTCCACGGCAGGGGCGGCCGGCTCCAACTGTGCCTTGAGATCGGTGATGAGGTAACCGCTTGCGGAGACAAGGGCCTTGACGCGCTCGGGCCACAGGGCGGCGATGATGTCGGCGGTGCGCGACCCCCAGTCGAAACCGGCGAGCACCGCCTTGTCGATCTTGAGTGCGTCCATCAGGGCGATGATGTCGAGGGCGACGGCGGACTGCTCGGCGCTGCGCGGGGTGCGACCGGAAAGGAACCGGGTGCCGCCGTGCCCGCGCAGGTAGGGGACGATCACGCGGTAGCCGAGGTCGGCGAGGAGCGGGGCGACGTCGACGAAGCTGTGGATGTCGTACGGCCAGCCGTGCAGGCACAGGACGACGGGGCCGTGGGCGGGTCCGAGCTCGGCGTAACTGACGCTGAGGGAACCGGCCTTGACTCGCTTCAGGTCGCGGAACGCGGTGTGGGTGCCGGGGGCGACGACCGGCACGGTCCGGGCGGTGCCGCCGGAGGCGCCGCCCGGTCGGGACGAGGCCGTCGCGGCGGATGCCCGGCCGTGCGGGCCGGAGAGTGAGATGGCCGCCGCGCCGGTGCCGAGGCTCGCGGCCTTGCTGAACGTACGCCTGTCGATCATGGGAAACCCTCCGTCGAACGTGTCCGGTCATCCGGCCGTGCCGGGAAGCAGCCGCTCGCGTCGGCTGTGCGTGGGCGAGGCGGCGTCGGCGCAGCGACTTTGGCACACGGGCCGTCACCCGTCAAACGGGTGACGGCTTGTGGTGCGGGCGGTTCTCGGTCACTCGGCCGGGGTGTTTCGCGCGGGCGTTGCCGCTACGCCGGGACCACGCGGTAGCTCAGGGCCGCGTACGGCAGGTTGGACTGGGTGAGTGATCCGCTCGCCCACGGGGAGGCGCCGGTGCAGCCCGCTCCGGGGTACACCACCACGGACGCGGAGCCGTTGGCGATCTGGAGGGAACGGGCCGGCGTCGGCAATGTGTGGCACGTGCCGAAGTCGCCGAGGTCGACCGTCGTCGCCGTCCCCGTGCCCTGGGTGCCGGAGTAGAGATACGCCCCTTCCTGCAACGGAGGCCAGCCGGTGGCGTTCGCGGTTCCTGCCCCGAGGCCCATCAGGGCGAGGGCCATCGTTGCGGCGGCGGCGGTGGAGGCGCCGAGCTTTGCTCTGGGGGTGAACATGCGGACTTCCTTTCGCGTGCGAGGAGAACACTCGACATGTCGGCGCGACGCGTTCGGGCGAGCGCGGCCGGAGGCGAACTCTTGCAGGTTCAATCACGTGTTCACGAGAGGGGATCCAGTCACATGTGAGGGCGGGTGAGGGGTGTGGCCTGATGTCCCCCTCCGGATGTCCGCGACTCAGGCGCGTCACCATCTTGACAGGTGACGCATGCAGGGTGTGTGCTGATATCCGTCGGCGGCAGCGATGGAGGCATCGCCCGCGATCGGTGACGCAGCGAGGAGGAGGAGAGTGGCCATGAAGAGGGAACTCGGTTCATGAGCAGGGAAGTTGCGGGCGAGTCCGCCGCGGCGGCGACGCGCAGGGAGCGTTTCGGCAGCCTCCCCGAGCGCATCCGCTTCGAGGACATGACCGAAGAGGTGGAGGCCGGACACGGCGGCGGGGAGAAGGGTTCGTACGACTCGGAACGCTCGTGGAAGTACTACTCGTGCCTGGCGCTCGACATGGGGCTGTAGCCCGGACTCCGGGGGCACACCTTCACGAGGCGTGAAGCACACGTGTGCCCTCAGGCAGTGGCCTCACGCTTCGCCTCCGGCAGGTGGGCCACGGCGGCGGGGCCGTCGTGGAACATCGAGGCCAGCTGCCGGTCCTGCACCCGCGCGCCGCGCGCTTCGAGCCGCCTCCGGCCGCCGGGCAGTACACCGAACACCCGGTACCGCACGGTATTGCCCGCCAGCGCGAGCAGCAGGCCCCAGGGAAACCGGAGGCGAAGCCCCAGGTCGCGCATGCCGTCCTTGCCCATGAAAGCGGTGAGGAGGCTCGCCTGACGGGCCCGCTCATAGCGTTGGTGGAGGCGCTCGACGGCGGGACCGCGGTGCCCGAAGCCACGCTCGGCCTGCGCGTCGAGGGTCAGCCGGGCCAGATCCCGGCCGGCCTGGGTCTGCCCGGCGGCGGCCAGCAGGATGTGGTGGTTCCAGCGGTGCCGGACGCTCTCGACGTCGGTCAGCCACTCCGGCGCGACGCCCATCAGCCAACCCACGTACCGCCACAGGTGCATGAGGTCGTCCCGCTGCCCGCGGGTCAGCCGTACCCCGAGCCCGAGACAGCCGACGATGACGGTCGCGTCGAAGAGCCCGAGCGTGCCGGCCTGATTGACGGGAAGGCCCCAGCGCTCCGTGTCCCAGCGCGGTTCGAAGCGGGCGTTGACCAGGGCGTGCATGGCGCGCACATGGACCGTGAGGCGCCAGCCCTCGGCGCCGGGACGCAACCCTCCGGCCCGGGTGACGGCATGCGTCCACTTGGTCGTCTCGCCGAGACGCCGCAGGGTCGTCCCGCCCGTCAACCCGCCGGTCAGCACCAGGAGATCGGCCGGCCCACCGAAGCGGTAGCCGCCGATCAGGGACAGCAGGGTCAGCACGTCGCCGCTGTTGCGGCCCAGATAGCGGTACGCCGCGCCGCCGCGCTCGATCCGCTCCCAGTCCACCCAGTCGGGCACGGTCGTCGCGTGATCGCAGAACGCCCGCAGCGCGGGCGGCAGATCGCGCGGTACGTCGGGGGCCGCGCGCAGCGCCTCGCCGATCTGCGCGTGCGTGACCCGGCCCGGATCGCCGGCCGGCCGTCGCATCGCCTCGGCGAGGGCGGCGCCCAGTTCGTCGCGCTGGAGGAGAGCGTCCCCCACCCGTTCCATCAGCGCCTCGTCGACGTCCTTGTCGACGTCGGCGAGGAGGAACAGCCCGCGGGCGATCCTGCGGCCGCGCTCCTCGGCCTCCCGGAAGCGACGGGGAAATCGCGCGGTGCCACGGACCTCGCCTCTCTGCGTCATGCATTCCTTTGTAACGCGAACATTTACTCGCATACAATTCGCGTCATGCGGAAGCAGCCCCGGCAGGAGCGGTCCCGGCAGATGGTGGAGCGGATCGTCGCGGCAGGGCGGTCGGTACTGGCCCGCGACGGCTACGCGCGCTTCGTGACCACGCGGGTCGCGGACGAGGCGGGCATCAGCCCCGGCTCCCTCTACCAGTACTTTTCCAACAAGGACGAACTGCTCGCCGTCCTCATGGAGCGGTACTGGGCGGAGACGGGCGACCGGGTGACGGCCGCGCTGGCCGACCGGCTCACCGAGCCGCCCGAGCGGCTGATCCCCAACGCGGTGGAAGCGCTGCTGTCCGCGCTCGAACACGACTCGCAACTGCTTCGCGTTGTGACCGAGGAGGTCCCGCCCCGGTACAGCGAGGTCCATCTGCACGCTCTGCGGCGCCGCATCCAGGACCTGGGCTCGGCCTACCTCGCGGGGCGCGCGCCGGGGGAGCGGAGCGGGGCGACCCGGTCCTGGGTGCTGGTCGCCGCGATGGAGGCGCTCAGCGTCCGCTGGGTCCTCGAACGGCCCGCCATTCGGCGCGAGGAACTGGTCGAGGAGCTCACCGCGCTGGCGACGAACTACATGGCCGGTTCCGCTCGGTCTCCCCGACCCGCATCGTCTGCGTGACCTGAGTCCCTGAATTCCCTGAGCTCTCCGAGTCCTCCGAGTTCCCTGAGCGACCGCGGCCACTGAGCGCCCGTCCCAGACGGGCGTTCCAGGGGATACGTGTTTCAGCAGGTCAGAGGCGATGTGAGCGTTCCACCGTCCCGAGTTGCCCGCGAGATCTTTGCAAGTGGTCCTGCGGCTGGTTCTCATCTCTCTCGCGTGCCGTCCGGCACGCACACGCAATGCAGAGGGAACCCATGAAGTTCAAGCGCACCGCTCTCCGCTCGACGGCCGCCGGCCTCACGCTGGTCGCCGCTCTGGCCCTGACGGCCTGCAACGACGACGACGGCACGGCACAGGGCGCCCCTTCGGCCGCGTCCAGCGGATCCTCTTCGGGCGGTGGTTCGGAGTCGGGCGGGGGTTCCGGCTCGGGCGGTTCGGAGCAGGGCGGGGACAAGGACTCCGGGGGGCAGGGCACGAGCGCCGGGAGCGGTTCTGACGCGACCGGCAAGATGGGCAAGTGCCGTACGGACGCTCTGGACATCACGGCGTCGGACAGCACGATCGACGGCGACCCCGAGGCCTCCGTCGCGGTGACGATGAAGAACGGCGGGGGCCGGGACTGCACGATGTCGGGGTTCGCGGGCGTCGACCTGAAGACCAGCGAGGGGGATCTGTCCGCGAAGCGCAGCGGTGCGCCGGCCGAGCAGATGGTCCTCAAGGACGGGGAGGCGGTGTCGTTCGGCATCACCTACCCGATGAACGACTCGGGTGGCTCCGGGGTCAGCGTCACCGGGCTCGTGGTGACCCCGCCGGGCGAGACGAAGTCGTTCAGTCTCGAATGGCCGGGCGAGGACACCCTGCCCGTCACGGACGGTGCGGGCTCCCCGGTGAAGGTCGGCCCGATCGGCAGCGCGGGGCAGGGCGGGGCGAGCTGACCCTGCTCTCGTCGGCCCGCTCGGAGTTCCGGGCGGGTCAGGGCCGGGGTTCGGATGAGGACGGCCGGACTTCGGGCGAGGATGCCGGGCGGGCGAGCGTGCGGTGCACGGGTGGGAGGCCCTTCAGGAGACCGGGACACGCGGTGTCCAGGACGTGGGCGGAGGGTGTGAACAGAGCGCCGGCGAGGGCGGGGAGGTCGGCGGGACGGTGCCATTCCCAGCGGTGGATCAGGTGGGGCTCCGTCACGGTGGGGGTGCCCCGGTGTCCGGTGACGCGGACGGCGGCGGTCAGGCGCAGGACGCCGTGGGTGGTGTCCATCAGGACGGCGAGCACCTGGGCGTCGTCCGCCGAGGCCGCCAGCCCGGTCTCCTCGGCCAGTTCGCGTACGGCTGCCTGCTCGAAGGACTCGCCCGGGTCGGGCTTGCCGCCGGGCAGCTCCCACACCCCGTGCACGGAACGCCCCAGCAGTACGCGGCCGTGCTCGTCGGTGACCACGACACCCGCGCCGATGAGTCCCTGTGGCGTGGGCCGCCCCCGGTCGGCGAAGGACACGGGGGCGGGGGAGGGCTCCCGGAGCGTCAGTACGGCCATGCCGTCGACGTCGACCCGATCGGCGGTGCCCCAGCCGGCGGTGAGCAGAGCGATCTCCTCTTCGTCGAGGGCGATGTCGCGACGGTCGGCGGGGAGGGCGCTCGCGAGCGGGGTGATGACGCAGACTGTGCCGCCGGGGCGCAGAAGTTCGCGCAGGCGGTTCAGCAGCCAGGTGCGGTTGGCGAGGAAGGCGTAGCTGAGACGGAAGGTGATCAGGTCGTACGTGGCGTGGGGCAGGTCGGCGAGGCTGTCGTGTTCGATGTCGTGGCGCAGGAAGCGCAGGTCCGCTCCTGGCGGGGTCTGAGCGGCGGCGATGTCGATGGCCGAATCCGCGTAGTCGACGGCGTCGACCGCGTACCCCATCTCGTGCAGATGGCGGGCCAGTTCGCCCAGGCCGCAGCCCACGTCCAGGGCGACAGCGGGCCGCTTCGGGCGCAACTGGGCATCCAGCGCGGCGCGTTCGTCCTCGGTCAGGGGCCGGAATTTCTTGCCGTCGGCGTAGTGGTCGTGCCATTCGGCCTGTTCCGTGTATCCCACGTGGGCGGCTCCCTAGTCTCCGGACAGAGCGACAGGGTCCTCATTCTCGCCGAGTGCCACGGTCGTGGTGATCCGGGTGGCGGCGGGAGCGCGCGGCACGGAGCCGAACCCGAAGCGGACGGCCGGTTCGACCGGTGCGAGGGAGCCGAGGTCCTCGCCCTCGAAGACCGCCTCCAGAGCGGAGACCGGTAGCAGGTCCTTCGCGCCGTACCACTCACGGCGGCCTTGACCGGCGGTGCCACGGGTACGTACGCCTGCCAGCAGTACGCGGGCGGGCACATCGGTCAGCGCGCTCCACGCCGGACGACCGGCGAGCGGACCGGGCACGGCCCGCAGCAGCAGCCCCAGAGGCCCGCGTCGGCCGGTGGTGAAACGCAGGTCGAGCGGTCCCGCCGCGACCGTCCATGTGACGTCCGCGACGCGGACGCCGACCGGCAGGACACGGACCGCGTCGAACATGTACGTGCGGCGGATGAAGTCGGCGATCCCCTGCGTGGGAGCCAGCAACAGCCGCTCGCCGTCCGGCCGTTCGACCATGAGGTCACTGAACGCCCCGAAGGGTGAACGCTGCCAGTGCCCGAGCACGATCCGTGTGCCGGAGGACGTCCCGAGGCCCACGATCCAGCCGTCGAAACGCAGCCGAGCGGACCTGTCCTTGCCGGTGAAGAGCCCAGTCGTACGTGCCACAAGGCCCCAGAGTAGGCGGAGCGACGACCGTCGGCGATCAGAGCGCGCCGGTGGTCCACCCCTGCGAAAGACGGACGACCGCGGTGCCGCCGCCCAGGTCCACCGTCGTCCTGTCGGGCGGCGCGCCGTTCCGCGACCACGGCTGCCTGGAGGTGGTGGTCGAGGACAACCTGGCTGCACCTGACGGCAGCGGAAGGGCCGCCTCGGAGGGGGACTCCGACGCGGCCCCGATGGATGCGGCTACTTCAGGCCGCGGTCCAGCGTGTTGAACAGGAGGTTGTTCGACGTGTCTCCGGACATCTCCCAGATCATGCCGCCGAGCAGGCCCTTGGACTTGATGTACTGGGTCTTCTTCTCGATGGACCAGGGGTCGTCGAAGGACCACCACTGGCCGTTCGCTCCGGTGTAGCCGTAGGTGGAGATGGACTGCTCGTCGTGGTAGACGGTCAGGTTCGGGAAGGCGGCGACGAGGTTGTCGTAGCCGCGGGTGCCCGCCTCCTCCTGGAACTGGCCCGGCGCGGCGCCGTTCGCGCTCTGCCATTCGCCGTGCGCGCCGCCGTCGGCGACCTGCTGCCAGCCGCGCCCGTAGAACGGGAAGCCGATGGTCAGCTTGCGCGGCTTGATGCCCTGATCGGTGTACGCCTTCACGGCGTCGTCGATGCTGAAGTCACTGGCGTACGGGCTCTGCGCGTCCTTGTACAGGTTGGCCTGGTGGCCGGTGCGGTTGGGTTCCCAGGAGTTGTCGCTGCCCGCGCCGTGGAAGTCGTATCCCTGGACGTTGCCGAAGTCCAGGTACTTGAAGACCTCCTTGAGGTCCCAGCCGTCGTTGATCTTCTTGGCGTCGGCCGGGGTGAACGCGGTGAGCAGGCGGTGGCTGCCGCCGAGCGCGTCGAGCTGCTTGCGGAACTCGGCGATCAGCGCGGTGTTGTTGGCCTTGTCGTCCGTGCTCCAGTGGTTGCCGGGGTGTCCGTCCGGCGAGCCGGGCCACTCCCAGTCCAGGTCGAAGCCGTCGAAGATGCCGGCGGCGACGCCGTCACCGCCAGCGCCGTTGTACGCGGGCAGATTGCCCTTGATGTACATGTCGATGCAGGACTTGACGAACTTCTTCCGCGACTCGTCCGTCTTGGCGACATCGGAGAAGTACTTGGAGTACGTCCAGCCGCCGAGCGAGACGAGCACCTTGAGCTGCGGGTGCTTGGCCTTGAGCTTCTTCAGCTGGTTGAAGTTGCCGCGCAGCTTGCCCCAGCCGTCGTCCGCGACGCCGTCGACGGACTGCCCGGCGGGGAAGGCCCGGCCGTAGTCGGCCTCGGCGTCCCCGGCCCCGTCGCCCTGGTTGGGGTCCTGCGGGTTCTGCGTGGTGCCCTTGGTGACACCGTTGAGGCAGGTCAGGTTCTTGGGGTCGATGTTGGCGAAGGCGTAGTTGATGACGTCGAGTTTCGCCGCGGCGCCGGACGTCTCCAGGTCCCGTACGAAGTACTGCCGGCCGTAGATGCCCCACTGCACGAAGTAGCCGACCTTGGCGTAACCGCCCTGTCCGACGGCCTCCTTGGTGGTGACGGACAGGGTGTTGCTCGCGGGGGACGCGTTGTCGGCCGCGTCCCGCGCCTTGACGGTGAAGGAGTACTCCGTGTCGGGCGCGAGTCCGGTCACCGTGCTGGTGAGGGTGTCGGCGGGCAGGCTCTCCACGAGGGTCGTGCCGCGGTAGACGTCGTACGCGGCGACGCGCTGGTTGTCGGTGGCCGCGTCCCATGCGAGCTTCACGGTGCTCGAAGTGACTTCGCCGGTACGGAGGTTGCGGGGCGCGGTGGGCGGCACGGTGTCGGTCGCCGGGTCCACGGTGGTCGCGCTGACGGGAGGGCCGGCCTCGCCGGTGTTGCCGCGCGAGTCCTTGGCCCGGACGCTGAACTGGTAGGCGGTCGCCGGTTCCAGGCCGCGCACCGTGGCCTGGGTGGTGGCGCTGGCCGCCACGACGGTGGTCCCGCGCAGCACCTCGTACGAGGTGACGGGGAAGTCGCCCTGTACGGCCGCCGTCCACTTGAGGCTGACCGTACGGGCGGTGGCGTCGGCGACACTGAGGCCGGTGGGGGCCTTCGGGGGCACCGCCGCGGTGCCGTCGCACTTGTCGCCGTTGATGAGGCAGCCGGTGGGCGGCTTGAGCTGGCCGCTGCCTCGGAAGCTGTAGCTGTACGGTTCGGTATCACGGCCCGCCGGGACGCGGGCGTTGTAGTACGCGGGCGTCACGACCACGTGCCTGCCCTTGACCTCGGCGGTGCCGTGGGTGTGATCGCTGATGGTGACGCCGTCGGGCAGGTCGAACTCCAGGGACCAGGTGTCGACGGCGGTGTCACCGCTGTTCTTCACGATGAACTTGCCGCTCCAGGACGTGCCGCTGCCCTCGCTGACGAAGGTGGCGGTGAGCTTGGCGGCCGCGTGGGCGGGGGCGGCGAGCGAGGTGAGTCCGGCCAGCGCGAGTGCGAGCACGGCGAGGACGGCGATGAGGCGTCGGGGTGAGGCCAGGACCTCGCGAGGTCTGGCTGCGGATCTGAGTGGGGACACGGCTCTCCTTGGGGGAGGTGAGGCGTCCGTCCGTGCCGGGCCTGCCGAGGCCGGGGCGTTCGGGCTGGTCGGGAGGCACTCCTTCGGTTCGCGTCCGTGTGTCCGCCGCCGCCGGCGGTGTACGAGGGCGGCGGTGGATGCGGGAACGGTCCGATGGGACGGGGGTCGGACGCGCTTCCTGCGGTACAGACCTCTTAGAGAACCACCCTCCGTGGGCATGTCAACGCGGACGCAAGGGCCCTGGACCGTACCAATTCGGCGGCGCCGGACACTCCGCCACGCTCCCGCGCCCGCAATGGACTGGACCAACCCGGCGAGATTTTGCTTCGGCTTGACCCCAGTGGAACCCCAGTAGAACCCCAGTGGAAAGGCCACGGACCGATCGGGGTCCGGGGCGTTCGGCACGCATCGCACGGAGCCGGTGTCCGCACGGTGACGTCGTACTTGTGCAGGGTGGCGGGCTCCTCAGCCTGAAGGGGGATGTCTGATCGGGCGCGACCGGGTCACCTACGGGCCGCCGTGGCGGAGGGCAGTTCGGCGAAGCGGTCGCGGTACTCGCTGGCGAAGCGGCCGAGGTGCGAGACACCCCATCGGTAGGCGATGGTGCCGACGGGGTCGGTGGAAGCGAGGATGTCCTCACGAATCCGGTCGAGCCGCAGGTTGCGTACGTAGGACAGGGGCGAGAGGCCGAGCCGGTCGCGGAATGCGGAACTGAGGGTCCGCGGGCTGCAACCCGCGGCCTCGGCGATGGCGTCGAGGCCGATGCGCTCGGCGAGGTTCGCTTCGATGAACGCGAGGGCCGCCCGCAAGGGGCGCGGGTGGCCGGTGCGCGGACCGTCGCGCAACTCGCCGGTGTGCGAGTGCGGTTGGGCCAGGAGCAGGGCGGTGACCAGGCAACGCAGCTGGCTGCGCTGCATCTCCGCGCGCTGGAACAGAGGGTCTTCGGAGTCCAGTTGTTCAAGGAGGGAGTGGACCAGTAGCCGTACCGCTCTGCCCTTGGGCTCGGCCAGGTCGAGGGCGAAGTCGAAGCGCACGGTGGACACCGGCGGACGCCCGGTCAGCGCGGCGAACTCCTGGTCGACCAGGGCGGCATCGATCCGCAGGCCCAGGAACCGCGTGCTCCTGCCGCGCAGGGGCCGCAGCTCCTGGGTGTCCCCGGGGTTGGCGACTCCCGCCGTCGCCTCGTCGAGGGTCGCCCGCAGTCCGCCGCACGATGCCGAGAGGGCGCCGGAGACACCGATGTTGACGAAGTAGGAGCCGCGGTGACGGCCCTCGGCCGAGGCGACGCGCACGTCGAGCGGCGAGGCGAAGCAGCCCACCGCGAAGTCGTGCGCGGCGACGCCCCGCAGTTCGTGAACGCCGCCGCACAGCTCGCCCAGGGGCGAGGTGGCGATCGAACCGCCGAACAGGCGGGTGGCGGCGTTGAGCAGGTCGGCGGGGTTCCGGGAGCTGGTGATGAGGTGGTTGCGCAGCGGCGTCGGCACGGTGGTGGGGTACCTCCCTGGGTCCTGAGGCCTGAGCTCTGAGTCCTCAGTCCTGAGGCCTGAGTCGGCGGGCGCCCATTGTCGGCTTGCCGGTCGCCGGGTTCCGTCGCGGACGTACGGATCCAGCCGCACTGATCGGGTCGTACCGATCGGGTCGTACCGATCCCGTTGTACGGATCCGGTCGTACCGACCCAGTCCCGCGAGCCGCGGAGGCGCCCTTCGCGCCGGACGACTACGCGGGCTCGGCCATGAGCCGGTGGCAGGAGTCGGCCAGTGGATACGCCTCCTGGTGTCGCCGCGCCTGCTCCAGGCCGACGATCGACACCGAGGTCTCCACGAGCGATCGGCACCGACGCGTTCGCCGGTCGACGAACGCGTCGAGCCCCGCGCCGACAGACCCGTGCCGCGCGAGTTCCTGGGCCAGCACCAGCCCGTCCTCGACGGCCAGGGCGGCTCCACTGGCCATCTGCGGTGCGGGCGCATGCGCGGCGTCACCGATGACCACGCCGTTGCCCCGGTTCCAGGCGCCCTCCAGGAGCGCCGTGAACACCGGGCGGCGTACCACCGATTCCGACGCGCGCACCAGGGAGCGGATCTCCTCCACCCGGCCCGGGAAGGGCTCGAGCAGGTGCCGCAGACGCGGGGCGAGTTCGGCGTCGGGCAGGACGCTCGGCTCCACTCCGTTCTCCGTCAGGAACACGTATGCCTGCCTGTCCGAGAGGGGTACGAGGCCGGCCGTGTCGGCGGTCCCGGCGAACTGGTGGATCCCGGTGGCCCACGCCGGGCGGGGCACCAGGGCACGCCAGACCATCTGGCCGTGAAAGGCGAGCGGGGCCTCAAGCCCCAGCAGGCCCCGCACCGACGAGCGGATCCCGTCCGCGCCCACCAGCAGGGCGACCCTCCGCACCGACCCGTCCGACAACCGCACGCGGACCGACTCCCTCTCCTGGTCCACCGCGACAACGGTCACTCCGTGGTGTATCACTGCACCGCACCGCTCGGCTTCCGCGCGCAGGACGCGGTGCAGTACGGGACGCGCGATGCCGGCCATCGCCGGTCGCCGCGCACCGATCAGGCGCGGCAACTCGACCTCGCCCGCCGACTCGCCCGCCACGTCCATGTGCGTGATCGTGCTCATCCCGTAGCCCTCGGCCAGACACGTGTCCGCAAGTCCCAGCCGGTCCAGCGCGCGCAGCGAAGGACCGGTCAGGCACAAGCCCCACCCGGAAGGTGCCTCCGGCGGGCCGATCTCGGCGATCTCGACGTGCCATCCGTCGCGCGCCAGGGCGGTGGCCGCTGTCAGTCCGGCCACGCCCGCACCCACGATCACGGCCGTCCGTGCACCGCGACACCTGCCCATGTACGCCTCCAAAGCGCCGATTTCTTCGAAACCGTAGGGCGCGTAGGGGCTCCGGCTCATCCGAATCGGGCGGCGGTCATCCGCTGTCGGCAAGGGATCAGTCCGAAAGTCTCACGCAGCGTCGGACGTGACCGTGTCCCCCCGCGACCGCTCGCGCCAGATCAGGCGACTTCCCAGGCGGCCTCGACCATCTGGAAGATCTCGTCCACGGCGGCCTGCGGGTCGGCCGCCTCGCGGGCCAGCGCATAGGCGTCGATGACGAACCTCGCGATCGTCCGGCAGGCCGTCGCGCTCTGCGGCAGGTCGGGATCGGCGACGAGGGCCGTGGCCAGCGACTCCGCGTGGCGCAGCCGCATCGACTCCTCGTACTCCCGCAGGGCGCGTGACTCGTCGATCATGCGGTAGACCGGGGCCGAGCCGTCGGCCGTGCAGTGCCGGACCATGGCCCGGATCTGATCGCGCAGCGCGGGGACGAGCGGCTCGTGCGGGGCCCGGCCGGTGACCGCCTGGACGAGGCGCTGCTCGAAGTCCTGGTCCTGCTCGAAGACCAGGGCCTCCTTCGAGGCGAAGTGGGAGAAGAGCGTGGTGACGGCCACGTCGGCCTCGGCGGCGACGTCTCGGATGCCCACCGCGTCGTACCCGCGTTCCAGGAAGAGCCGTAGCGCGGTGTCGGCGATCTTCTGGCGGGTCGCGGCCTTCTTGCGCTCACGGCGCCCGGTCGGCGTGGTCATGTCCTGACGCTATCAGGTGCACATCGCTAACGGTTTCGAAACCCTAACGGTTCTAAAACACTAACCGTTAGTGTTACGGTCGGCGGCATGAAGAGAGTGAGCTTCGCCGAGTTCGGCGGTCCGGATGTCCTGCACCTCACCGACGCCGAGGAGCCCCACGTGGGCCCCGGCCAGATACGCGTCGCCGTACGGGCGGCGGGCGTGAACCCGGTCGACTGGCGGATCCGGGAAGGCCAGTTCCAGAAGGTCCGCCCGATCGCCTTGCCTGCCGGAGTGGGGCAGGACGCCTCCGGAGTCGTGGACGAGGTCGGCGCGGGTGTCGACGGGGTGGCGGTCGGCGACCATGTGTTCGGGCGAGGTGTGAACACCTACGCCGAGTTCGCCGTGCTGTCGGCATGGGTGCCGATGCCCGAGGGCCTGACCTTCGAGGAGGCGGCCGGGTACCCCTCCGTGGTGGAGACCGCGCTGCGCATCCTCCGCGAGGTCGGCGTGCGGCCAGGGCAGACGCTGCTGGTCAGCGGCGCCTCCGGGGGAGTCGGATCGGCGGCGCTGCAGATCGCCCGGGACCGCGGCATCACCGTGATCGGCACGGCCGGGGCCGCGAACCAGGACTACCTGCGGAGCCTGGGCGCCCTCACCACGACGTACGGCGAGGGGTGGACGGACCGGGTGCGGCGGCTCGGCCCGGTCGACGCGGCGCTCGACCTGGCGGGCTCGGGCGTGATCCGCGAGCTCGTCGAACTGACCGGGGACGCGCAGAAGGTCATCTCCATCGCCGACCTCGGCGCACCGGATCTCGGGGTCCGGTTCTCCGGCGTGACCGGGAACGTGCCGGCCGCCCTCACCGTGGCCGCCGACCTCATCGCGCGAGGAAAGCTCCACATTCCGGTCGAGAAGACGTACGCGCTCGTCGAGGCGGCGGCCGCGCACGCCGACAGCCAGGCCGGACATACGCGCGGGCGCCGGGTCATAGCGGTCTGAGGCGTAGTTGTCGGGGCGGGGGTCGGGGCGAGTGCCGGCGGGTGTCGACGGGCCTTGGCGCGTGCCAGCGGGTGTCAGCGCGTGCCGGCGGGTGCTGCCGGGGCGAACGGCCCGGCGGGCAGCCGTTGTTCAGCCCTCCCGTCCCGCTGTCCGCCCTTCCACCCTTCCGCCCTTTCGTCCTTCCGTCCGTCTGCGCTTCCAGTGCCGCTGCCTGCCGGGCGGTCCACCCGCCCGGCAGGTATGCGGCACACCGAGACACCCAAGGAGCCTCATGCACACACCTGTCACGATCATCGGCGCCGGACTCGGCGGTCTCGTCCTGGCCCGCGTCCTGCACCTCCACGGCATCCCGGCCACGGTCTACGAGGCGGAGCCGTCCGCGGCGGCGCGTTCGCAGGGCGGGATGCTCGACATCCACGAGCGCAACGGCCAACTCGCCCTCGACGCAGCCGGTCTGATGGACGAGTTCCGCGGCCTCATCCTGGAGGGCCGACAAGCGATACGTCTGGTCGGCCGCGACGGAACCGTCCTGTTCGACAAGCCGGACGACGGCACGGGCGCGAGCCCGGAGGTGCAGCGCGGCGAGCTGCGCCGGATCCTGCTCGACTCGCTCCCCGTCGGAACCGTCCGATGGGGCCACAAGGTCACTGGAGTCCGTGCCATCACCGAGGGTCGCCACGAGGTGACCTTCGAAGGCGGCGCAACCGTCGTCACGAGCCTGCTGGTCGGCGCGGACGGCGCATGGTCACGCGTACGGCCGCTGCTTTCCGATGCCACACCCGCATACGTCGGCCGGTCCTTCGTCGAGACCCACCTGCACGATGCCGACACCCACCACCCGGCCACCGCGAAGGCGGTCGGCGGCGGGACACTCGTCGCGCTCGACCCGGACGCCGACGGCAAGTGGTTCGTGGTGCACCGGGAACGGGGCGGGACCCTTCACGCGTACATCACGCTCACCAAGCCGCTGGACTGGTTCGACACCATCGACTTCACCGATGGCGCCGCGTCCACCGCGCGGATCGCGGAGGAGTACGCCGGCTGGGCGCCGGAACTGACGGCACTGATCACCGCCGACCGGAGCACGCCGGTCTTCCGTCCCCTCCATGCCCTGCCGGTCAGGCACCGCTGGAACCGGGTGCCGGGCGTGACCCTGCTGGGCGACGCCGCCCATCTCTCGACACCCAACGGCGAAGGCGCGGGCCTCGCGATGCAGGACGGCGCCGAGCTCGGAAAGGCCATCGCCGCGCACCCCGACGACATCGAGACCGCGCTCGCCGCGTACGAACGAGGCCTGTTCCCCCGCGGGGCCGAGGCCGCCGCCGCGGTCGCCCACGATCCCACGCCCCAGGAGATGCTCGCGTTCTTCACGGGCCGGGGGCGGGAGGGAATCTGACGGTGCCGCGGAGGCGAGCGCCTGCGATCGCTTCGGTTCGGCGCCAGGTGTCAGCGCCACTGGTTGTTGCTGGTGTGGTCGCCGGCGAGCCAGCGGGCGAGGTCGGCGTGTGCCGTGGCGCGCCGCTCGTCGTCGATCTTCTCCACGTCGGGGTGGTCGACGGCGAACTCCAGTATCAGCCCGTTGGGGTCCGTGACATACAGCGAGACGCAGTACCCGTGGTCGATCACGTGGGCGTTCGTCTCCGCACGGCCGGCCGTGGTGATGCGCTCGCGCATGGCTTCCTGGGCCGCCGCATCGATCTTGAAGGCGACGTGGCGTATGGGGGTGGAATTGATGTCGGTCTTGAACTCCGCCTGGTCCTTGGGGTCGGCGAACTGGAAGAAGGCGAGTGCGCTGCCGTCGGCCAGGCCGTAGAGGGTGTGGCTGTAGACGCGTTCGGTCCCGGACAGCACCTCTCGCTCGGTCCACGTGGCCACCAGGGGCAGGCCGATCACGTCCTCGTAGAAGCGCCGGTTGGCTTCCTGGTCGTCGGTGATCCAGGCGTGGTGGTGGAGGCGGAGCGGCAGGGTCTGGCTCATCTCGGGTCATCTCCGTTGGTCAGAAGGGGTGTTGGGTCGGGTACCTGGGTGGTCGCCGACGCTCCGACCAGCATGCGCCTGAAATAGGTTGAATGTTAAATCAAATCAAGCCATGGTGTGCCCGGCGAGATGCCGACCGGCCGTCGGTCGGCCTGCGAGGCCGGAAACGGGTGACTGGTGTTGACCGGGGCGGGGCCCCCGGGGGTTCATCCGTGCCAGGGCGGGCCGTCTGCCCGGCGTGAGTGGAGCCGCGCACTGCGAGGGCTCTGACCTGGCCCGATGCGGCACTCTTCCGCTCTGTGTCCCGTAGGGCGGTCGCCAGATGGCCGACATTGGCCCGGTGCGCCGACGGTGGCGAGAAAGGGCTGAGCGGCAATCGACATGGGGTGGCATCCCGACAGGAGGGCCTGCGACCGCCCGGCGGCCGGGCCGTTGAGCCGGATGGGACCCGGCCTGCCGCAGGGTATGGAGCCGGCCCCCGACGACGCCGTCGTCGAGGGCCGGTCGCCCCGGTCACGGGCTGCCGTGGCGGATCCCGTGGGATCACTCCTGGCTCTGGTCGTACCGAGTGATCAGCGCAGTCCGGCGAAGAGGTCGTTCTCGGGTACGGGCGCGCCGGTGGTGTCCTGGACGCGTACGAACGTCTCCATGCCCATGAACTCGCCGAACCTCTCCTTGCCCATCCTGAGGAAGAAGATGTTCTCGCCCTGGCTGGCGTGCGCGGCCAGTGCGTCGAACTTCTGGCCGCTGAACGCGGTGGTGTCCACCCACGTCGTGACCTCGTCGTCGGGGAGACCGATCTTGGCCATCGCGGCGGTCTCGGCAGGATCCGGTTCCGGCATGTCCTCGTGGAACTCGCGCATGATCTCCCCGAACCGCTGCATCGACGAGCGCGGCATCGTCGTCCAGTACACCTTCGGCGTCAGCTCGGTCATCTCCAGCGCCGCCATCGTGATGCGGTGGGCCTGGATGTGGTCGGGGTGGCCGTAGAAGCCGTTCTCGTCGTAGGTGACGACCACATCGGGCCGGTAGTGCCGCATCAGGTCCGCGAGCCGGGCGGCGCCCTTCTCCACGGGGGTCTGCCAGAAGGAACCGGGGGCGTCATTGCTCGGCCAGCCCATCATCCCGGAGTCGGCGTAGTCCAGCATCTCCAGATCGCTGATCTTCAGGACGTCACAGCTCGCCTCGAGTTCCTGACGACGCATCACGGCGACGGCCGACGGGTCGTGCCCGGGATCGCCCGGCTTGGCACCTCCCGCCCCGTCACCGCAACCGCCGTCGGTACACGTCACCAGAACCGTGCGGATTCCTTCCGCCGCGTATCGCGCGAGGACTCCTCCGGTTCCGGTGGCCTCGTCGTCGGGGTGGGCGTGCACTGCCATGAGCGTCAAAGGCCGGTCGGTCATGAAAGGTCCTCCTGCGGAAGTACGTCTTGGTCCGGGTGCGCGGCGGGCGTACCGCGATCCTGGGATCCGGCACCTGTCGGACAGGACGACCGTGGGGTCATTCTGTCCGCGCCCGTAAAGTGCCGGCCCCTCGGACGGTGCAACAGCGCTGGCCGGACCTGGTGTTCCCGCCGTGGTCGACCTTTGATCCGCGACCCTCCGGAGCCCGGGGCGCGCTGTCGTGTGCTGGCGCAGAGACCGCTGTCGGCCGGGGCGGCGACCTCACCGGCGCGTCAGGCACGGCCCTAGGCGGCGTACGGCCATAGGGGCGGCGTACGGCAGGACCCGGATCGTCCGGGCTCATCCATCGGGCTCCGCCTCGTCGAGGACGGCCTCGACGAGGAAGGGAGCACCGGAGCGGTAGCCGTGCCGCAAGGCCTCCACGAGTTCCGTACTCGTGGTGACGCGACGGGAGGGGACTCCCATGGACTGCCCCAGCGCGCAGAAATCGACCGCAGGCCGGGTCAGGTCCATTCCCAGGAGGTGCCGGGCTCCCGGTTCGCGGTGGTGCCAGTTGTCCTTCAGGACGCGGTACTCGCGGTTGTTGGCGACGACGAAGCCGATCGGCAGCCCCAAGTGCGCCGCGGTCCACAGGGATTGTGGGCAGTACATCGTCGCGCCGTCGCCGATCGTGCACAGCACTCGTCCGCCCGGGTGGGCCAGGCTGACGCCGACGGCGGCGGGCATGGCCCAGCCGAGGCCGCCCGAGACCCACTGGTACCGGTTGGCCTCGTCCAGGCGCAGGGCCGCGCGAATGCTGCGCGCGGCGTGCGGTGCCTCGTCGACGACCACGGTGTCCTCGGGAAGCGCGGCAGCCAGGGCTCCTGACAGAGCCTCCAGGTCAAGTGAGCCGTCCTTCGGGCAGGTTGGTGCGGGGGCCGTTGCCCGGATGTGGTCCTGGGAGGGCAGCGCTGCGATCAGGGCGCGCAGCGTGGGCCGGAGGTGTCCGTGCAGAGCGCGGTCGACCGGGGTGTCGAGGCCGGGGCCTGCCGGGTCGGCGGTGATCTGGACGACGTGGGTGTCCTCGTCCAGCAGCGGGCCGGGGGCGTAGGGGTAGTAGAGCGGGAAGGTGCGGGATCCCGCGACGAGCACCAGCCGGAACGGCGCGAGCGCGGCGCGGATGCCCGGCAGATGCGTGGGCAGATAGCCGCGCCACAGCGGGTGCGCGGTCGGGAAGGGGTTGGTGGCGGGCCAGCCGGAGCCCCACACCGGCACGCCGAGGGCTTCGGCGAGGGCCACCCCCTCGGCGGGGGCGTGGCGCGCCAGCTCGTCCCCGAAGACCAGCGCGATGTCGTCGGCCGGGGTTTCGTTGAGCAGTTTGGCGAGGTCGTCCGTCGGCGCGGCGGCGGCGTACTGGATGGTCGTGCGGCGGGGCGGGGGCGGACCGACCTCGTCCAGCAGGTTCATCGGCAGCGACACGAAGGCGGGCCCGGCCGGGGGCGCTTGCGCGATGCGGAAGGCGTGGCGCAGGACTTCGCCGAGCTCCTCGCGGGTGCTGACCTCGTGGGCCCACTTGACGGTGGCCGTGGCCATGCCGGTCAGATCGCCCGCGAGCACCGGGTCGCGGATGAGGTGGCGCAGATCCTGCTGGCCCGCGGTGACCACCATCGGTACGCGGGCGGCCGCGGCATTGGTCAGAGCGCCGATGCCGTTGCCCAGTCCGGCCGCGGCGTGCAGATTGACGAAGGACGGACGGCCGGTGATGCGGGCATGGCCGTCCGCCATGGCCACCGCGGAGGCTTCTTGCAGCGCGAGGACGTAGGAGATGTCGTGCTGGTCGGCCAGCTGCTGGATCAGGGGGAGTTCGGTGGTCCCGGGGTTGCCGAAGACGTGGTCGACGCCTTCGTCCCGAAGAACGCGCAGCACGAGTTCGGCGCCGCTCGGGCGCGCTGAATCGACGTCAAGTGTCGTCATGAGAGCTCCAGATGGAGGGTGGGGGGAATGCCCTGCGCCCCGAGCAGCCGGGGGAGGGGGAAAGGGCAGGGTGCGTTCGGCTCAGGATCCGGTCGGTCGCGCGGTGGGCGCGGCGGCCGGGTACGTGCCGATCATCCGCAACTGGTCGCAGGGCTCGCCCAACTCGACCCACGTGCGCACCAGCCGGAGGTCGGCCGCGTGTCCGCGGCAGTCCAGCCACAGCAGGTGGCCCGCTGTCCCCGCGGGCAGGGTGTGCAGCCCAAGGACTTCGGTGTGCGTGCGCGCGAGACACTCGACGACGTCGGTCAGTGACCGGGTGGACACCGTGACGGCCAGGGTGGTGACGTCGTTCCCGGACGGCTCCGGAAGTACGGAGGCGCGGCGCACCAGGGCGAAGCGTGTGACGGGTACGTGCGATGCGTCGGGGGACGCGAGGACGCTCAGGCGGTAGTGCTCCGCGGCCCGGCGAGTGCACACGGCGGCCTCGTACGGGGCATCGGCCTTGAGCAGCCCGGCGGCCGAGGCGGAGGTGGAGGCGACCGCTGTCGTGGCCGTCCACGGCAGCAGGGAAGCGAGCCACTTCTGGGTCTGGGCCAGCGCGTGGGGGTGACTGGCCACGGTGGCCACGTCGGTCAGCCGGGTACCGGGGGCGGCCGCCAGCACCCAGTCGACCGGGAGGCGCAACTGCCCTGAGACGGCGACCTCGTCGGTGGCCGCGAGGGCGCGGATGCTGTCGTGGACGGGCCCGGAGACGCTGTTCTCCAGAGGCAGCACCGCCTCTTCGACGCACCCGTCCAACAGGCCGCGCATCACGTCGTTCAGTGTGTCCAGGGGCACCAACTCCCGCGCGGCGACAGGGCCGAGCAGCTCGGCTGCCCGGTGCGAGACGGATGCAGCCGGCCCGAGGAAGGCCCGCCGGGCGTGTGAACGGCCGGAGGAGGTCGCGGGGACGGGGTCCCGTCCGCGACAAAGGCGCAGCAGACTCAAGGCGATGTCGCGCCCGGCCGGACCCAGACTTTGGTGGTACCTCCTGACGACGACGTTCTCACGCCGGTTGTCGGTGCGACATCCTCCTTCCGCGATGCGGGCCGACTGCACCAGCGCCGAGAACGACACGCGCTCTTTGAGGATGCGCACGATCTGGCGGTCCAGTTCGTCGAGACGCTTCCGCGCCTGGGTGATATCCCCTTCAGGAGTATTTTCGAGGTGGGACATGGGGTGCTTTCCGCTTGCGGCAGCGAGTCACTTGCAGGGCCCGCACGCTGTGCCGGCAGGCGCCCTATCCGGTCCCCGCCGCGCCACTACCAGTACGCGGGGGACCACTTCGCTCGGCGGTCGTATCCGGCTCGCGGCGGGTGCGCGTCGTTTCGTGCGCGGTGAGCACGTGAATCCGTGGCGCGTCCCTTCCGGCGGAAGGCGGCATACGTCGACACGAGGCCGAGGTCGTCTACTCAGTGAACTCGCGTTCACCGCGCTTCACCAGGCCTGGAGCGGGGCGCAATGGTCAAGTACGAGGCACGACGCGGGGAAAGGCGCGCGGCACTGAACCCTTGAAGGAAACATGCTTCTTGAGCCCTGTTGATCCAACGCGGTGCGTCCGCACGCCCCGCATGGAAGTCTGCGAAGGGGGCAGGACCGTCGGCCGCTGCGACCGCTCCGGCTGCTTCGGTGGATCACCGTCCTCCGCGCGCAGGCGGTTCCTCGGATGCGGTCACTTGTTCTGATCCGTGCCGAGGACGGTGTGGGCGGCCGTCAGGAAGCGTTGCACGGTGTCCCGTTCGGCGGGGCCGAAGGAGTCGAGCACGCCCAACAGCCCGTCGATGACGGGCCCGAAGAACTCCTGGCCCAGGCGGATCGCCTCCGGCTCGACGCGCAGCAGGACCCGGCGCCGGTCGCGGTCGTCGCGGACCCGGGCCACATGCCCGTGCCGCTCCAGCCGGTCGATCACGGCCGTGGTGCCGGCCGAGTTGAGGCCGAGGCGGGCTCCGAGCAGGCCTGCGGTGGCCGCCTCGCCGGACCGGGCCGCGTCGAGGAGACAGATCAACGCCCGTACGTCGGTGTGGTGCATGGCGTTCCGGGCGGCGAACTCGGCCTGGTGCAGGCCGAACTCGACGGTGACGGCGCGCAGCAGGTGAACCAGGCGCAGAGTGTCCGGCTCCTGTGGTCCGCGGCCGCTTCGGCCGGCCCTGCCGCGGTCCTCTTCCTGGTTGTCGTCCACATCGCCTCCGCCTAAGATCTCTCGCTGAGCGAGATTATCGTTGGGCGAGAGAATGGGGTCAACATGTCCGCGACCGTGCCCGATTCCTTCCGGGCCGCCTACGAGGAGGTCCTCGACCAGTGGCCCGGACCGGTCGACCGCGCCGACCTGCCGACGCCCTACGGACGCACCCGGGTCAACAGCTGCGGCCCGACCACGGCGTCGCCACTCGTCCTGCTGCCGGGCGGCGGGGCCACCTCCACGGTGTGGGGCGCCTGCGCCGCGGCCGGGCTCGCCGATCGCTACCGGATGCACGGCGTCGACCTGATGGGGGATCCGGGGTTCAGCGTGCCCGAGCCCGGGCGTCCGCTCCGCTCCGTCGACGACCTCGCGGACTGGCTCGACGCGGTGCTCGACGGGATCGGACCGGCGGGCCCCGACGCCGGTCCGGTGCTGCTCGGCGGGCACTCGTACGGAGCCTGGATCGCCGCCCACTACGCGAGCCGGCGGCCGGAGCGGGTCGCCGGTCTCGTCCTGCTCGACCCGACCCGGGTCTTCACCGGTTTCCGCCCCGGCTACGTCCTGCGCGCGCTGCCGATGCTGGCGCGGCCCACCCCGGCGCGTATCCGTTCCTTCCTCGCCTGGGAGACCGGCGGAGCCGTCCTCGACGCGGCCTGGCTGCGGCTCCAGGAGGAGAGGGCCGACTTCCCGGCCGTCCGCCCGGTCGGCGGGCCGATGCCGGACCCGGCCCCGCTGCGGGAGGTGCCGGTGCGCGTGCTGCTGGCGGGGCGCGCCCGGTGTCACGACCCCGGCCGCGTCGCCCGGACCGCCGCCAAGGTGCTCCCGGGAGCGCGGACCGAGATCCTCCCGGAGGTCTCGCACCACGCGTTCCCGCTGGCCGCGGCCGACGGGATCGCCCGGCGGCTGGACGGCCCGGCCGGGTGAGGTGGGCGCTCGCGAGGCGGGGCCTTGCGTGACAGGGCATCGGGGAGGTCACCCGACCACGTTCACCGCCGAGCGGCCAGCACTGCCGCGAGGCCTTCTCGCAGGTCCCTGACGAAATACTCGGGAACCTCCAGTGAGGGGAAATGCCCTCCGGCCTCCGGCTCGCTCCATCGGACGATCCGCCGGTACCGCTGCTGTGCCCAGGGGCGTGGACACTTCTCGACGTCGCGGGGGTACGCGGTGATCGCCGACGGGACGCCGACCCGCAGTTCGGGGTCCAGCGAGTTGTGGCTTTCGTAGTAGATGCGGGCCGCCGACGCGCCGGTCCGCGTCAGCCAGTACAGGGTGACGTCGTCGAGAATCCTGTCCCGGGACATCGTCTCGAACGGGCTGTCCTCGGTGTCCGACCACTCGGCGAACTTGTCGAGGATCCAGGCAAGCAGCCCGACCGGCGAGTCGACGAGCGAGTAGCCGATGGTCTGCGGTCGGGTCGCCTGCTGCTTCGCGTACGCCGCGCGGGTGCGCCAGAAATCGCGGGTCTCCTCGGCCCACGTGCGCTCGACCTCCGTCAGCCCGTCCGTCGTCGAACCGGGCGGCCCCTCCGCGAACGTCGTGTGGATGCCGAGAACGTGCGCCGGGAACCTGCCGCCGAGAACCGTGGTGATATTGCCTCCCCAATCGCCGCCGTGGGCGGCGAACTCGGGGTAGCCGAGCCGTCCCATCAGCTCCACCCACGCGGCCGCGATCCTTTCGGTGCCCCACCCGGTGGTGGCCGGCTTGTTGCTGTAACCGAAGCCGGGGAGCGACGGGACCACGACGTGGAACGCCGGCGCGTCGGTGTCTTCTGGATCCGCCAACTCGTCCACCACATCGATGAACCGGGCAATGCTGTCCGGCCAGCCGTGCGTCAGGACCAGGGGAGTGGCGTCCGCGCGCGGGGAACGGCGGTGCAGGAAATGGATCCCCAGACCGTCGATGGTGGTGCGGAACTGACCGATCTGGTCGAGGCGCTCCTCGAATGACCGCCAGTCGTACCCGGTGCGCCAGTAGGTGATGACATCGACGAGATCGGCGAGAGGAACGCCCTGTTCCCATCGGTCGGGACCGGGGCCGCCACCGGGTCCGGGGCCGGGCGCGGCGCGATGGACCGTCTCGGGCTCCGGCAGTCGCGCCGCGGCGAGCCGTGCGCGGAGATCGTCGAGGTCCGCGTCGGTCGCGTGGGCTTCAAAGGCTCGCACGTCGCTGGTCGGGCGGGGCATGGCACCTCCTGGCCGTCGTGGCATCGGCCACGATCTGTAGTGAACCGGCTAAGGCGGTTCTAACAGCTCACCGAGTCGTCCCGCAACCGGCTAAGGTGGTTCCATGCGCGCTGGATTCCCTGATTTCCGCCTCGGTACGGTGCTGGCGACGAGCTTCACGGGGACTCTGTCGGAGCGTCATGGCGACGCCGTGGAGCGCATCCCCACGCCGCAGCGACTCGTCGACTGGCTGGCGGTGTACGGCCTCGCCGTGGACTCCTGCACCACCGCCCAGCTCGACCGCGCCCGGGAACTGAGGGAGTCGATTCACGCCGTCGCGACAGCGGCCGCGGTGCAGGACGCCCTCCCCGTGGCCGCTGTCCACGTCATCAATGACTTCAGCGCTCGGGGGCGGGCCGCGGCGGTCCTGACGCCCGAGGGCGAGCGGCAATGGCGGCTCGGCTCGACGTCCTGCGTGGAGGATGCCCTGGGTGTGATCGCCGCCGACGCGATCAGCATCGTCGCTGGCGAGCGAGACGGAAAACTGGCCCTGTGCGCATCACCGACCTGCCGGGCCGCCTTCTTCGACGCCAGTCAGAGTCGCAGCCGTAAGTGGTGCGACATGAACACGTGCGGAAACCGGCAGAAGAAGGCGCGTTTCAACGCCAACCAGCGGAAGAACTTCAACGCCAGCCAGCTTAAGAACTCCAACCCAGCGGAGTGATCGTTCACGTGGGATGAGGGCCTATCGCTCGTCACGCCGACGTGCCAGATGGACGGTGATGTCGGCTTCCATCTCGACCACCGCGGGCAGCACCCGCTTGATCCGGCTGAACACCTCTCCCCGTTCCGAAGGGGGCAGTACGAGATAGGCCGAGATGGTGGAGAGGTGGCCGAGGTAGTCGTCGGCGCTCATCGCGTAGCGCCGTTCGATGACCGACTGCCGCACGTCGGTGAACCACTGAGAGTGTCGGAGTTCCGTACCCGGCCACTGCAGGGCATGCCCCGGGGGTGTTCCGTCAGGGGACGGGATGTCGTCGCTCTCCAGGAACGGTGCCCGCGCCCTGCGAACGTCTTCCTCGACGGCCGGGTCCGCCGGCCGCAGGGGTCCGCCGAACGAGGCGAAGACACCGCCGGGCTCCACCAGCGCGGCCATGCGTGACCACCGACCCTCCGGCTCGGTCCAGTGGAGCGCGGCCGCCGCGTAGACGAGTCCGTACTTCGCGCCCGGCCGCAGGTCCTCGAACGCGGTTCGCTCCGTCCGGACGTCCGTCGGTACATGTTTGCGCAACTCGGCAAGCATGGCCGCGTCGGGATCAGTGGCGGTCACGGCGACCCCCTGCCGGGCGAACAGCCGGGTCGCCTTGCCCGTTCCGGCGCCGATCTCCAGAGCCGTCCGGACCGGGTGACCTGCGTAGGTCATCACCATGTCAAGGAGCTCCGCGGGATATCCCGGCCGATACCGTTCGTACGTTTCTGCCGTTGCTCCGAAACTCAATGCGCGATCAGACATACCAGTCAGCCTGACATCGGCTCCTCTGCCGCCGCTTGCGATTTCCGTCGCCGCGGCTTCGGCCGGGAGTTCTGGCTAGGCGGTGTCGGTCACGCGGGCATCCGTGGCGAGGATGCCGTTGAGGAGGGTGTCGATGCTCCAGCGGCGGCGCTCGGCGGGGGCGCCGGAGACCAGGTTGTCGGCCTGCGCGCGTACGTGAGGCAGCGTGTCGGGTGAGGCGGTGGCCAGTGCCCGGCGCAGCTGGATCCAGTCGCGCTCGGCATGGGAGTCCTCGCGGCGGGCGGAGTGCTCGGCGGCGGAAGCCGTGGAGCGCTGCAGCAGCAGGTCGACGCCCCAGGCCGCCTGGCGGTCGGGTACGCCGCCCTCCGCGAGCAGGGCGAGCAGCGCCTCCAGCAGGGCGAGGTAGTTCTCGCCCGCGGCCCGCGCGGTCAGGGCCGACTGGGCGAGTGCCGGATGGGCGAAGAGGACCAGTTCGTAGCTGGCGAGCACGGAGTCCAGGCGCTCCCGCCAGTCGGCGTCGGCGTCGGCGGTCAGGTCGACGCGCCCCAGGAGGCGGTCCAGGATCGCGGCGTGCAGTTCGGCGGTGTTGGCGACGTACACGTACAGCGAGGCCGGGCCGGTGTCCAGGGCCTGGGCGAGGCGGCGCATGGTGACGCGCCGCAGACCTTCCTGCTCCATCAGCAGGACGGCGGCGTCGATGATGCCCTCGCGGGTCAGGGCGGGTTTGGCGGGCCGCTCGCGGCGGCTCTTCGGAGTCGGCATGTCGAGGATTCTACGGCCAAACACGTTCGGGACGAACTTGTTCGTGGCGAACATGTTCGTTACGTTGGTGGTGGTAGTGGCCGGCCGAGTGCTTCCCGGTCGGCGGCCGTACGCCGGGCCCGCCCCGGGCCGGCCGGCGGAGCGGTCGCGGCAGCCGTCGTCCGCCGCACGTATCGCCCGCACCGCACGCACCCAGGCGACCCCCTCAGTTCGGAGCCCCCGCATGAGCACCAGCCATTTCCCCGTCGCGATCATCGGCGGGGGCCTCGGTGGCCTGACCGCCGCCCGCGTTCTGCACGTCAACGGCATCGAGTCGGCCCTTTTCGAACGGGAGACGTCGGCGGCGGCCCGTACCCAGGGCGGGATGCTCGACATCCATGCCGGGAACGGGCAGAAGGCGCTGCGCGCCGCCGGCCTCCATGACGACTTCCTCAAGATCATTCACGCGGGCGGTCAGACCATGCGCCTGGTGGGGCCCGACGGCACGGTGCACGTGTCCGAGGAGGACGACGGCTCAGGCGACCGCCCGGAGGTCGACCGCGGGGACCTGCGCGACCTGCTCCTGAACTCGCTGCCCGATGGCACGGTCCACTGGGGCCGGAAGGCCACCGTCGCCAGGGCACTGGACGACGGCCGCCACGAGGTGACGTTCGCCGACGGCCCGACCATCACGACCGACATTCTGATCGGCGCCGACGGCGCGTGGTCACGCGTGCGGCCACTGGTCTCGGACGCGAAGCCCCGCTACACCGGCATCTCGTTCGTCGAGACGGACCTGTTCGAGGCCGACACCCGTCACCCGCACGGCGCCGCGCTCATCGGCGGCGGCTTCTTCATCTGTCTCGGTGACGAGCGCGGCTTCCTCGCCCACCGGGAGACCGACGGCAGCCTGCACGTCTACGCCGCGCTCAAGGCCGACGAGGGCTGGCTCGACACCATCGACTTCACCGACCACGCCGCAGCCAAAGCCGCTGTCCTGGCCCACTTCGAGGGCTGGGACGAGGGGCTGCGCGGCCTGGTGGCCGACGCGGAGACCATCACCCCGCGCCGCATTCACGCCCTGCCGGTCGGACACCGCTGGGACCGGGTGCCGGGAGTGACGCTGCTGGGCGACGCCGCCCACGTCATGTCCCCGTTCGCGGGCGAGGGAGCCAACCTGGCCATGTTCGACGGCGCCGAACTCGCCCTGGCCGTCGCCGCCCACCCCGGTGACACCGAAGCGGCCCTGGCCGCCTACGAGAAGGCCCTCTTCCCGCGCAGCGAGGCGTCCGCCGCCGAGTCCGCCACCAGCCTGGACACGATGTTCGGCGCGCGAGGGCTGGAGCGGATGGTCGAGTTCTTCAGGTCCGGCCCGGCGGCCGAGTGACGCCGCGTACGACGGCCGCCCTTCCACCGGCCGACCAGGTCCCACCCCTTCCGCGGGCGGCGTGCGCGGCATTCGTATGCTCCCGGCCATGAGATTCTTCCGGCCACGCGGCCGAAGCGACGCCAGACGGACGACGGGAACCCCTGTCCAGCAGGCCAAAGCCCTTTACGAGGCCGGGCGTTACGGCGAGGCGGAGGCCGAGGCCCGTGCCGTGGCCCGGTCGCGTCCACGCGACGACGAGTACATGGCCGTGGCGCTCAACATCGCCGCGGTCGCCACGGGCGCCCAGGGCCGTCACGCCGATGCCCTCGCCACGTACGACGAAGCGCTGTCGGCCTTCGGCCGGATATTCGGAGCCGGCCACTGGCTGACCCTGAAGCTGCGTTCGGACCGCGCACAGCAGCTGACCGTGCTCGGCCGGCACGCCGAGTGCGAGGCGGAGTGTGCGGCCGTCGCCCGGGCCGCGACCCGCGGTACCGGCCCGGAGATGTCACGCCTGGCGGCGGCCGCCCGCAACGGACTGGCCTTCGCCCTCAACGGCCAGGGCCGCCACCCGGAGGCCGAGGCGATCGCCCGCGAGGCCCTGGCCGCCCATCACGCACCCGACCGCATGTCTCTGGTCCTGCGGCTTGGCCTGGCCCGCAGCCTCAACGGCCAGGCCCGCCACGAAGAGGCCCTGGCCGAGGCGCAGCGCGCCGACGAGCTGTACCGCGGGCTGTCCCAGGACCAGCGCCATCCAGACGCCGGCGCCGTCGAACTGGCCCTGGCCACCGCCTTGTCGGGGCTGCGCCGCGATCCCGAAGCCCGCCTCCGGGCCGTGGCCGCTCACGACGCCTGCCTGACCTCCTTCGGCCCGGACCATCACCGCACCGTCGAGGCCCGAGCACTGCTCGCCCGCATCGACGGCGCGTGACCGCGAGCGCAACGCTTCCGCCACCCCCTCAGCGGTGACGCGTTGCCGGTACGCGGATCCGGCTCTCTGCCGTGCGCCGCCGCCCGGACCGCCCCCATCCGGCCCGGGCGACGACTTCCCCCTCGCCGCATCGTCGTGTGTGAGCTGCCCCAAGGAACTCATCCGCAGGCGACCTCAACGGAGCCGAGGGGTGGCGGACGTGGGCACTCCAGACGGCGGTCGTGGCAACGCTTGCAGCCCGCTCGGTGCTTCGCTCGCGCTCCGTGCCAGTCGCCTGCAACCCCCGGCTGCAAGACTCCCCGTGATCCAGCCGTTCGTCGTGGCCGCCCCCCTCGCGTGTACCTCCTGGTACCTCCCGGGGGCTTCCTTCCCCCAGGCATCGCCGGGCGACAGTCGCCGGTGTGCCGAAGGACCATCCGCAAAGGAGCTTGCCTCATGTCCGCATCATCGGCGGTATCCATGTCCGGCTCGGACCGGACGGCACAGTGGGTCAGGTCCGACCGGGACCGGCTCATCCATCCGAATCTCCCGAGCACCCGCACGGACCGCACCGTCATGGTCGAAGGCCATGGTTGCCACGTACGCGACAGCTCGGGCAGGCGGTATCTGGACGCCGCGGCGGTGCTCGGCATGATGCAGGTGGGGCACGGCCGGAGCGAGATCGTGGAGGCCGCCACCGCCCAGATGGGCACCCTGGAGTGCTTCCACCTCTGGGAGTCCATGAGCAACGACAAGGCGATCGAGCTGGCCGTACGGCTGACCGACCTCGCGCCCGACGGCCTGGACCGCGTGTTCTTCACCAGCGGCGGAGCGGAGGGCAACGAGATCGCCCTGCGCATGGCACGGTACTTCCACTACCGCAGGAACGAGCCCGAGCGGACGTGGATCCTCTCGCGGAAGACGGCCTACCACGGCATCGCCTACGGCGCCGGAAGCGTCTCGGGGCTGCCCGTCTACCACGAGGGCTTCGGCCCCCAACTGCCGCACGTGCACCACCTCACGGCCCCCGACCCCTACCAGACCGCCGCGTACGACGGCGAGGACGTCACCGAGTTCTGCCTGCGCGAACTGCGGGACACCATCGAACGGCTGGGGCCCGACCGGATCGCGGCGATGATCGGCGAGCCCGTGATGAGCGTCGGCGGCGCGGTCGTCCCGCCGCCCGACTACTGGCCCCGGGTCGCCGAACTCCTGCGCTCCCACGGCATCCTGCTGATCCTCGACGAGGTGGTCACGGCGTACGGACGGACCGGCCACTGGTTCGCCGCCGAACACTTCGGAGTGCGGCCGGACCTGCTGGTCACGGCCAAGGGCATCACCTCCGGCTACGTCCCGCACGGCGCGGTGCTCGTCACCGACGAGGTGGCGGACGCGGTCACCGGCGCGGCCGGCTTCCCGATCGGGTTCACGTACACCGGGCATCCCACCGCCTGCGCGGTCGCACTCGCCAACCTGGACCTGATCGAGCGGGAGAAGCTGCTCGACAACGCCACGACGACCGGCAGTTACCTCGCCGACAGGCTGGCACCGCTCCGCGACCTGCCCGTCGTCGGCGACATCCGTCAGATCGGTCTGATGCTGGGCATCGAGCTCGTCGCGGACAAGGCGGAACGGGCCCAACTGCCCACCGGCACGGCCCCGGTGGCGCAGGCGCTGCGGGAGGACGCCGGCATCATCCTGCGCGGCAACCCGCGTTCCCTCCTGATCAACCCGCCCTTGGTGATGGACCGCGCCGCCGCCGACGAACTGTCCGACGGACTGCACGCGGTCCTGTCCCGCGTCGAGCCGGACGGCCGGATCCGCCCCTAGCCCCGGGCCGAACTCCCGGGCCGAACTCCCGAGCCGAACTCCCGGGCCCGGACGCCGTCGCCCCCGCCTCCCCCCGCTTCTCCGCCCACGGACCGAAGGACCACCTCATGCCGCTCATGGATCTCACCCCGGACGAACTCCTCACGACCACCCGCTCCGTACGCAAACGCCTCGACCTGACCCGGCCGGTCCCGCTGGACCTCGTCAAGGAATGCGTCCGCGTCGCCCTCCAGGCACCGACCGGCAGCAACCGGCAGAGCTGGCACTGGATGGTCGTGACGGACCCGGCGCAGCGCGCCGAGATCGGCCGCTACTACCGGCTCGCGGTCAAGGAGTACCTGCGGTCCGAGGGGAGCTGCGGGTCGCTGTTCCCCGAGGACCCGGCGCGCCACGCCGTGCAGCGGCGCGTGGGCGACAGCGTCGCGTACCTGGGCGACCACATGGCCGAGGTACCCGTGCACGTCATCCCCTGCCTCGATGTGAACGAGGCTCCCGAGTACAACGAAGCGGGCAAGTGGGGATCGATCATCCAGGCCGCCTGGAGCTACATGCTCGCCGCCCGGGCGCGCCGGCTCGGGACCGCCTGGACCACCCTGCACCTGATGTACGCGAAGGAGATCGCCGAACTGCTGGGCCTGCCGGACGGCGTCGTCCAGGCGGCACTGATCCCCACGGCCTTCTCCGTCGGCACGCGCTTTGGGCCCGCCCCACGCCAACCGCTCGAGCACGTGCTCCACATCGACTCCTGGTAGACGGAGGAGCAGACGCATGAGGAAGGACGACGGCTCACCTCTGCCGACACGCAGGCTCGGCGAACTGACTGTCTCCGCACAGGGGTTGGGCTGCCTGAGCATGAGCTCCTTCTACGCACGGGCCGACCCCGCCGAAGCCCTGGCCACCGTGCGTCGCGCGATCGACCGGGGCGTCACCCTGCTGGACACGGCGGACGTCCAGGGACTCGGCGAAGGCGAGCGATTCGTCGGCAGGGCCGTCGCGGGCCGACGGGACCGCGTACTGATCTCCACGAAGGTCGGCCTGGAGCGCGACCGGGACGGAGAGTTCCTCGGAGTGCGGGGCGACCGCGCCTACATACGGGACCGCTGCCACGGCTCGCTGCGCCGCCTCGGCGTCGACCACCTCGACCTCTACGTCAAGCACTGGGTGGCTCCGGGGGAGCGGATCGAGGAGGCGATCGGCGCGCTGGCGGAGCTCGTCGCCGAGGGCAAGGTGCGCCATCTGTGCCTGTCCGAGGTCTCCGCCGATACCCTCCGCCGCGCCCACGCCGTGCACCCCATCACAGCAGTCCAGAGCGAATGGTCGCTGTGGACCCGGGGCATCGAGGCCGAAGTGGTGCCCATGTGCCGGGAGTTGGGCATCGGCGTCATCGCGTCCTGTCCGCTGGGGCGCGGTCTGCTGACCGGGCGGATCGCCTCGGCCGCCGACCTCGGTCCTGCGGCGGACTTCCGGCACTCGCTGCCGCGGTTCAGCGGCCCGAACCTCGTACGCAACCAGGCGATCGTGGCGGCGCTGCGGCCCTTGGCCGCGCGGCGCGGTGTGAGCGTCGCCCAGCTCGCCCTGGCCTGGCTGCACCACCAGGGCGACGACGTCGTCCCCATCCCGGGCACCTGCCGCCGCGACCACCTGGCGGAGAACCTCGGCGCGGCCTTCGTCGCGCTGTCCGCCGAGGAGCGGCGAGCCGTCGCGGACGCGGTGCCTCCGGCAGCCGTCCACGGCGAGCGGTACCCGCCCTTCCTGATGCGGCTCGTCGACAACTGAGCCGCCCCGGCACTAGCGGAGGACGAGAGAGCGTGAAATTCCTGCAACTCGACCACGACATCTGCGAAAAGCTCCTGCCCGGCCTGGCGGGCCGCCTGTCCGACATCCCGTTCGATCAGTTGGAGTCCCGGCAGAGCCCCGCCATCGCGCTGTTCAAGGAGCACGGCGGCACCAATCTCCTGATCCCCCGTGACCACGGCGGCATCGGCGCGTCCGCGCTCGAAGCCGTCCGGGTGATCCGCGCGCTGGCGTCGCTCGCGCCGTCCCTCGCGGTGGCCACGGCCATGCACCACTTCTCGGTCGGCATGCTCTTCTCCGTCGGCCCGTACTACGAGAGCGGCACCGGCCCCGAGAGCGGCACCGGCCCCGAGAGCAGCACCGGCCCCGAGAGCGGCACCGGCATCCGTACGTCCGTGCTCGACGTCGTCGCGAAGAACCGGTCACTCATCGCGTCGGGCTACGCGGAGGGACGCTCCGGGCACGGCATCCTCACCCCGATGGTCGAGGCCCGTGAGACAGCCGGGGGCTATCTCGTCAGTGGCTCCAAGAAGCCCTGCAGCCTGTCGCGTTCGATGGACCTCCTCACCGCGAGCGTCGCGCTGCGCGGGGACGACGGCGGTGCCGAGATGGGTCTCCTGGTGCTCCCCGCGGATACCCCGGGCATCTCCGTCCACGACTTCTGGTCGACGTTCCCGCTGGTCGGCGCGGAGAGCCACGAGGTGTGCCTCACCGACGTGTTCGCCGGTACGGAGCACATCCTCCGCGCGCCGGCGAACGCCGCCGAGAAGCTGGACGAGCTGAACGAAGCCGGTGTGATCTGGTTCCAGATGATCGTCGCCGCCTCGTACACGGGGGTGGCCAGCGCGCTGGTCGATCTCGTTCTGCGCAACGAGCGCGGGTCGGCGGACGAACGTGCCCGTCTGTGTCTGCTCATCGATTCGGCGGCGTCCCTCGTGGAGGGGATCGCCCGCCGGATCATGGACGACGATCTCGGCAACGACTGCGCCGCCGCCTCCCTGTTCACCCGCTTCTCCGTGCAGGACATCATCACCAGGGCCGTCGGCCAGGCGGTGGAGATGCTGGGCGGCATGGCCTTCATCACCTCCCCGAAGATCGCCTACCTGGCCTCCGCCGCGCAGGCCGTCGTCTTCCATCCCCCGTCGCGGATGAGCATGAGCGGAGCGGTCGTCGACTACTTCGCGGGGAAGCCGTTGTTCTTCGCCTAGCCACCGACAGCCACTGACAGGACTGCCACTGACGGGACTGCCACCGACAGGACAGCCACCGACAGCACCCAAGAAAGGAGAGCCATGGCGGGAGTCGTCGATTTCTGCACCGTGCTGCCCTCGGCACGGGTCACCGTCCAGCAGATGGCCGAGAAGTCCGGCCTCACGGAGGAAGCCGTCCGCGCGATCACCACCTGCGACAGCATCCCGGTGCTCGCGGCGGGCGAGCAGGAGTGGGAGCTCGCCCTGCGGGCCGCCCGGACGGTGCTGGAGCGGAACAGGATCCCGCCGTCGGCGGTCCGCACGGTGATCTATGCGGGCTCGGGCGAATGGGAGACGCCCCTGTGGTCCCCGGCGGCCAAGGTGGCGCATGAACTCGGGATCGAGCGGGCGTACTGCTTCGAGCTGGCCAACCACTGCAACGCCATGACGGCCGCCGTGCAGTTGGCCTGCGACACGGTCGCGTCGCGCCGTGACGAGTACGCGCTCGTCCTCATCGGCGACCGGGCCAGCACGATGCTGGACTACGGGGAACCCGCGGTCAAGGAGCTGTTCAACAACGGCGACGCGTCCGGTGCGATCCTCCTGTCGGCGTCCGCCCCGCTCGCCGAGGTCCTCGGCTCGCGGATGGTCACCGACCCGAGCTGGTGCGACCACTACACGGGCGTGCGCGAGGGCGACAAAGTGGTCGTCCGCCGCCACGGTCACCGGGACGGCCTCGGCGAGGCCTACATGGAGCACTTCGGCGCGCTCATCGGGGACGTTCTCGCCTCGCTGGGCAAGGACATTACCGACGTCGACCGTCTGCTGGTCACCCACGGCAACCGGCACATCCACGAAGGCCTGCTGCGGAGCCTGGGACTTCCCGCGAGCAAGAGCGTGTTCCTGTACGACCGGCTGGGGCACATGGGCAACGCGGACACCCTGATCGCCATGCGGGAACTGATCACTCGCGACAGCCTCGACCGCGGCGACCTGGTCCTGCACGCCACCAGCGCCCTGGGCTTCAGCTGGGGCGTCATGGCCATGGAGTACCGCGGCCCGGCGGTCTGATCCGGCGCACGGGTGTGGGGGCCGCCGACCAGGGCGGCCCCCACACCCGCGCGCCGGATCAGTGGCGCGGCACGAAGTCCACCACGTCGCCGGCCCGTTCCCCGCCGGACAGCTGGCCGCCCCGGTCGGTGCGGATGTAGACGCGGTACAGCCACCGGTCCTTGCCGTCCCAGCGCGGCGCGAAGGGCGTGCGGGCGTGCGTCGTACGGAAGTTGTCCACGATCAGCAGGTCACCCGGGACCAGGTACACCGCCTCACGTACTTCGTCGAGGGCCTTCGAGAGGACGGCGACGGCCTCGACGTCGGCGGCGTCACGGGGCGCGAGCAACTCGCGGTCGTAGCCGAGGAACGGATCCCGCGGGTCGCCGTAGAGGGGCTTGACGTCGGCGATCGCCCCCGGATCCTCGACGCCCCCGCGGAAGGCGACGTCCACGCGGCAGGGCAGCGGCCTGTCGAAGAGGCGGGCGCGGGTCTCCTCCGGGAGCAGCGGCAGCGCCTTGCGGACCGAAGCGACGAGGGTGGCCGCCCTGCGTTCGTGGTCCGCCCGGGAGCAGGCGAGCAACACGTAGTTCGGCTGGCGCACGTGGTAGGCCATCTCCGTGTGGAACTCCAGCAAGGTCTCGGAGGTCTCGGAGGAGAGGTAGTGCGCGCCGGGCGACGGATAGACGTCGTGGTAGACGCTGGCGGAGCGCAGTTCGCGGTAGCCGGTGTGCAGGCCGAGGCGGCGGCCGACGACGGCGAGCATGGCCTCCTGGTCGAGCAACGGCCGGTCCACGGGCGCGGGTGTGCTGTCGGGCGTGCGGGGCAGGGCGTCGTCGTCCTCCACCGGCAGACCGCGCAACAACAGATAGCCGTCCTGGTCGCCGTCGGCGTCGAAGTCGTCCAGCGCCGCCGCCATGGGCACGGGGAGCGCGTCGGCGGCCGTGCGCGCCGCGTCCAGGAATCCGTGGAGGTCGGAACGGGGGATCCGCGGCAGCCGTCCGGCCAGCGCCAGCAGGTCCGCCGAGTGCGCGGAGCAGTCGAGCACGGTCATGAGGAAGTCCTTTCTCGGGAGAGGGCGCGGGCGTACTGGTACAGCAGCTCCGCGCCGATTTCGGTGGCCAGGACGGAGGTGATGCCGCCGTGGTCGTACAGCGGCGAGACCTCCATGACGTCGAACCCCACGGGCCGCAGATCACCGACGCCACGGAGCAGGGCGAGCACCTCGCGCGAGGTGGGCCCGCCCGGGGCGGGCGTGCCGGTCCCCGGCGCGAACGCCGGGTCCACGACGTCGACGTCCACCGACACGTACACGGGCCCGTCACCGACGCGGGCGCGGACCAGCCGCTGGGCGCTCTCGGTGCCGAGCCGGCAGAACTCGTCGGAGGTGACGATCCGTACGCCGTGGCCGCGGGCGTAGTCGAGTGAGTCGGGCCGCGGATTGTGGCCGCGGATGCCGATCTGCACCATGCGCTCCGGGTCGACGAGCTTCTCTTCGATGGCGTGCCGGAAGGGTGTGCCGTGGTGGTACTCGCCGCCGTAGAAGGCGGGGTTGGTGTCGGAGTGCGCGTCCAGGTGCAGGACGGCGACCGGCCCGTGCCGGGCCGCGACGGCGCGCAGCGCGGCCAGCGTCAGCGAGTGGTCGCCGCCGATCATGAGGAAGGCCGCGTTGTCGGCGAGGAGGCCGCTGAGCCTCTCCTCGGCCGTGGCCATGGCGATGTGCATGTTGAACGGGGTCAGGTCGATGTCCCCCGCGTCGACGCAGTCGATCAGGTCGAACGTGCCGGGCCCCCGGTCGATGCCCACGCCGTGGATGAGCCCGGACTCGTTGCGTACGGCGCGCGGCCCGAAGCGCGCCCCGGGCCGGTAGCTGGTTCCGCCGTCGTAGGGGGCGCCGATGACCACGACGTCCTTGCCGCGCGGTTCGGGGTCGTGCGGCAGGCGCATGAACGTGGGGATCTGCGCGTAGCGCGGCGAGACGGTGGTGTCGATGCGTTCCACGGTGCGGTCCCTCCTTTCCTGTGATGCCTGTGATGCCTGTGATGCGGTGTCGCGGGCGCGGTCATCGCGGGACCGGACGGGCACGGCGCGCCGGGCGGCCGGCGACCTGCTCGACCACCGCGTCGACCGCCACCTCGTCCGGATGCCGTCCGCCGACGACGACCTGGTCGAAGATCTCCTCGACGACCAGGCGTTTGGCCTGGTGCACCTGGCTTTGGGGGACACCGGCGTCGGTCAGGAGCCGGGAGAACGCCGACGTGGTGCCCGACCCTTCGTGCACGCCGAGCTTGGGGCGGACGACGACCTCGTGCGGCAGGACGTCGCCCAGGGCGGCGCGCAGCACCCACTTGTCGCGCCCGTGGCGGCGCTTGAGCCCGGCCTCCAGCGACACCAGGACGTCGAGGACGTCGCGGTCCCAGTAGGGGTGCGTCGACCAGTGGCCGGCCATCGTGGAGAGCGTCGGCGTCATCTCGTTGAGGCCGTCGAAGGTGTCCATGTCGTGGCAGACGGCCGTGTCCAGCTGCGGCAGCCGGTTCTCGCGGTGCATGCCGCCGAGGGGGATGTCGGCCCCGTAACCGGTGAGGATGCGTCGTCCGGCGTCGCCGCCCCCTCCCGTGTCGCCAAGGCGCAGGTACAGCGCGGTCAGCGGCAGCAGGTACTCGACGACGTCGGGGTCCAGGCACTCGGCCGCCCAGACCGCGTGCGGCAGTCCGCGCAGCAGGTCCGCGGTCGGCACGGTGATCTCGCGGTGCACGGAGCCGATGTGCCGGGCGACGACGCGTGCCTGCGGGAACTCGTCTGCTTCGTCGGTGCCCATCGAGACCGTGTCGACCGGCCCGGCCGACCGGCCGGCGGCCAGCGCCGCGACCGCGGAGGAGTCGATGCCGCCCGAGAGCACCACCAGGGGCGTGCCGGTGCCCGTGCGGGCCCGTACCGCACGCTCCAGCGCGCGGCGGACGACGTCGACCGCCTCGTCCTCCGGCAGGATCCGGCGGGCCAGCGGTGGCGTCCACGTGCGGTGGGGGACGCACGTCCCGGTGGACACCTCGATGTCGAGGACCGTGCCCGCCGGGACCTGATGGGTGCCCGGCCGTCGGCGCACCGGCCGCCCCTCGGGGACGGGCCGCCCCCGAGGGGCGGCCCGCAGCGCCTTCGCCTCCGTCGCCACCAGCACCTGGCCAGGGGCGACGGAAACGTACAGAGGCACCGATCCGGCGTGATCCGTGGCGAGTACGGCGCGTCCGCGGTCCGCGAGCAGCGCGGCGAAGCGGCCGTTGAGGAGCCGGAAGGCATGGACGCCGTAGACGTCGAAGAGGGCGACGACGAGCGCGGCGTCGCTTCCCGGCAGCACGCGGCCTGGCAGCAACCCGAGCAGTTCGTTCTGGTTGTACAGCTCTCCGGCGAGGACCAGCGTCCTGCCGCCGTCGCGTGCGTATGCCTCGTCCGGCGCCCCTGAGTGCACGAGGACGGTGCGCAGACTGTGGTCGGCCGTCCGCTCGTGCCACCGGACCAGGGAGCCGCGGGCCGCGAAGACCGGTTCGAGCGGCCGGGCGCCGTCCTTGCGGACCTCCGCCAGGAAACCGATGGCGGCGGGCAGGTTCGCCTCCATGGCTCAGATGGTCAGGGCGGCGAAACCGCCGGCCTGGAAGTCGTAGCTCACCGGCACCTCGATCAGGAACGGCCGTCCCAGACCGGCACCCTTGCGCAGTGCGGCGAGCAGTTCCTCGCGGCTGGTCGCCCGGGTGGCCTCCACGCCGTTGGCGCGGGCCAGCGCGGTGAAGTCGACGCCGGTGAACTTCACCGCCGGGTCGTGGGAACGGTGGTGGCCGATGTTCTGGTACAGCTCGATCAGGCCGTTGGCGTCGTTGTTGACGACGACGGTGACGATGGGCAGGTTGAGCCGGGCGATGGTCTCCAGGTCGGCGCTGTTGGAGTGGAAGCCGCCGTCACCCGCGATGAGGAAGGTCGGCTGTCCGGGCCGGGCGAGCTGGGCGCCGATCGCCGCCGGGATGCCGTAGCCGAAGCTGGAGCAGCCGGCCGAGGTGAGGAAGCCGAACGGCTGGTCGGCGCGGGCGAAGAGGACGCCGTAGTGCCGGAAGAACCCGATGTCGGAAACGATGGTTCCCTCGCCCGCCTCGGCGGTCTCCGCCATGACGGTGTTCATCGAGTCCATCACCTGGTGCACGCGCAGGCCGTCGTCGTAGTGACGGGGGTCGGCGAGGAACTCCGCGATCCGTTCCCGCAGCGGCGAGATGTCGTGCGGGGTCTTCGCGGCGAGACCCGCGGTGTGCCGGTCCAGGTGCTCCACGAAGGCCCGTACGTCGGTGACGACGTCGAGGTCCGGACGGTAGACGCGCGGCACCGGGTTGGCCGTGGGCGACACCCTGACCGTGGTCTTGTCCGCGCCGCGCTGCCACATCGAGGGGCGCAGGTCCTCGGCGTAGTCGTAGCCCAGGGTGAGGACGAGGTCCGCCGGACCGAAAAGGGTCTCCAGGGCGGGGAAGGACAGGATGCCGTCCATGTAGCCGGTGACCGCGCCGTAGTTCAGCTCGTGCCCGTGCGGCAGCACGCCCTTGGCGATGTACGTGGTGATGACCGGGATCCTCAGCCGCTCGGCGAGTGTGCGCAGGGCGGGCACGGCCCCGGAGCGGATCGCGGCGGCGCCGACGACCAGCACGGGGTGCCGCGCCGAGCCGACCAGCTCGGCCGCCTTCAGCGCGGCCTCCTGCCAGCCGTCCTCGACCGCGCCGACCGGCTTGGCCGGGATCCTGGCCGGGGGCCGCGGCCGTGAGGTGTCGACCTCGCCGCCGAGCAGGTCGACGGGCAGGGAGATGAAGCTGGGCCCGACCGGTTCGGTCATCGCCGCGCTCATCGCCGAGTCGACCAAGTCGCTTATGTCGTCGGGTCGTTCGAGCTCCACCGCGTACTTGGTCATGGGGCGCATGACCGACACCGAGTCGAGGCACTGGTGCGTGTCGTTGGGGAAGATGTCGTGCGACTCCGACTGGGCGGCGAGCGCGACGACCGGTGACCGGTCGAGGACGGAGGTGGCGACCCCCGTGGCCAGGTTGGTCATGCCGGGGCCGAGCGTGGCCCAGCACGCCTGCGGTCGGCCGCTGATGCGGGCCAGCACGTCGGCCGCGACTCCGGCGGTGAACTCGTGCCGGGTCAGCACGAAGTCGATGCCGTCCGCCTCGTCGAAGAGGATCGACGCGGCCTCGCGGCCGACCACCCCGAACACGGTGCGCACGCCGTGGTCGTGGAGCCGTCGCAACAGGGCGTGGGCGGTGGTCGGGTGGGTGCTGGGGCCGGTGGAGACTCGGGACATGGCAGTTCCTCTGCGTCAGAACGGATGATGGCTGCGCCTGGGGTGCTTCCGGCATACGGACTGTGCGGAGCCGAGGAGTTTCTTCGACGGCCACCCGCCACTGTGCCGACCCCGCCTTGCAGGGGGGTGGGCGCTCCTCTTGCACGGTCCCTGTGGACGGCTGAGGCGTTGCCGATGCTCGTCGGCTCCCTTTCGTCCGGTGGCCATGCGGGCATCGATCGGGCGCCGATGGCCCGTGCTCCGGGCACGGAAACGTACGTACCAGTCGACTTGGCGGCCGGACGGGTGGCACCAGAGCCACCGGCGCGGGCAACCGGACCACCGCATTCAGGCAAGGGCAGGCACAAGACGTACCGAACCGGGCAAGGACGGCGCCCGCACATCGGGCGAGGGTGGATGCACCACAGGTCAGCCGCGCGCCACGCAGAGAGGACTGGATGACGCAGTGAAACCGACGAGCCATGAGTCCCCGGCCGATGTGCGTGAACTGCCCGGACCACCGCCGATCGGCGCGTTGGGCGCCCTCTCCGTGAGCGTCGACAGCCGCCCTCTGGAGCTGGGACCGCCACGCCAGCGAGCAGTCCTCGCCCTGCTGCTGATCGGCGCGGGCGGCGTGGTGTCGGTCGACTCGATCATCACGCAGATCTGGGGGGACACACCACCGGCGACCGCCAACGCGACCCTTCAGTCCTACGTCTCCCGCCTGCGCAAGCTCCTCGCCGACTGCGTGCTCCCCGACGGAGCCAGTCCCCAATTGCTCTACCAGCAACCGGGATACGCGTTGGTCATCGATCCCGAGCACGTGGACGCCCACCGTTTCGAGAGGGCCGTGCGGGTCGGCGGCCGACTGGCTCGGACGGGCAGCGTCGAAGAGGCCCACGCCGTGCTGAGCTCGGCCCTGGGCACCTGGGTCGGTACGCCGTACGAGGAGCTGAGCGCGTACGACTTCGCCGTGCAGGAGGCGGGGCGGCTCGAACAGCTTCGGCTGAGCGCGGTGGAGTCGTGGGCGCAGTGCGCGCTCCGGCTGGGACGCGAGGAGGACGTGCTGCACCCGCTGGCCGTGGAGGCCCGACGCAACCCCCTGCGCGAGCGGCTCATCGGGCTGTACATGCACGCCCAGTACCGGCTCGGCCGACAGGCCGACGCCCTGCGGACGTACGAGGACACGCGTCGCGCCCTCGCCGACGAGATCGGTGCGGACCCGGGCAGGGCGCTGGCGGCGCTGCACGCGGCGATCCTGCGGCAGGACTGTTCGCTGGACCGGGCGCCCGAGGTCCCCGCGCGGGACACGCGGACCGGCTCCCAGGGCGGCCCCGCGGCACGCGTCGCGGGGCCGCCCCACCCGGGGGCCGCCGCCGCATCCGGCCGCATCACCATTCCTCAGCCCCGGACGCACACCGGCCCCTGGGAAGACACGGCGGTACAGCGGCGCGGCGAGGAAACCGGTCAACCGGTGCTCGTCGGTCGTGACGACGAACTGCGGGCCCTGCTGGACTGCGCCGCCGGCGCGTTCCACACGTCCGGCCGGGTGGCGTTCGTCGTCGGTGAGGCCGGAATCGGCAAGACGCGGCTGGTGTCCGAGCTCATCCGGACGGTCCAGGACGGCGTGCACGCCGTTTGGACCTCCTGCTCGGAGAGCGAGGACAAGCCGGACCACTGGCCGTGGACGACGCTGCTGCGCAGGCTGAGCGTGCTCTGGCCCGAACGGGTGCGTCGATTACCCGGCTGGATCCGGCACAGCCTCGCGTATCTCCTGCCCGAAATGTGCTCGGACTTCTGCGATCCGACGGACCACGAGCCGAGCGCGCCGACGACGAGGGCCCCGCTGTCCAAGGGCGACCGGTTCACGCTCCATGACGCGGTGTGCCAGGCGCTGCTGCGGACCGTCCGCGAGCCGACGGTCCTGGTCGTGGAGGACGTGGACCGGGCCGACGCGCCGTCGTTGGCCCTGCTGCGGTTGTTCGTCGAGCAGCTGCGCAGCGTCCCGGTCCTCCTGGTCGTCACCACGCGCACGTTCCAGCTGGCCCATGACGCCGAGTTGCGGCGGGCCGCGGCCGTGATCCTCCAGTCGTCGGACGCACGGCGGATCCTGCTCAACCCGCTGGACCTCTCGGCCACCGCGTCGCTCGCGAAGAGGACGCTGGGCGACAGCCCGGAGCCGCACCTGCTGGAAAGGCTGCACCGGCGAACCGTCGGCAACCCCTATTTCCTCGGCTACTTGCTGCATGCGCGGACGCAGGGGCTCTGCGCGGACCTGGACGCCGGAATCCCTCATGAGCTGGCCGGTGTCGTGCTGCAACGCCTGTCGGGGCTGCCGCCCGGGGTGCGTCGCGTCCTCGAACTCTGCGCGGTCGCGGAGGACGGCTGCGAGCAACGTGCGGTGGAGGCGACGCTGCGGCACGAGGGCCTCTCCACGGACGCGGCTCTCATGGCCCTGCACGGAGGCCTCCTTGAGCCCGACCCGTCCGGCGTCGCACGGCTGCGCTTCGTTCATCCGCTGGTGCGCGAGGCGGTCCGCCATGACCTGGGGCACGCGCGTCCGGCGCTGCCGGCCGCCGGTGGCGTGACGGCGTTGTCCGCCGGCTAGCCGCCGAAAGAGCGGCGGGACGCGGGGCCGCGCCGGGTCGAGCCGTCCCTCGTTCAGTCGAGCCGTCCCTCGTTCAAGGTCGAGCCGTCCCTCGTTCAAGGGAGTTCCAGCGGACGGCGCAGTGGGCGGCAACCGGGGTGTGCCACGGTGGCCGGGCAGGCGCCGGACTGGCCGGCACCAGTGATTCGAGAAGGGATCTCCGGGCCGATGTACGCCTCTTCTCCCCAAGGTTTCCTTGTTCACCACGGCCGGGCCGGCATCAAGGACGCACGTCCGGACTTCGCCGTGATCGCCTCAGAGGTGCCCGCGGCCACGAGCGCGGTGTTCACCCGCTCCCGCTTCGCGGGGCCGAGCGTCCGGCTCAGCCGCGAAGCGGTCGCGGACCGGATCGCACGGGGCGTCGTCGTCCTGTCGGGCAACGCCAATGTCGCCACCGGGGCGGGGGGCCGCCAGGACGCCGAGGAAATCCGCCGCCAGGTGGCCGAGGCGATCGGAGCCGACGCGAACGACGTGCTGATCGCCTCGACGGGTCTGATCGGCCACCGCTACCCCATGCCCCTCCTGCGCCGCCATGTCGCCTCGCTGCGCTGGCCGTTCCCCGGGGCCGACTTCGACGCGGCGGCGACCGCCATCATGACGACCGACACCCACCCCAAGATCCGCCGCGCGCGCTGCGGCGACGCGACCCTGGTCGGCATCGCCAAGGGGGTGGGCATGATGGAGCCCGACATGGCGACGCTGCTGACGTTCTTCTGCACCGACGCCGAGGTGGGTCCTGTCGTACTGGACGACATCTTCCGTCGCGTCATGGACCGCACGTTCAACGCCCTGAGCATCGACACCGACACGTCCACCAGCGACACGGCGGCCGTGTTCGCCAACGGCCTCGCGGGCCCGGTGGACCTGGTGGAGTTCGAAAGGACCCTGGGAGCCGTGGCGCTGGACCTGGTCAAGGACATCGCCCGCGACGGCGAGGGGGCCACCAAGCTCATCGAAGTACGGGTCACCGGGGCCCGGGACGTCGCACAGGCCAAGCGCGTGGCCAAGGCCGTGGTCAACTCTCCGCTGGTGAAGACCGCCGTGCACGGAGCGGATCCGAACTGGGGGCGGGTCGCCATGGCGGTGGGGAAGTGCCAGGACGACCTCGACATCGTCCCCGAGCGCGTCACGATCGGCTTCGGGGGCCAGGAGGTGTATCCGGAAAGCCCGGGCCCCGATGAACTGGAGCGCGTCGCCGAGCACCTCAAGCAGGCGGAGGTCGCCCTCCGCGTCGACCTCGGTGTCCACCCGCACTCCTCCGCCGAGTTCACGGCCTATGGCTGCGACCTCACTGAGGGGTATGTGCGCCTCAACGCCGACTACTCGACCTGACTCCGCCGGCCCGGTGACGTCATGACGCACGCCTCTGATTCCGTGTGCTCCCCGGACACGGACCGCGCGCCGGATTTCCGTACGGTATTGGGTCGTTGTCCCACGGGAGTCGCCCTGGTGACCGCGCCCGCGGGGCGTTCCGGGGCGGACCCGTCCGGGATGGTCGTGGGCACCTTCACCTCGGTGTCCCTGGACCCGCCCCTGGTGGGTTTCCTGCCCGCCCGCACGTCGACGACCTGGCCGCTGATCCGGGCCGCGGGCCGATTCTGTGTCAACGTGCTGAGTGCCGGACAGCGGAGCGTGTGCGAGGCGTTCGCCGCGAAGTCGCCCGGCCGCTGGGACATCCCCTACCGCTGCTCGCCGTTGGGCAGTCCCCTCCTGCCCGACGCCGTCGCCTGGGTCGACTGCACCCTGCACGGGCAGTACGAGGCGGGTGACCACTGGTTCGTCACGGGCTCGGTACGGGCGATGGGTACGGGGGACCAGGGGCCGCCGCTGGTCTTCCTGGGCGGCGGCTACGGAACGTACGCGCCGTGACGCGAGCCGGACGACCAAGGCCGCTGTGGGGTAAGGCGGTTGGCTGTCGGCGTCGGCCGTGGGTGCTGGTGCTGGTGGTGGTGCTAGTTGGTGGTGTGGGTGGGGTAGACCTGGACGTCGGTGTAGGCGCCCTTGATGTCTCCGGCGGTGGTGGGCCAGTCCAGGGTGACGGAGTGGGTCTCGTTGGGGGGCGTGACCTCGATGTTGGTGGGGGAGGCGAGGCTGTTGCCGGAGGGGTCGATGTCGTAGGCGAGGTTGAAGACGGCGGCGTCGCCGGGCTTGAGGGTGGTGATGCGGGGCTGGGCCTGGCCGCGTTCGATGGGGTTGGAGGTGTGGTCGGCGTCGGTGCCGGCCTTGCTGTCCTTGCCGGAGCCGGATGTGCCGTTGCCGGCCTGGGAGTTGTCCGTGCCGGAGCCGTTCTCCGTCTTCGCGTCGCTGTTGGAGGACGAGGAGGACGGGGTGTCTTTGGCGGAGGAGTCGGTGGTGGTGTCGTCGCCGCCGCAGGCGGTGAGCGAGAGGGTGGCGGCGAGGCCGAGGGCGGCGAGCGCGGCGATGCGGGTGTGCTTCATGGTGTTCCCCCAGAAGTGGTGCGGTGGTCGTGCGGTGGATGTCGTGCGGTCGGAAGTATTTGTATCTCGCACCGAGTTACAGGGGGTTCCCCGCGAAGTCTTCGTTCTGTCACAGGGGAGAAGGACCTCACGGGCTGTTCCGTACAGGCACATTTCGGAACCGTCCCGCGCGCGGCCGCCCCGACGGTAGCGTGATCGACGTGACGGCTGAGGGCGAGAAGGCAGAGGGCGAAGCCCTGGTCGGCGGCATGGTGAACGCGGGCGCGGTCTTCCGCCGCGGTGCCCTGGTGGAGCGCCCGGCGCCGCCCACTGCGCGCGCACTTCATGCCCATCTCCGCGCACTCGCGGAACGCGGGTTCGACGCCGTTCCGAGGCCGGTCGGTCTCACCGCGGACGGCCGCGAGCAGCTGACCTTCATCCCCGGCGACGTCGCTCTACCGCCGTATCCGCGCTGGGTGATGACCGAGACCGCGTTGCAGTCGGTGGGCAACCTGCTGCGGCGCCTGCACGACGCCAGCGCGGCCATCGCGGTTGACGCGAGTGCCGTGTGGCCCCGGTCCCTGGCCGACCCGGCGGGAGGGACGATGCTGTGCCACAACGATGTGTGCCCGGACAACGTCGTCTTCCGCGACGGCCGTGCCGTGGCTCTGATCGATTTCGACTTGGCGGCCCCCGGCCGAGCGGTGTGGGACGTCGCCATGACCGCCCGCTACTGGATTCCCATGCTCGATCCCGAGTCCGCGGCGGCTTCCCATCCCACGGGACTGGATACCCCGAAGCGACTGAGGATCCTCGCCGACAGCTACGGCCTCTCCCCAGAGGAGCGCGCTGAACTGCCCGACGTCATCGAACAGGCCACCGCAGCCTGCCGGGCCTTCGTCACCGACCGAGTGGCCGCCGGTGACCCCGTCTACGCCCAGGCACTGTCCGAGCGTGGTGGCTGGAAACGTTGGGACCGCATCCAGGAGTGGCTGACGGGTCATCACGAGGCTTTCAAGGCTGTCTTGTTGGACTGATGGGCCCAGAGGCCAACGAAAACGATCAGTGCCTGTTCCTGATGCGGCCATGCTGTGGTGGCAGCTCTGTGGTGCGTTGGTGAACGGCTGGTTGTTGACGCGCGCGACCAACACCTTGGAAAGGGCATGATGAAGCTTCTCCTCACGGACTCAGGTATCAGGAACACGAGCATCCAAAATGCGCTGGTCGACCTCCTGGGCAAGCCGATCTCCGAGTCCAGCGCTCTCTGTATCCCCACCGCGGGGTACGGAGGCCCTGGTGCCGATCCAGGCGGGCCTTGGCAATTCATCAGCGGACGGTCGCCCAGCCCCATGACGGAGCTGGGGTGGAAGTCGGTGGGCGTGTTGGAGCTGACGGCGCTGCCCAGCATCGACGAAGTGCTCTGGGCCTCGTGGGTGCGGGAGGCTGACGTCCTGCTGGTCAATGGCGGGGACGCGCTGTACCTGTGTCACTGGATGCGGGAGTCGGGGCTGGCTGGGCTCCTGCCGTCGCTGCCCGACACGGTCTACGTGGGACTCAGTGCCGGGAGCCTGGTGCTGACCCCTCGCGTCGGGGAGGAGTTAGTGGGCTGGAGGCCGCCCACCGGCGGAGACGGTGCGCTGGGTGTGGTTGATTTTTCGATCTTCCCGCACCTGGATCATCCGGATTGTCCGGACAACACCTCGGCCGCGGCGGAACGGTGGGCGGCCGGGATCGGGGGCCCGGCGTATGCGATTGACGAGCAGACTGCCATCAAGGTGACTGACGGCGCCGTCGAAGTGATCTCCGAGGGCCACTGGAAGTCGTTCTAAGGCCTGTCTGACAAATGATCACCTGGCCACTTCACGGAGCCAGAGGATCAGGGAGGCCAGTACGACTCCCGCGCGGTAGCGGTCCGCGAGCTTGTCGAACCTGGTTGCGATCGCACGGAGCTGTTTGAGGCGAGCGAAGCATCGTTCGACCACGTTGCGGTCGCGATAGATCTCCGTGTCGAAGACGGGTGGCCGACCACCGCGGCGCCCCCGGCGTCGGCGGTTGGCCATCTGGTCGCGGCGCTCGGGGATCGTGGCAGCGATGCCCCGACGCCTCAGCAGATGGCGGATGGCCCTGCTGGAATACGCCTTGTCACCCAGCACACGGTCCGGTGTCGTGCGCGGACGGCCCGTGCCGGCCCGAGGAGTGCGGACCCCATCGAGGACATCGGCGAACGCTGTGGCGTCGTTGACGCTTCCGGGTGTGAGCACAATCGACAGCGGCAGCCCCCGGCCGTCGACGGCGAGATGGACCTTGGTGGTCAACCCGCCCCGAGACCGACCGACTGCCTGGCACGCCTGCGAGCGGCCCGGATCTTCCAGTTCGTCCCCGTCCACGTCCCCCTTTTACGGGCGCCCGCGGCATGCTGATGGGCCCGGTTGACCGTGGAGTCGACGGCGACGGTCCACTCCACCCGGCCCGCCGCATCGTCACAGACCTGGACGTGCTCCAGCAGCTTCGCCCATGTGCCATCGGCCTCCCAGCGGGCGAACCGCTCGTAGACGGTCTGCCACGGCCCATACCGCTCGGGTAGGTCGCGCCAAGGAGCCCCGGTCCGCAGCCGCCACAGCACCCCGTTGACCACCTGCCGGTGATCGCGCCACGGACGGCCGCATCCGCCCACCTGCGGCAACAGGGGCTCTATTCGCCCCCATGCCGCATCCGTCAACTCACCTCGACCTGCCACAAGATCAATTATCAGACCGGCTATAGAGTCCTGCCCGTGGCAAAACATCAGGACGAGACCAGGACGGCCTACGACGGTGTCGTCGAGCTGTACGCATCGCTGTTCGCAGACCGGCTGGAGACACAGCCTTTCTCCCGGGCCATGATCGGCACCTTCGCCGAACTGGTGCGCGCGACAGGCAACAGGCGGGCAGCGGACGTCGGGTGCGGGCCCGGACATCTGACAGCCATGCTGCACGAACTGGGCCTGGACGCCTTCGGACTCGACCTTGCCCCCGGCATGGTCGACCATGCCCAGCGGGCCCATCCGGCGCTGCGTTTCCAAGAGGCGCGGATGGAATCCCTGCCGATCGAGGACGGCGCGCTCGGCGGCGTACTGGCCCACTACTCGATGATCCACACCCCTCCGGGGGAGCTGCCGGAGCTGCTCTCCGAACAGGCACGCGTCCTGGCGCCGGATGGTCTGCTCCTGGTCTCCTTCTTCGGGACCGACGGACAAGAACCGGTCCGCTTCAACCACAAAGTGGCGCCCGCCTACAGCTGGCCGGCAGATAGCCTCGCCGAACTGCTGGCCGATGCCGGGCTCGATCCTTTCGCCCGGCTGCTCCACGATCCGGCATCTGAACGGGGTTTCCTCGACGCCCACCTGCTGGCCCGCCGCTCGTAGGTCCTGCCCGGCAATACCCGCCAGATGTCGGCGCATATCCGGACTGCCAGCTCGACGGACGCTCGCTGATCCGACGGGAATTGTCAGACAGCCCCTAGTGCCTGTGCCAAGTCCGCTTCGAAGCGCTGAACTCGGCGAAGGTAAGCGAATGACCGGCATGGGTCCGCGCTAGAGCGGTAGGACACGCTCAGGGAGGATCCGCCGCCGCGTCGTGCAGTTTCTCCAGCAGGTGGTCGGCGTCCGGGTGGCCCCACTCGCCGAGGATGGCCGCGGCCTGGCCCCAACTGGACTGTGCGGCCGTGTGGTTGCCCTGTTCGTGGAGTGTGTCGCCGATGTGGCCGAGGGTGTCCGCCTCAAGGGTGCGGTCGCCGATCTCCCGGAAGAGGACGAGGGCCTGGCGGTAGCAGGACAGGGCGTGCGGGTGCTGCCCGAGATGGTGGTGGGCGTATCCGAGGCTGTCCCAGGCGGCGGCCTCGCCGTTGATGTCCCCCGTCTTCTGGTGCAGCGCGACGGCCGTGGTGCACTGCGTGAGGGCCTCGTGGTGATCGCCGCGCAGGATGTGGGTCCAGCCGATCTCGTTGAGTACGCCGGCCTGCCTGCTGACGTCGTCCGTCGCGCGGTAGTGGGCGAGGGCCTGGGCGTAGTGGTCCAGGGCTTCCTGGTGGCAGGCGCGGCTGTTGGCCAGGAAGGCGAGGCTGCGCAGCGTGCGGGCCTGACCACCGCGGTGGTCGAGGGCGGTGAACAGGTCCAGGGCGAGGCCGAGGTGGGACGCGGCCTCCGCGTCCGCGCTGACGCGGTGCAGGGCGAAGCCCAGCGTGCGATGGAGGTGGGCCTGTCCGAGCCGATCGTCGTGGCGCTCGGCCGCTGCCAGGGCCACGCGCTGCACGGTGATCTGTTCCTCCCTGAGGCCCCGGCGGTCCAGGAAGAGCTCCAGGGCCAGCGCCAACTGCCAGGCGTGGGTGGGGAATCCGACGGTCGCGGCGCGTTCGACCAGGGAGAGCAGCCCCGGGAGTTCGACGGTGAGCCAGGCGGCGGCGGACTCCCGTCCCGTGAGGGGCTCGGATGTACTGCCGGGGCGGCACGGAGGCGGCGTCTCGCGTTCGACGCGGTGCGGGAAGAGCAGGTCGGCCGCCGTCTGCGCGGTACGCAGGACGTGGTCGAGGAGCCGCCCGAGCGCCTCCCGGCGCCCTTCCTCGCTCTCCTCTTCGTGGAGGAGTTCGTCCGCGTAGGCCCGCAGCAGATCGTGGCTGGTGTAGCGGCCCGGGGAGTGCTCGATCAGGAGGTGGGAGCGGGTCAGGGCGGTCAGCGCCGTGCGGGCCTCACCCGGCCTCAGCGCGGCCAGGTTCGCCGCGGCGGACCGGGAGACGTCGGGGCCGGGATGGAGTGCCAGGAGGCGGAACAGCCGGGCGGCCGCGGGGGCGAGTGCCCGGTGGGACCAGGAGAACACGGCGCGGACGTCGGCCTCGTCGCCGGAGAAGGCCTCCAGATTGCCGTGGCCCTCGCGCAACTCGGCAGCGATCGATGCCAGCGGGAGTCCGGACCCGGCGGTGGCGCGCGCCGCCACGATGGCGAGGGCCAGGGGTAATCGGCCGCACAGGGCGATGACGGCCGCGACGGCGGCCGGTTCGGCGGCGAGCCGCTGCGCGCCGATCCGCTGGGACAGGACCTCGCGTGCTTCGGCGTCGCCGAGCGGGCCCAGGGTGAGGGAGTGGGCGCCGTCGGCGGCGATCAGGCCCTGGAGCCGGCTGCGGCTGGTGACGATGACGAGAGATCCGGGTGAAGCAGGCAGCAGGGGCCGCACCTGCGCGGAGTCACGGGCGTTGTCGAGCAGAACCAGCACGCGGCGGTCCGCCAACAGGCTGCGATAGAGCGCGGATTGGGCGTCGGGGCCCGCGGGCATGTCGCGCGGATGCACGCCCAGGCCGTGGAGGAAGGCGCGCAGGGCATCGCCGGGGTCCACGGCGGCTCCAGCGGGGCCGAAGCCCCGTAGGTCCGCGTAGAGCTGGCCGTCCGGGAAGCGGTGGGCGACGCGGTGGGCCCAGTGCACGGCCAAGGACGTCTTGCCGACGCCCGCCATCCCCTCGATCGTGGTGAGCACCGTTGCCTGTGGGGTGGCTCCGCGAGAATCGAGCACGGGTAACAGGGTTACGGCACGAGCGAGTTCGCCGCGTCGACCGGCGAACACCGGCAGGTCGGCGGGGAGCTGGGCGGGGCGGGTCGGTGGCGTGCGGGGTCCGGACGGCGCGGCGGGCCCCGGGGCGCGGCACGGGTCCGGAGCGTCGCCGGTGTCCGGACCAAGGGGCGTACCGGATCGTCGTACGTCGGAGGGGTCCTGGTCGAGCACGCGCTGATGGGCCTGCGTCAGTTCGCGCCCGGGAGCGATGCCCAACTCCTCGGCCAGGCGGTCCCGTACGGCGTGGTAGGTCGCGAGCGCCTCCGCCTGGCGCCCGGCGGCGGCGAGAACGAGCACCAGGCGAGCTTGGAGCGGCTCGTCCAGGGGATGAGCGGCGACGGCCCGCCGCAGCGGGGCGAGGACGCGATCCGGCGCGCCGGCCGCCAGGGCGTCGACGGCGGCGTCGCGCACGGCGCTGACGCACTCCTCGTCCACGGCGGTGAACACCGGATGAGCCCGGACGTCCGCGGGGACGCCGTCGGCGATCGGCCCGCGCCACAGCGCGAGCGCTTCGCCGTACAGATCCGTCGCGGTCTTCGGGGAGCCTTCGCTCGCCGCCTGCCTGGCCTGCGCCACCAGGCGGCGGAAGACCAGCAGGTCCAGACCGTCGGCGTGGGTGTCGAGGCGATAGCCGCCGGAGCAGCGCACCACCGCCCCGGCTGCTCCGTCTCCGGCCTTCGGCGTCTCCGGGTTCAACAGGCGCCGCAGCGAGCCCACATGATGGCGCACGACGTTCGTCGCGCTCTTGGGCGGACCCTGCGGCCACAGTACGTCGACCATGTCGCTCAGACTCACCGGTGAGCCCGCCCGTACCAACAGGAGCGCCAGCAGCGCCCGTTGCTTGGGAGGCCCCAGAGCGAGCTCCGTTCCACCTCGCCATGCCCTGACCGGTCCGAGCACCGTGAACCGCATAGCCAGAGACTGTAGTCGGACCCGTGGTGACCGCCCGGTCACAGCGTCGGCCCCAGCCCGCCGCGAAGCTCTTTTCGACACCTTTTCGACACGCCACCTCGTCTACGCTCGCGACGATGCGGCGGCCGGAATGACACGTGTGCCCGTTGGCCGACTGAACCGGCTGGTCGCACACCCCGTACAGGTGTGATGCGCGGGGGCAAAGGACGGCCGGCCCGGCTGATGGAACAGGGGCCCGGCTGAAGTCGACACGGGGGAGGGCCACACATGACAGGCACGGTCATCGGCCGCGCGGCTGTTGCGGAGGGTGAGGAACGGCGGCGCCGCATCGTGACCAGCGCGCGTCGAACGGGATCCGTCGACGTCACCGGGATCGCCGCCGACCTCGGCGTGTCCAAGGAGACGGTGCGGCGCGATCTGAGCGCGTTGGAGCGGCGCGGCCTGGTGCGGCGTACGCACGGGGGTGCGTATCCGGTGGAGAGCAGGGGTTTTGAGACGACGCTGGAGTTCCGTACGGGCATGCACGTCGCGGAGAAGGCACGGATCGCGGTGGCCGCCGCGGAACTTCTGGGGGATGCCGAGACGGTCTTCATCGACGAGGGGTACACCCCGCAGCTGATCGCCGAGGCGCTGCCCGACGACCGCCCGCTCACCGTGATCACGGCGTCGCTCGCCACGGCCCAGGGCCTGGCGGCCAGGCCGAAGGTCACCGTCCTGCTCCTCGGCGGCCGGGTCAGGGGCGGCACGATGGCCACCGTCGACCACTGGGCGGCCCAGATGCTGTCCGAGTTCGTCATCGACCTGGCCTACGTGGGCGCCAACGGAATCTCCCGCGAACACGGCCTCACGACCCCCGACCCGACGGTCAGCGCGGTCAAGCGGCAGGCCATGCGCGTCTCACGCAGACGGGTCTTCTCCGGGGTGTACTCGAAGTTCGGCGCGGTGAGTTTCTGCCGCTTCGCCGACGCGCGCTCCTTCGAGACGATCGTCACCGACACCCGACTGCCGCCGACGGAGGCCCGGCGCTACGCGCTGCTGGGACCGGAAGTGCTGCGGGTGTGACAGCGGGTGGGATCCCTGGTCGCGGGAGTCGGCTCGCCGTGCGGGAGTCCCGCGCCCGGCTCTCCCGCTCAGGCGCTCGGCCGAGTCGGGGCCGTGGCCGGTGGCCAGCTTCGCAGGGTCATGTCGGCGACCTGTTGGAGGACGCTGCGCGTGGTGCCGCCGGCGGCTTGGACGGCGATGCCGTTCGCCACGGTCATGAGGTGGCGGGCGAGTAGTTCCGGATCGGTGCCGGGAGGCAGGTCGCCTTCGTCGACGGCTTGCCGGAACCGGTCGCGCAGGAGGGAGGTGTGCTCGTTGCGCCAGACGATGAGGGCGTCGCGGGCATTGCCTCCCGGGTCGCCGGCGGCGAGGGACCCTTGGACGCCGAGGCATCCGGTGGGGCAGCCGGGGCGGGTGGTGGCCCGGACGGAGCCGTTGAGGAACGCGGTGGCCACCTGCCGGGCGGTCGGCTCCCGCAAGGCACGCGCACCGTACGAGGCGGGCCCCTCGGTGTACCGCTCCAGGGCCTTGCGGAACAGGTCCTCCTTGTTGCCGAAGGCCGCGTACATGCTGGTGCGGGTGATGCCCATGGCGTTGGTCAGGTCGGTGAGGCTGGCTCCGTCGTAGCCCTGCTCCCAGAAGACCCGCATGGCGTGTTCAAGGGCCTGGTCGGTGTCGAAGCCCCTCGGCCGGCCGATCGGCGCCTTCTTGCCTGTCTCCATGCAATCGATCGTACCTCTTGTGTACCGATCGGTGCGGAAGGTGTTACGGTCCCCTTCAGTACCGATCGGTACTTTAATGTGCGGAGGTCGTCGTCATGAGAACGTTCGAGGGTAAGACCGCGGTCGTCACTGGCGGCACTACTGGGATCGGCTTGGCGACTGCGAAGCGACTCGCGGCCGAGGGTGCGCACGTGTTCATCACCGGCCGACGCGAAGCGGAGCTGCACAAGGCTGTCGCCGCCATCGGCAACGCCACCGCAGTGTGCGGTGACGTCGGCGTCGCGGCCGATGTGGACCGCCTGTACGAGCGCGTGAGGGAGCATGGGCAGGGCCTGGACGTGCTGTTCGCCAATGCGGGCATCAACCACATCGCGACGCTGGACGAGCTCACCGAGGACATCCATGACGCGGTCTTCGACACCAACGTCAAGGGCACCTTCCTCACGGTGCGGAAGGCCCTCCCGCTCCTCAACGACGGCGCCTCGGTGATCCTCACCGCCTCGACCGCGGCCGAGGGAGGCGCGGCGGGCATGAGCGCCTACGGAGCGTCGAAGGCGGCCGTGCGGGCTTACGCCCGAGCCTGGGCCGACGAGCTCGGCAGCCGAGGCATCCGGGTCAACGCGATCTCGCCGGGCCCGGTGAACACCCCGATGTGGGACGCGGCTTTCGGCGATCGTGCCGGGGAGATGATGCAGACCGTCGCGGCCGGGCTGCCCTCCAAGCGGGTCGCCGAGCCGGACGAGATCGCCGCCGCCGTGACCTTCCTCGCCTCGTCGGACAGCAGTTTCGTCTACGGCGCCAATCTGTACGTCGACGGTGGAATGAACCAGATCTGACCGGACCGAGGTTCCCGCCTTCAGCGACGGCCACCACGGCGAGACCGCGAAAGGGCTTCGTGCTTCATCGCCATCCGGAAACACCCCGAACGGGGAACTGAGAGGCAATCATGTCTGACGCCGAACTGCGCGATTTCTTCCGGCGCTACATCGCCGCGCTCAACGCTCATGAGTTTCACCGTATGACCGAGTTCATCCACGACACGCTCGTCATGAACGGGCGGCCGGTCACGCGGGACGACGTCGTCGCGGATCAGGAGGGGCACGCCGACGCGGTACCGGACTTCACCTGGCGGGTCCTGGACGTCGCCATCGACGGTGATCGAGTGGCGGCCCGTCTTTTCAACTGGGGTACGCCCGTGAAGGAGTGGTTCGGCGTACCTCCGACCGGCGCGACGGTCGAGTATGCCGAATACGCCTTCCACAAGGTCCGCGACGGACGCTTCTGCGAGATGAACTATCTGATCGACGCCCAGGCGGTGCAGCGGCAGTTGGCCGCCGTCACCTGACCGAAGCGGCAGGCCGCCGCGTTCAGGACGTGAGCAGTGCGTCCCGGTGTTCGCTGATGAATTCCTGGAGGGAGCGCGGCGGACGGCCGGTGAACCGGTTGACGGTTTCGGCCACGAAGTCGTTCTGACCGGCACGAATGAGATCGTCGAGGCCGGCAAGCGAGGCGGAGAAGTCGGCAGGGTAGCCGGAATCGACGTACTGCCGCACCCGCTGTTCGACGCTGACTGCGATGTGCCGGATCGGCTTGCCGGCCGCCTTGGTGAGGACGGCCGCGGCATCGTCGTAGCTGAGCGACTCCGGCCCGGTGACGAAGAACTCGCTGTTGTGCGCGGCGTCGTCGACGAGGAGGGCAGCAGCGGTGGCACCGATGTCCCTGGCGTCGACGAACGCCTGCTTCCCGCTGCCGGCCGCGGTGACGAACTCGCCCGAGGAACGGATCGCTTCCGCGAGCGGGTGCCTCCCGACGAAGTTCTGCATGAACCACGACGGCCGGAGCACCGCCCATTCCGGCATGACGGACTGGACGAGCGAGGCCACCTGTCCCAGCCCCGGGTCGCCTGTCCGGACGGCCGATGAACTGAGGAACACCGTTCGGTGCACCCCGGCCTGCCGCGCCTCGGCGAGAAACGCCTCGACCGGCGGGACGGGGTCGGCCACGCCGACCGGCGCGATGAGGTACATGCGGTCCACCCCGGCCACCGCCGTCGCGTAGGTGCCCGGGTCGGACCAGTCGAACCTCACGTGGTCGGTACCGGTGCTCCGGACGTCCTTCGTCGAGGTGGTGCGTATCGGCACCCCGCAGGCCTGCAGGCTCTTGGCCACCGCGCCGCCGGTGTTTCCGCTGGCGCCGAGCACCAGGATCCTCGATGTGGCGATCATGACTGCTCCCGCGCGGTGAGGATCTCGGTGAGGGGCTTCTCTCCGGTGACGGCTGCCACGATCTGGGGAATGGACCCCAGCGCGTGCCCGGCGGCCAGCGGATTCCAGTAGTCCTTGTAGGACACGATGCCTTGGTCGCCCACGCGGATCACCCCTACGTAATCGATGTCGTAGCGGCGCCCGGTGGCGAGCGCGGTCCCGCCCACCCCCCACTCGACGATCATCACATCCGGATCGGTCGTCTCGTGGCGCGTCTGATGACGGATGCTCCGCAGGTCGACGTGCTCGGTGTAGGAACGCACGTACTCCCGCACTTCCTCGCGGCCGCTCAGGTTCGCATGGCCCGGGGGAGCGAAGGGGAACTCCATGACGCCGTCCGGGGCCCACAAGTCCGCGAAACCCATCATGTCGTGCGCCAGGAGCACTTCATGCATGCGGTCCATCACGTCGTGGACGCGCTGTCGGCGGGCAGCGGAGTCGAGTGGTTCAGTCATCACAACCTCCTTGTTCCGGTCGGCCTTCGCCGACCTCGGGGAGGGTGCCGTACCGTCCGAACTCTCTTTCTGGGCCCCTTGGCCGGCAGCCGCCCGCGGTGAAAGAGGGTCAGGCGCCCCGGTCGGGCAGCAGCCCGACGGCCTTCAGCCGCTTGTCCGAGGCCCGGGCGGCCCAGGCGGCCACCAGTAGGCCCACGGCCAGCAGCGGATAGCCCATGGCTATCTTGGCGAAGCCCAGTGAGCCGACTTCGTCGGCCTCGTAGAGGTACTGCTGCACGACGAACCGGGCGCCGAAAATGAGGGCCAGCACCACGGTGGCGACGTTGTAGTAGAAGCGTGAGCGCCTGTCCGTGCGCCATACGGTGCCCTTGCCGGTTGCCGCGTTCCAGATCAGCCCGGCCAGGGGCCACCGCGCCAGGACGGACGCCATGAAGAGGACGGAGCCGGCCAGGCTCGCCCAGATGCCGATGAGGAAGTAGTCCTTGGCGGAACCCGTGTACCAGGTGATGCCGGCGGCGACCGCCGCGCCGAACAGTCCGCCCAGCGCCGGCTGGAGGGATTCCTTGCGCAGCAACCGGATGAGGGTGGTGGCCGCCGCGACGGCGACGGCGACGATGATCGCCGTCTTCAGCCCGCCGACATTGTTGGCGACGACGAACGCCACCACGGGCAGTGCCGAGTAGGCAAGGCCCTCGACGCCGCCCGCCTGCTCAAGGGCGGTCGGCTTCCTGCTCCGAACTGCCGTCTGATTCATCTGCATGGCGGTCGCCGCCTCCTGAGGAGTGGTGGTCTGCACAGTGATCGACTCTTCCGGTTTCGCGTGGTCGCGAACGTGATCTCGCAGCATCACTGAATGTCAGTGTGTCACTAAGTGACGTACGAAGGTACCCGCAGATTCATGATCCAGATCACACGGCCGTGTGATCCCAGGGTGGCGGCGCACGGTGGGCGGGGCTCGCCTGCCTGGTGCGGCAACGGCGGGGGTGCATGCGGGGGCTGTTCCGGCCCAGGGGGCCCTCGATCCCGGGTGGCTGATGCCGATGACGCCGGTGACGATCACCTCCCGGGACGGCCTCGCGCTCCCGACCGGGCCGCGATCATGGCCGATTCCCTCCGGGAGTAGGGGATCGCGGTCGAGTGTGCCCTCGTGCGGGGCCCTGCGGCCGACTCTCGACCGGTACGCGCTTATGCCGTCCCGGCGTCGAGCGTCGCGCGTCGACCGGGCCCGGCTCAGGAAGTGATCGGCTTCAGGCGGTGATCGGGTCTCCCACGGCTCCGCCGGTGGCTCTGCGGACTGCATGGGCGATGCGGGTGGAGGTGTCCGCGAACTGACGGGGGTCGGCGCCGTCAAGGAGGCTCGCGCCCACGTCCTCATTGATGACCCGCAGTGTGGCAGCGGCTGCCGCGGCGTGCAGGCGCACCTCTGTGTCCTTGACCGGGAGTTGAAGCCGTCGCGCGATGATCTCGGCCATCTCCCGCTCCACCTGGTCGCAGGCCATCAGCCAGGCGGTGCGGATGGCCGGCTCGCTGTCGGCCAGCCGGATCATCTTCATCGCGAGCAGGCTGTCGGCCGCCTCCACCGGACCGAGCTCTTGGCCGATCCTCGTCGATTCCGCGAGGAAGTGGGCCTCGAGCGAGAGCTCGGGGGGCCAGCTGCGCAGCGTGGACATCTCCAGCTTCACCCCCTCCATCACGATGGGCTCGGCACAGCTCTCCTTGCTGCGGAAGTGGCGCCAGATCGTGCGGACCGACAGTCCGACGGCCTCGGCGATCTGGTCGCCGCTGGTCGCGTCCACACCCTGGTCCCAGAACAGACGGCATGCCTCACGTGAGATCTCCAGGCGAATGCGGTGCCGCCGCCGCTCGCTCATCCCGCCCCCGCCGCGTTTGGTCGATGCCGTGCCGGCCATCTCGCCACTCCTCATTCCAAACTGCCAGGTAGTGCCATAGTGGCATTTAGTGACGTCGAATGCCAATGCGGGCCCATGCGATGGGCGCATTGGGGCCCGCGCGAGCGGCGGAGGCTTCGACGGGCCGACAACTCTACGAAGGCGAAGCGGGGGCCGTCCTCCGGAGGGGCCCACACCTCTTCAGCGCCATCCGTCATGACTTCACACGTGAACTCATCATCTGCTAGTCTCACTTCAAGGGTGAAGTCGAGTACGTGAAAACACCCCCCCTATGAACAGACAGAGGGAGCATCATGAGCACTGTTACCTTCGGCGTCGTCCCGGGCTACGGCGAGAAGCTGCACGAGGCCCTCGGCTACAGCGGGGCCGTCCGCGTCGGTGACCGGGTCGAGATCTCCGGTCAGGCCGGGGTGGATGACGACCTGGTCATTCCGGACTCGCTGGAAGACGAGATCATCCGGGCCTTCGACAACGTGGAGCGCACGCTCGCCACGGTCGGCGCGACATGGAAGGACGTCATCCACGTCAACTCGTACCACAAGGTCGCACCGGGGGACGACGCCATCGGTGACGACCACAACAAGGTCATGGCCGAGCAGTTCCGCCGTCGCCTCGGCGGCCGCGCGCCGATCTGGACCGAGTCCGGCGTCACGGTTCTCGGACTCGCCGCCATGCGCGTGGAGATCCGCGTCACCGCCATCGTCGGCTCGGGGAACTGAACCATCGCTTCCCGTACCGAGTTGGAGACGGTAAGGGCATGACGGCACCACTTCGCGGCAGGCCGTCACCTCGAAACCGGGGCGGCGGCCTGCGGAACGCTCTGCGGCCTGCGGAACGCTCTGCGGTCAGCTGAGCGGAGGCGGGAGGGCGACTCGGGCGGCGAGAAACTTCGGGGCCATCTCGAGGTAGCTGTCGGTGATCAGTTCGGTGAGCTCGGCCCAGTCGGTGTCGTCACCGAGCACGGTGGCGACGACGTTGTGGCCCCAGTGGGCACGAAGGAAGGGGAACCCGCCTGCGGTCAGGCCGAGCAGGTCGTCGACGGGTACCCGAAAGGTCATCACGACTAGCTCCCGATCCGCGGATACATACGGGGCGTAGACCGGGGAGCGCTCCACGTCCGACGTATAGACATGGGCGAAGGTCCGCGTACGTATCCGCCAGCGCACGCCGATCCAGGCCGGTTCTTCGTACGACTCGGGCAGTTGACGGCAGATCGGCCGCAGTCGGTTGAGGATCTCCGGCGGCACGTCTCCAGGGCTTGACATGGGTCGACACTAGCTGCCGTCGGTGAATTCCGTGTCGGCCGCGGCCGGGCCGTGCAGATGACCGATGGGCGTTGCGTTGGCGGTCGCGCTCGGGGGAGTGGTCGGACACCGCCGCATCAGTGGGGTGCGTACTTCGCCGCCTCCAGGCGGTGGGCTCACTGCCCGGGCACAGGCTCAAGATTGAGCTGCGAGACTGTCCGTCATGAGCACGCACAGTACGGACAGGCGCACGATCCTCGTCATCGGCATAGGGGCGGGCAACCCCGACCACCTCACCCTCCAAGCGGTGAAGGCCATCCGGCGCGCGGACGTCTTCTTCATCGTGGGCAAGGGTGCCGGCAAGGCCGCCCTGACGGATCTGCGCCACCAGATGCTGGAGGAGCACGCCGAGGCTCCGTACCGCGTGGTGGAGGTCGAGGACCCGAGCCGGAACAGGCGTCCTATGGACCGCTCCGACTACACCGCGACCATTGAGGATTGGCGTGCTCGCCGTGGGGACCTGTTCGAGCGGCTGATGCTCGACGAACTGGCGGCGGGCGAGACCGGCGCCTTCCTCGTGTGGGGCGACCCTTCGCTCTACGACAGCACCCTCGGGATCCTCTCCGACATCGAAGCACGCGGGCGGGTCTCGGCGGCCGTCGAGGTCGTCCCCGGGATCACCAGCGTCTCTACTCTTGCCGCGCGGCACCGCATTCCGATCAACCAGGTGGGTCGGCCCGTCCACATCACGCCGGCCCGCCGCCTGTCCGACGTGGGTCAGAACGACGACGGTGACATCGTCGTCATGCTCGACGCGCACGAGTCGTTCACCCAGGTCGAGGGGGAGGACGTCTGGATCTACTGGGGTGCGTACCTGGGAACGCCCGACGAACTGCTCGTCGCGGGACCCCTGCGTGACGTGTCCGACCGCATCAGGGAGGTCCGAGCCGCAGCCCGGGAGCGGCACGGCTGGATCATGGACACGTATCTGCTGCGAATCCTGGAAGAGCCGTCGAAGCAGCCGGGTCAGTGATGTCGGCAGTTCATCTGGTTCGTCACGGGAACTCAGCCGCACCTGGCGCGCAGATCGGCGATGGCGTTCTCGAAGTCGGTGAGTGATTCGAAGGCGCGGTAGACAGAGGCGAACCGCAGATAGGCCACCGGATCCAGTTCGCTCAGCGGTTCCAGAACGGCCAACCCGACTTCGTGAGTCGACAGTTGGGCGCTCCCGGTGGCCCGCACGTTCTCCTCCACCTGCTGACCGAGCCGGTCGAGCATGTCTTCGGTGATGGGCCGGCCCTGGCATGCCTTACGGACACTGCTGACGATTTTGGTGCGGCTGAACGGCTCCGTCACACCACTGCGTTTGACCACGAGCAGGGAGTAGGTCTCCACTGTGGTGAAGCGGCGTTGACAGTGGGTGCATTGCCTCCGACGGCGAATCGAGGTGCCTTCATCGGTCGACCGGCTGTCGATGACGCGACTGTCGGGGAGCCTGCAGAAGGGGCAGCACACCGTTCGTGTCCTTTCCGATTCTCTCGGATGGTTGAGGCGTCTACCGGTGTCCGGCCGACCGTGAATCCGATCCTGATCATAAAGGAACTGACCTGGCCTTTTTCGCCAGATGCACAACACCGACGAGCCGGGCACCACGCCGCACCATGTGGTGACGTCGAATGCGAGGTCGGAAGCGGTGCGGTATGGAGGGCACTCGGGCCGGATGCCACCCGATGGGTCCCGCCTCGTCGTCGACGCCCGGACCCATCGGGTAATTGAGTGGTCATCAGCCATGGAATTCGGTCGTGGGAGGGCCGCTCGCGCAGGCGGACCGGCCCGCCGGAGGGCGCTGGGTCATGCGGCACGGCCCCAGGCGGCGGTGCCGGGGCGGCCGGCTCGACGGCCGTTGATGGACGGCACCGTGCGGTGGTGCTGGCCTGCCAACTGCGCCTGGCCGGAGTGCTTGCCGTCATAGAGCGCTGCGTCGGCGGCGCGTTGCAGCGCGGGAAGGTCACGGGTCCCGATCCCGTCGGGGGTGGCGGCTCCGACCGACGCGGCGACGTCGATGAGCCGGCCGTCCTCGAGGACGGTGGGTGTGTGCAGCAGCTGCATCAACCGCTGCAGACGCTGGACGCGTTGGCCGCGGGGCAGGTTCAGGACGATCGCGAACTCGTCGCCGCCGAGCCGTCCGATGGCCGCGCCTTCGCCGGCCCAGGCGGTGAGGCGGTCGGCCAGCGTCATCAGGACGGTGTCGCCGGCCGCGTGGCCCTCCGTGTCGTTGATGGCCTTGAAGTGGTCGGCGTCGACCATCACGACGGCGGTGCCGTCGCCGTGGCGGCGCAGGATCTGGCGGGCCCGGGTGGTGTAGGCGTCGCGGCGTAATAACCCGGTCAGCGGGTCGCGCTTCGTCGCGGCCAGCTGCCGGTACAGCAGTACGGCGTGCAGGGTCCAGCCGGTCAACGGGAGGGCCACGCTGGTCAGCAGGAGGGCGCGCTGGCTGCTCCGGGTGGGCGTGTACATGTGGGACGTCATGGTGGTGTCCTCCGTACTTGTCCGGTGTGGGGTCGATGTGTCCGAAGAGGTGGCCGCCTGGCGCGTCCGCCCGTGGCGGCCATCTGTGCGGGGATGCTGTGTCGTCCGCCTTCGTGGTGCCGGTGGTGAGGGACCACCGCGTCCGCCCCGGCGCTGCGCGGGGCTTGGTGGGATGGGTACGAAGCGCCCACCGTCGGGCAGCGGTTCCGTACCGCTCCGCGGGACGGTGTGGGCACAGGTGGAGTCCGGGACGCTCGCCGGTGGCCGCGCATCCTCACGGGCGCGGAAGCAACGGAACCAGGCGGAGGCCCTCTCGTCGCCGTCCGCGTCCGCGCCGGTCCTCCGCAGCGGTTGCGCGCAGGGGTACACCGCCGGGTGACCGAGCTCGGTTACGTGAAGGTCGGGGCTCGATCGACCTGCTCCGTCACCAGTGCTTCGGCAGTGACCATCTCGGTCCTGCTGCCGTAACTTCCGCCACGGGATGCTCTGCTCAGGCCACGCGGGCACGCCGGGGAGCGTACGGGGTGCTCCCTGTGGGGCACCAGGGAAGCGCGACGGCCGAGCGGGTTCAAGGCGGTCGACCAGGTTCTGCTCGGGCGCGGAGACGCCACATCGGCCAGAACTTGGCCGTGGCCACCGAGCATTCCGTCCTCATGGGCGAGCGCAGTCCCACCGCCGAACGGCCTCACCGGGCGCGGCCGGCCGGTCGGCCAGATCGAGCCAGTCTTCTCTGCGGCCGGTCCTTGTGGGCCGACACATGTAAATCCGCGGTGGAGTTCTGAGGCAACTCTCATGCCTACGTTGTCCTGAACGGCTGCGGCCGCCGCCACGGAATTCTGAAGAAGCGGGTGAGTGCGACCTGTTCAAGGTCGGTGTCGTGCATGAGTCCGCCGAGCCGCGGAAGCGGTCGACCCGTACGCGCACGCGATAAACCTGGCGACGTCGGCGATCATCCCCGGGATACTGGGCGCCCATGGATGAGGTCAAAGTCGTCGTCGCCCATTCCGAGCGTGCGACGCTGCGTGTCGGCGACGTGTTCTTGAAGGTGGACGCCGATCAGGCGCGCGTCGACGTCGAGGTGGAGGCGATGTCCCTCGCGCCGGTCCCGACCCCCGAGGTCCTGTGGCGCAAGCCGCCCGTGCTCGCTATCGCCGCACTGCCGGGGACGACGCTTGGGCGCCTCGGCGGGTCGTCGACCGGGTCGCCGGCGGCGTGGGCCGCGGCGGGCGCCGCCATCCGGAAGCTGCACGAAGCGCCGCTGCCGCCGTTTCCGGGCCGCGCCGGCCGAAGCACCGTCGCTCTGGCGGCGGAACTCGACGAAGAGTGCGAACTGCTCGTGACGAACGGCCTCCTGCCCGCTGACCTGGTCACCCGCAACCGCCAGGTCGCCGAGGCCGCGCTCCGGCCGTGGACTCCGGCGTTCACGCACGGCGATCTGCAGATCGCCCACGTCTTCGTCGACGGCGACGAGATCACCGGCATCATCGACTGGTCCGAAGCGGGGCAGGGTGACGCCCTGTACGACCTCGCCACCTTCACGCTCGGACACGAGGAGCACCTCGACGACGTCGTCGCCGGCTATGGCGCCGACGTCGACCTCGACGTGATCCACGCATGGTGGTCATTGCGAAGCCTGCTGGCAGTGCGCTGGCTGATCGAGCACGGCTTCGACCCGTTCGCGCCGGGCTGCGAGGTCGACGTACTGAGGTCCCGGATGTGAGGCTGCACGGGCCCGACTGCAACGTACGCGGTGCCGGCCTGGTGGGTCGGCACGCCGAACCGTCCGAAACCGATGAAGCGATCGCCTGATGGGTCGCGGCGCAGCCTTCGCGTGGGCCGGTGCAGCGCTGGAGCGGGCATCAGGGCCTCAACAGCCCGCCCACCCACCAGTCGTGCGGCTTGCCGTCGTTGGCGATGCTGCGATGGCGCAGTATCCCTTCGACGGTGAAACCGAGCTTCTCGGCGACGGCACGCGAGCCGGTGTTCCCGACCATGGCCCACCACTCGATGCGGTGCACGTCGAGGGTGGCCCAGCCCCAGTCGCACAGGGCCCGAGCGGCCTCCACCGAGTACCCGCGTCCGCGCTGCTCCTTGACCGCCCAGTAACCGAGTTCCCAGACACCGCGGCTGATGAGGGTCAGGCAGTACGAGCCGACCAGGGCACCACTGTCCCTGCGGAACGCGCCGAGGGTGTAGTCCTTGTCCTCGGCCCACTGCGTGGGCAGTTGCTCGCCGACGAGCTTCTCCGCGTCCGTACGCCGGTACGGCACCGGCACCGGCGTATAGAACTGGATGTCCTCGTCCTGGCAAGCCTCGTACACCGCATCCACGTCGGCAGGTGTGAAGGCCCGAAGCACCAGACGGTCGGTCTCAAGAGTCACCGGATCCATTGCGGCAGTATGAACACCACCGGTAAGCAGAGACCAGCGAATATCTTCGGGCGCCGCACATCGCGTCACAGCACCACGCCCTCGGCCGGTTGACGATCGTCGCCCACCACTACGTCTGCTCCCTGACCGGTCCGGTCAAGGTCGCCGGCTCCCGGTGGGCGGTCGAAGACGAATTCCAGAACCTCCCCTCTACTCTCTGCCAACCGCCCAGTGAAGACAAGACTGTAATTTTTGCTGTCAAAACCGGAAAATCATCACCGGGTGGAAGTCTGCGCCGCTCTCCAACGGGAGGACGCTCATGTCAGAAATCTGGGATCCGCACGGCAGTCTGCAGCGCATGCTGTGGATCGGCGGCGCACAGTGGTCCGGCAAGACCACCGTGGCAGAAATCATCGCCAAGGGGCATGGCTTGACGGTGTATCACTACGACTACCACGACGCCCGCGGCCACCAGGATCGCCGGATCGCGCGCCGGGTCGCCCTGGGTGAGCCCGTGGGAGATCCCGCCCCCGACCATGTCTGGGTGGAACAGAGCCCGGAGGAGATGACCTCCGAGACGCTGGCCGGATTCCCGGTCCGCTTCGAGTGGGCGTTGGACGACCTGCGCGCACTGTTCACCGGCCGGCCGGCGATCGCTGAGGGATGGGGACTGCGACCGGAGCTCGTCGCGCCGCTGCTCGACTCACTTCGGCGCATGGTTGTCCTCGTCCCCACCGAAGACTTCCGTCGCCACCAACTCCGTACCCTTCCGCGCGCAGGAGCCCTCAGCATCCCTGTCACCAACCCAGCCCGCGCCCAGGCCAACCGCATCGCCCGCGACCGGCTGATCGCCGAGGATGCGGTACAGAACGCCCGCAGCCTCGGCATCCGCGTCATCGAGGTCGACGGCACGCTCAACGCGACGGCGGTGGCGGCGGAGGTGGCCGAGCACTTCGCCCCTCACCTGGGCCCGGCGACCGCTGCGTGAACGCTTGGCGCGAGCGGGCCTACGCTCTTGATCGCCAGGACACTGCCTAGTGGAATAACGGTACGTACCAGGCTGCGAGTCCGACGGTCACATCGGATTCGTTACGCGCGCACCGCCTGCGACAGCGCCTCAACGGTCACGCCCACGATGGCGAGGAGCTGCGCCGGGCTCGTCCCGGCCCTGCTCATGACGGCGAGCGACTGGTTCACGGCCGCCGCGTGGACGGCGAAGGCCTCGGCGTCCTGGTCGGTCAGTCCGCCGGCCTTCAGCGCGGTGCGCAGGCGCAGGAGCTGGCAGCCGAGCGCCTGCTTGGCGTGCGCGGCGACGCCCGGACTCAGCACTGGAATCGCCATGGCCGACTGGGCGATCAGGCATCCATCGGGCAGTTCGGGATCGGCGATGCGCTGGAGGGTGACGTCGAAGAACGCGCGAAGAGCGACAACGGTGTCCGAGGCCGCCCCCGACAGGGCGGTGTCGTACTTCTCGCCATAGCGCGCGGCGTAGAGGTCCAGGCAGCGCAGGAAGAGCGTGTCCTTGGCGCCGAGGGAGGAGTAGATGGAACTGCGGTTCAGACCGGTGGCCCGAGACAAGTCGTCCAGTGAGGTGTCGGCGTAGCCGTCGCGCCAGAACTGGATCATCGCGGCGTCGAGCGCCGTGTCCATGTCGAACTGCTTCTTGCCTGCCACGCGGTACTTCCTTGCCGATGCGTCGATGGTTCGGACCGTGCCGCACGCCAGTCTATCTTGAACCAATCGGTTCAAGATGCGTTAGTCTTCAAGCGGTGGTCACGGCCAGGCATGCCGCGCACCTCGCGACCTCGCGACCGTGCGAGAAACACCCCGCGCGGCCCCCAGCCACCGCCGCCAGCCGCACCGCCCAAGCCCCTCACCTCTGGCACCGATGGAGGATCCCCGTGACCGGCTCAGCCACCAGCACTCCGCATGTCTCCGCAAGCAACCCCATCCGCGACCTGCCTCTGCGGCATCTGGCCGGATTCACTCACCGCTGGGTCGACGCGGACGGAGTCCGCCTTCATGCCGTCGAAGGCGGGCGGCCGAGCGGCCCGACCGTCGTCCTGCTCGCCGGATTTCCGCAAACTTGGTGGGCTTGGCGCAAGGTGATGCCCGGCCTCACCCACCGGTTCCGCGTCATCGCGATCGACCTGCCGGGTCAGGGCCACTCCGAACGTCCCGAGCGCGGCTACGACACGCACTCGGTTGCCGCGCACGTCCACGCCGCCGTGAAGGCTCTGGGGGTGTCGACCTACTCCCTGGTCGCCCACGACATCGGCGCCTGGGTCGCTTTCTCCCTTGCCCTCAACTTCGAGAGCCACCTGCGCGGGGTCGCTCTGCTCGACGCCGGAATTCCCGGTATCACTCTCCCGGAGGCGATTCCCACCGACCCGGACCGGGCGTGGAAGACCTGGCATTTCGCGTTCCACATCGTGCCCGAACTGCCCGAGACGCTACTTGCCGGCCGCGAACGCGATTACGTCGACTGGTTCTTGAAGATGAAGGCCCTGTCTCCCGACACGTTCGACGACGCCGAGGTCGACCACTACGCGGCGGCCGTCGCCGCCGACGGCGGCCTGCGGGCTTCCCTCGCGTACTACCGAGACGCCGCGGAATCAGCGCGCAAGAATCGTGAGGCGCTCACGTCGCGGCACCTGACCGTGCCGATCCTCGGCATCTCCAGCAGCCACGGCTCCATTCCGGACATGGCCGCCTCCATAAGCCCCTGGGCCGACAACACCACCGGGATCGTCGTGCCCGAAGCCGGACACTTCATCCCCGACGAGCAGCCCGAAGCCGTCACTGCCGCGATAGCAGACTTCATCGCGGACGACGAGTGACATCCGTCGAACCACTGAAGTGGCTTTTAGGCGGTCTCATTTCGGTGAGGGGGCCAATGTGTACGTGACATGAAACCTTGCCAGGACCTTGGACAGTGGTTTGCCGGATCTGGATCATGAGATTCGTGACGAGAACGATTGGGCCCGATCCAATAGCAGTTGTGCGGGACTACTACGAGCAGTCGGCAGAACGGGAGGCCGACCGGCTGGACAGGCCCACCGACGGGGCCATCGAACGGGAGCTGCACGCGCGGGCGCTTGAGGAGCATCTGCCTCCTGCCCCCGCGCGGATTCTGGACAACGGAGGAGGCCCAGGCACATGGACCCTGTGGCTCGCACGCCGTGGATACCGGGTGACGCTCACCGATCTGTCGCCTGCGCTGCTGAACGTTGCGCGCGATCGCGTCGGACATGCCTCCCGGCAGACTGCCGCGAATGTGGAGGCCGTCGCGGAAGCGGACGCGCGTGATCTGAGTGCTTTCCCTGACGCTTCCTTTGACGCCCAACTGTGTCTGGGGCCCTTTTACCACTTGATCTCCAGCGCTGACCGGCGTCAGGCCATACGGGAAGCTCATCGAGTCCTGCGACCAGGCGGGCTGCTGGTGGCGACCGTAATGCCACGCTACATGCGATTGGTCTCCACCGTGCTCGAGCGCGGGTCAGCCGCATTCACCACTGGGGCAGTCGATCTCCTTCTGGACGAGGGCCGTTACGACGACACGCGGCCCGGACGCTTCACGGGCGGATATCTCACCCGCCCGGAGAATGTCACGTCTCTCTTCGAAGACCATGGCTTCCGTGTGCGGCGCCTGCTCGCATCTCAAGGCATCCTGTCCTGGGCGCAGCCGGAAGTGGCTGCTCTTGCGCAACGGGACCCTGACGCCTACGAGCAACTGCTCGACATCGCCTATCGGACTGCCGACGACCCGTCCATCCACGGTATGAGCGGCCATCTGCTGGTCATCGCCGAACGATCGGCGGATCACACCGTGTAGACGCCATTCCTGCTCGTACTCTTGGTATGGCCGGGAGGGGGCAGCGTGGACGTCAACGACCGTGCGGTGCCGCGGCAGTGGGAGACTCCGTTGCCTGAGCACTTCGATCAGCTCGCCAAAGGAATGCGGAGTGCGGCCCGTGTCGCGGCCCGAGAGCTACGTCGGAAACCTTCTGACCCGGCTCGGCGGACGTGGGCCTTGGGCGTGCTGGCAGGGCACGCCCAGGCGATGCTGGGGCCCGGCATGCCGGACCATCCGCCGGTCGGGGACGCCGCGCAGGAGGGATTCGTCCGTACTGCTCTCGCTCTTGCCCTGCATGTGCGGGCGCACAGTTGGGCGGAGAAGGACCTCGGCGCGGCCGGTGTGGCGGGCCGGGACGATGTACCGCACCCCGGGGAGAGCCTGGCGGCTGACGCTTTCGACGTCCTCAATCGGCTCATGCTCCCGGACGCATCGGCGGAGGGCTGGACCGCCACCCTGGTCACCGACCTGGCTCGCGGTGACAAGACGCTGGAGGCGGCGGTCAAGCTGGGCAAGTACATCCTGCACCCCACCTTCCTGGCCCTCACCGACGACGCGACCCGGCTCATCGGCGAGGCCCTGCACCATCTCCATGCGCACCGTCTGCAGGAGCTCACCCGAAGTCTGCGGCACTACGCGGATGCCGGACCAACCCTCCCGGCGGCGGGACCGGAACAGACCCATGCCGCCTACGAACCGATGCCACTGGAGCCCAAGGTCTCCCGCCAGATCACGACACAGCCGGAGCGCCCCCCTCGGAGGCGCCGCCGCATCAAGCGGGTACCGGAAGTCCACCCCTCCGCGGGCTCGACACCCGATCCCGCCGACCCTCCTGCAACGCCGCAGCGGGGCCCCCTGCAATCCCCTCTGCCGCAGACGGCCGCTCAGGAATCGACGAGAATGCTCGACTTGCCGGGCGAGGAGCCACAACAACTGTCCTGTCGAACGGAACCTTGAGTAACTTCACCCTTGTCTGAGCATCGTCGGTGCCGATGAACGGTGTGCGCGATGCCAGCCTCCCCGTGGTGGGCCATTTCTGTGAGAACGGCACCGCCACTTAGCCATACCTCCCAGCTCAGCGCACCCTTCCCCGCGGCTTCAGCGGGACCGGCGGCAGGGTCGGGGCCGCCAGGGGGCCGCCGGCGTAGCCCTTTACCTCGCCGAAGCGGGTGCCCGTCATCCAGTCCTCCCTCGCCTGCTCGATCTCCTCCTGCGTGCGGCCCACGAAGTTCCACCACATATCACGGTTCTGACGGTTCTCCCCAGGTCAGAGGCGTGACAGACCCTCGGCAGTCAGCAAAAGGTCAGCATCGGACGCCGAGGAGTCAGCACCACATGGCAGCACGCAAGCTCACCCGCGGTATGGGCACCTTCTTCAAGGACTGCGAGCACCCCGAGTCCCGGTGGCCGAAGTGCCCGCACGCCTACAAGATCCGTTTCCGTAACGCGGGGGGCCAGCAGACCGAGGAGGCCGGCTTCGCGCGGCAGGACGACGCGATCGACCGTTTGACGGAGATCTACAACGGGAAGAGGCGCCGGCCGGGATCCCGGGCGAAGGCGGAACGTATAGCGAAGTACGGCGCCATGCGTTTCGAGGAGTACGCGGAGGAGTGGAAGGGGGGCCAGCGCCACCTGGCCGTCGGGTCCATTCGCCATCTCGACTCGCTCCTGGAGCACCACGTCTTCCCGGCGATCGGCAGCCGGAAGATGCTGAGCTTCGATCACAAGGTGGTCGACGGTTTCATCCGGTCCATGGAGCGGGCGCAGACGGGTCTGGCGACGCAGTCCAACGCCTTCGACAAAGTGCGCGCGATCCTGCTCGACGCCCATCGGCTCGGCCTTTATGCGGACAACCCACTGGATGGGGTGAAGGCTCCGCAGTACGACCCGGACCGGGCCGTGATCCCTTCGCTGGAGCAGCTGCGGGCGCACCGGATGGCCGGCGACGACGCCTTCACACTGCTGGTCGATCTAATGAGCGGCTGTGGTCTGCGCAACGGGGAGGCGGCCGCCGTCAACCTCAAGAACATCGTCGCGGACGATGTCTACCGGGTGAACGAGCAGGTGGTCCAGGCGACGGGGAAGTACGGGCCGTTGAAGCACCGCAAGGCGGGGGAGTACCGCGACGTGCCGCTTCCGGCGCGAGTTCGGGACACGATCGACTGGTACGCCGAGAAGTACGGAACGGTCGGCGGGTACCTGTTGCGCCAGCCGACCAACGCGGCGAAGCCGTATCCCCACTGGGGGTTGTCGAACCAGTGGAAGCGCATGAAGGCAGCGATCGAGGTCGATATCCCAGAGGGGATGGTGATCTACGGCTACCGCCACTTCTTCGCTTCGAACTGCCTGACCAACGGACTCGCGATCACGGACGTCGCGGAATGGATGGGACACAAGAGCATCGACGTCACCTTCAAGATCTACCGGCACCTGATGCCCGGGTCGATCGGGAAGGCGGCCCAAGTGCTCGACGTGGCGCTGGCCGCTTGAAATGGCGGCGGCTCCGGACTAGCGAACTCCGGAGCCGCCGCAGTGTCAGCCGAGTCGTTGCTGCCGAGCCCATGCGTCCACGTCGGAGACCTTGAACTGCAACTTCGCGTTCCGCCCGGCGCCGAACTTATGGGCGGCCAGGCCCAGGCGGGGCGCGTCGCGGTAGACCCAGGTCACGGACATGTTGAGGTACTCGGCGGTCTGCTTGGCATTCATGAACTGCGATGGCATCTGACCTCCATGCCTGGACGTGAGGATCAGTGTCAGCGAGAGGGGAAACTTGGCCAGACCGTACTCACCTGATAGCAGCGATTGGTAACGGCCTCGGCCTCGGTCTTTGTGGGAGCGCGGTGAGCGACCTCTGTGCTAATCAGCAGGTTCTTCGTCTGCTGGAGTTCTCGGTGACCCCTTGGCTCAATAGCTCCTCGGCCGGAGCCGACAGCTCCCAGCCTCGACCTTCCGCCTCGTGGGGCGTCCTGCCCGACTGTCCGCCGCTGCACTTACCGGCCACGGACGCGTGTGTCGCGTTCTCGCTCTTCTGCCTTGCGGAGCAACTCCTGCTGTTGTGAGCAGCCGGATGCGGCTACCGTCCGCAGCGCCGGGACACGATCAGCCAGAGCGGTGAAGTAGTCGATGAGCTCCAGGTGTATGCGTGAGCGGTCACCTGACCAGGAACTGTACGAGGCCGCGGCGGCTGCGATCTGCTGCGCGGACACTCCCCGCTCCAGTAGCAGAGGACCGATTTCTTCCAGGGCTTTGTTGCGCTGCTCCTCCAGGCAGGTGACCAGCCGGCCGGGATCGACGGCGTGCTCGTCGAGCAGTTGTCTGGCCAGCTCGGTGTCCGAATTGATCAGAGGGACCAGAGCGCTGGGGCCGATACGGGGCATACCAATGCACTGGAGAGCCAGACGCAGCCTGTGCGGGCGGGGCGGGAGAGCCAGCAGGTCCTCGCTGTTATGGGGGAGAGGTGAGGAATACCAGCCCTGGGCAGCCATGTCCTGCAGCCGACGGCCGAACCACCTTTCGAAGGTGTCGGCGTCGTGCTCGGCCACGTACGCAAGCACGTGGCCCGCTCTCCACTGGTTGTGCGAGGTGAGACGGTCGACGAGTAGCCCCTCAAAGGCACTGCTCCATGCTGCCCGCCAGTCTTCAGGAAGGGCGGGCCCATGCGGGGTGCCCACGGCGAAACTGACCGCTGTGCTCGCGGCGACGGCCGGATCCTTATGGACGAGCAGCCGGTGCATGACGTCGTCCGCGTCGCGGCAAAACAGCCTATCCAGCCAGGGAACGTCCTCGGCCCGCAGCGAAGCGATCACCGTCTCTCCTGCCTGATCCACCACGTTGCGCGCAAGGACCGCACTGATGGCGGCGGGCCGACTGCGCGTGTCCTCAAGGGCGGCCTGCAGCACGGCCGTCGGTATCGCGTCCGGAGCCAGCGTGAGCCACTGTGTCAGGGCGGCGCCCTGCAGCATGCGGCACTCCGAAGCGGATGCTGCCCGGTACCAGGCCGCCGGATCCGTCATCAGCTCGCCCGTGCGGACAGCGGTCAGATGGCCCGAATCCTCGCCCACCAGGCTTGACTGCTCGATCAGTTCATTGAAACGGGCCACTCCCGCGTCAGGACCCAGGGCTGCCAGTTTCCCGGCCAGCGTGGTCGTTCGGGAGTGGACCTGCTCGGTGGCGGTCTCGACGTCAGAGACGAAGTCGGCGTTCCCCCATTCACAGAAGGACTGCAGATCGGGATCGACGTCGAAGACGGGCAGTTCGTACCCGGCTTCACGAGCACGGTCGCGGATGCTGGTTAGCCCGCGATGTGCACGCAACGCCGTACCTGCGCTGCGCTGCAGCAGCGGATACAGCGTGTCCAGGATGCGACGGCCGCCCTCGGCACCGTACTGCGTCTGCTCCGCCGAGACGGCCTCCTGAGAGGAGACGCCCAGCCCGAGACGGACCCAGCCCAGCGCCATCTCCAGCAGCGCGACCAGCGCGCGCGGTGGGCAGGGCCCTCTGTTCTCAAGGCCCTCATCACTGGTCAGGAGCGGGACCACCTGTTCCCACAGGCCGATCAGCCCGGCGAGATTGTCCGCTGCATCGATCCCTCGAGCGAAGGTGTACGTGTCGTGCGTCCCGGGCTCGGGCCAGTTCCCCGACACCTTGACACTGAAGATGCCCGCCAGAGCCTCGCCAGCCACACACCACTGCTCGTCGCTGCTGCAGTGGTCGCGAATCCAGGCGAGTACGGCCCGCAAAAGACGTGTGCGGATTTCCAGGGACGTGCCGAAGTCAGGATCGATGACACCGGCCAAGTCGCTGAGCACGCGCAGCGGATGTAGTGGTGTGGAGTGACGGCGGCGGTTGTCACCCACGGCCATGGCCAGCAGTCCCGCGATTGCTTGGGGCAGCAGAAACTGGCGCGCGCTCTGTACCAGTTGGTTGACCGCAGCATCGCCGAGGAAGCCTGCCTCCACCCCGACTGCCCCTTCCGGCTCGTGAAGAGCGGCCAGGACGGACAGGGCGGCTTTCGTTGCGAACTCGGCTGCGGATACATCCAGATTCGCATACTTCGCGACTACGGCGAACGTGCCGGTGTCCCAGGCTCTGGCTGTCGGCAGTGCCCCAACCCATCGCTCAGCCTCCTCGCGCGCCTGGCGAGAGGAGGGTGCAGCCGCCGCCGCCCTCATTACCGCAGCCGCCAAGTCCAGCTCATGATCAGGAAAAGCGGTCACCAGAGTTGCCCACGGCCGGCGAGTCGGGGCAGTGAAGAACCAGCGGGCCACCAGTGCCGGGCACAGGGCGGGCTGCAAGTGCCACACACCGGCGCGGTGCTCCACCAGCCCGTTGTGTGCAAGATCCTCCGCCATGCCCGACAGCTCGGCCGGAGCCACTCCGACCACAGGCGCGAGGGCATACAGCGTTTCAGGCGATGCTCCGCCCAGAGCGGCCACGCAGGCCAGCGCGTCTAGCACCGTGCGCGAGGCAGTCGCCTCGCGCAAGTACCTCTCGACGTGTGCCACATGTGCCTTGCCACTGAAAACGTCTTGGCCCGCACCGCCAGCCAGCGACTCGCACAATGCCAGCGCCCAGCCCGGCCGACCGTCTGCCTGATTGAGTACCGCGGCCCGGGACCGGTACCCGGTGACACCTGCGGACTCCACCAGCTCGTTCATCTGAGGCCGCTCCAGTAGGACCACCTCGATGACCGTGGCCCCGGGGAGCCACTCCTGCACTCTCTCAAGCCGGTCCGGCCAAGTCGTGGTCACCACGGAGAACGACAGGCCCGTCTGACGGCGCGCATGTCGGAGAGCACTTACCGCATCAGCATGGGCATGGGCGTCGTCGACGACCACTGCATGCGGCTTCGTCAGCAGCAGGTCGTCGTGGAGGTGGCCCAGAGCAGAAGGCTGAAGGTAGACCGCACGCGTGCCCAGCTGACTGGTCAACCGCGTCTTGCCCACCCCTGGAACACCGACGAGCACCACGTCCTGGCTGGCGTCGACCGCGCCAGCCAGGGCCTGTGTTTCCTCGGCCCTGCCCACCAGCGACGGGGGAGACGCCACCATCGGTGGGGTCAGCGGCTCATCGAGCAGTGCTCCGAGCCGGCCCTCAATGTCCAGCAAACTCCTGCGCCAGGCCGCATCCTGCACCAGCTCAGGAACGAACCACTCCTGGCCGTAGACGTGGGGAGGGGGCAGGTCTCGGTCCGAGCACAGCTTGTCGAGAGCCCTGCGGGTACGGCCGTTGACCGGCTTAGAACAGGCCACCACCACTAGGTCGACGCGTAGTCCCTCCTCCTGCATCCGATGCAGGCCGTTGCGCACGTTGGCCACAGGATCGCCCGTCGTGACCATGAGGCGTCCCCGCGCATCCAGGGTGTCTCCATCGAAGGGGAAGTAAATATCTGCGTCACGGCCGAAGTCGTGGCCTTCCTCGACCGCCGACAGCCCTGGGTACCGAGACTTGAGCAGGGCACAGGCGCACTGCTCAAACTTTCCCGGATGCACAGCTTCACCGAGAGCCTGCCGTACACGTGCTGGAAGATTCACAAATCCATACTCTAGGCATAGTTGACTCTCCGGGACGCCCGCAGCCAGGCCGACTCCAGAAGCAGCACTCAGACGCGTCAGAGCGTCAGAGCTGACGGGCGTGGCTCCTACATCTCGCTTACGAACGACAGAAGTTGGTGGTGGGTCTCAGTTTGAGGATGAGCTGGCGTCTCATCTGGCGATCCCCGTCGGTAGCGCGACTGCCTGCGTTATTGGGCGTAGCCGAAGCGTGCCCTGCTCTCGGCTGCAAGGAGCCGTCCGCTGTCTCCATCACCGCACGAGACTAAGGATCCCATCCGGGCTGTGGCCGCCTGCGCGTTCACCGCCTCCATCCATGGACGTCATGGTCAGCCCGAAGATCATCTTCTTCATATCGTCCACTGTGATGCCGAGTTGATCGGCCACGTCATTCGGGCGGATGCCCTTGGTGCGGAGCCCTTGGAAGACCTTGGTCAGAACCTGAGAGGTTTCACGCTTCTTCAGGCCCTGGGGTTCGTCGGTGCGGTACCCACGCGCACTCAGTTCCGCACAGGTGGAGCGGTACTGCCAGTCGGTGAGGAGGTTCAGGTCGTGCATCCGGTATGTGAGTGCCATGGCGGAGACTTTCCAGATGCGCTTGCCTTCGAGGATCTGGTCGACTCGGGCGCCGGCGGGCATGTGCCCGAGCACACTGGCGGCCGGCATCAAGAAGGCGCTTGCGAAGTCGTTCGCTTGACGCTCGGCCTCTGGTCCGGTGCAGGAGCGCTCACCGCTGGCATGCATGACCAGGTGGCCCAGTTCGTGAGCGGCGTCGAACCGGCCACGTTCCACCGTCTTCATCGTGTTCAGGAAGATAAAGGGGACTCCGCACCTCCAGACCGCGAAGGCGTCCACTTCCAGTGAGTCTGGCGGCAAGGAGAAGACGCGTACGCCATGAGCCTCGAGCAGGTGCACCATGTTCGGCGTCGGTGCGTGGCCCAGGTCCCAGCGAGTGCGCACCATCTCTGCGGCCGTTTCCGGGTCTGGCTTGCCGAGGGAAGGGAGATCTGGATCCGGTAGTAGGAAGCGCTCAGCAATCCAGTCGTACAGCTGGGCGGCGAGGGTGCCTGCCGCCCGGGCCGAGTCCAGAACGCGGGGCGGCGTCTTGGTTCGAGCACGCCATGAGATCCCCTCCGCGGGCAGCTCGTTCACCTCCGGACCGCTGAAGAATGATTGAGGGAAGTCCAGCGCTGCGGCGATCTTCCGTACGGTTGGTAGACGCGGCGAGGTACGGCCTGTCTCGTAGTTGGAGAGGCTCTGCAGGGAAACGTCTGCGTGCTGGGAGAGTTCTGCGAGGGTCAGTCCCCGGCGCTTCCGGGCCAGCGTGATGCGTGATGGGGTCACCATGGTGGACTGCCTCATTTGTCGGTGGTGCAGGGTGCGGCACTGGCTAGACAGTGCCGCACCAGGACGGACGATCAGCGGAAGTCGACGGGGATGTCGATCTCGCCGGATCCATCTTCGTACGGTCGTTCGACTCCGTCCATTTCGAGGACCGGAAGAGGTATGCGCTGCTTCCACTTCGTAACGTAGCCGTCCACTACTTCACCCGGCAGTGACAGTTCGTTGTGGATGTGGAGCTTGCCGCCGCCTTCGACTCGGTACGAGACCAGGAACCAGACCTGTAGCCGGTCGGCCTCGTCGGCGCTCAGGACGATCTCGTGACGGCGCACCGGTGGAGGAAAGAACTCCAGCTGGGTGTTGGCCTCTGCGGCGCGTTCAGTCGCGGCGCCTCGACGGCGCTTGTTCCGGGGGTGGAGCGTGCGGTTGCCGGTCGCAGCGTCCCCAGTCATAGCGCCGATAGCGATGGCCCCGTCGGGGCTGCAGACCACTTCCAGGTGGTCATGCAGGAGCCGCTTCCATCCCTCGTGCTGGATGTGCATCTCCCGGATGATGCGGATGTGCTCCTGGTACGCCCGAGTGCCAGCCGTGTTGGCCGGGTGGTTGGGCGTCGCCGAGCGGCGAGCGATCTCGCCGGCCCGTAGGGCCGGATGCAGGTACTCCAGTTTGGTGCCGAGGGCAGCCAACTGCACGCGATAGTCGTCGGACTCAGGTGCAGCGACGGGAAGGACGGCCATTCAACCTCCGGGACTTGATCGACTCGAACTTATAGGAATGCTACCGCAGTTGCGGTGCTGTCTTTATAAGTTCGGAGCAGCAAGGTGGCGTCACAGTAAGGGAGTTCACTGTTATCGCGTCTGTGAGACCAACGGGTAGGTCCCTTGCTCTGTCGGGCGAACACATCGATCAACGAGCGGGGTTGGCACGTCCAGGTGGCGCTATACCGACTTCAGCGAAGCTCTTGCGTCCATGAGCCCTCGCGCCCCCTGCAGTCGCCAGCCCCTATCGGTATGTCGCTTCGTGGGGATGGGTAGATTTGCCAGTCCGAAGGCGGGGCGGGAGCTGGGGGACAGTACGTGGGGTGGCGTGAGGAGATCACGGCGGCACTCGGCGAGTGGATTGCCTTGGAGGGCGGTGCGGGCAGAACGGCGCGATGGCAGCGCATCGGACGGGCGACCCGCACTGGTGAACCTGGCCAGTACGCGGTGGACCTGCGAGGCAGTGACATCGGGCCGGATCAACTGGACAGCCTGCGGCTCTCCGGGCCGGATGACCGGTCCGTTGAGGCCGACGGATTCATCGTCTCTGAGACCGTCCAGAACGGATCTCTGCTCACCCTGCGCGTAGCCGAGTTCGCCGATATCGCAGACGCCCACCTATGGATGCTGAAGCAGCCACCCACCTTCCTCATCGAGGCCCTGCGTGACGGCATCGCCGGGCTGGGTGAACACCCCTTGGCCGCCGCCCTGGCCGCCGGCAGTATCGGAGGTGCCTCGGGACTGGAGCCGGACCCGCCCGGCTTCCACCCCGCCCAGGCGGATGCCTATCGAGCCTGTCTGGGCGAAGGCGTCCATCTGGTGTGGGGGCCGCCGGGGACCGGCAAGACCACCGTACTCAAACGCGCCATCGGTGACCTGATCGCTCGGGGCGAGCGGGTGCTGCTGGTCTCTGCAACCAACGTCGCCGTGGACAACGCCCTGCTCGGAGTGGTGCGAGAGAAGTGCCACGGCCCGGGTGAGATCGTCCGTGTGGGCCCACCGCACCTCAAGGAGATAGCGGAGGACCCTTCCGTCTCTCTGCCACTTATGGTCCAGGCACGATTAGCGGAAACAGCTGAGCGCCGTAGCGCCGTGGAGGCTGCCCTGGTCGCGATCCGTAACCGCGCCGGTCAACTGGCAGCTGTAGAATCCGCACTCGCCGGATTCGATGCGGTCGGATACTTTGCTGCGCTTCAGCTTCTGCGCACGCCCGGTGAGGACCTGGATTCCGCGCTGGCCCGGAGCGACGCGGCCGACGACCGGTATGCCCAGGCGGTTCGAGACCTGTCCCAGGCCACGGCGTACGCCAAGGCGGCCTCGGACCGCGCCGACGCCGCGGAGCCCTCGCGCCAGGTCTGGCGCGAAGTGGACCAGCTCTGCGACGAAATGGTCAGAGTCAGACAGGCAGCGGAACACCGAGCGGCTGACGCGCTGTTGGCCGATGAGGAGTGCCGTCCTTTGCGGAACCAGGTGAAGGAGTGGGAGGCGAAGGGCTCAGTTGCCCGGTGGCGCGCAAAGGAGAAGCTTGCCGCTCTCCAGCAGCAACTGACCGATGCCGAACAGCAGGCGGAGACAGCCCGGCAGCAGTCCGTGGAAACTCAACGCATCGCCACCGCCCGCATCTCGGTACTCGATGCCAGAGTCACGGCCCTCTCCGATTCCGCCCCGCTCACTCAGGAACAGATTGGGCACCTCGACACCGAAGCTGCAGCCACGCAAGCGTCGAACGAGCAGGCGCAGAGGCATTGCGCCGCGGCCGAGCGCGAGAAGAACCGGGCCACCGCAGCAGCCGTCACTGCGCAGGAGGCCCAGGCGCTCACCAAGCAGGCCGCGAAGAAGGGCTGGCCGGCCCAGCACGACAGGGCCGAACGACTGCGTCCGGTCGTGGCCGCCGACAGGGTCAGCAAGCCGCAGTTGGAGCAGCAATACCAGGACGTCCAGGAGGAATACGAGCGCCTGGCCCGCAACGCTCAGGGCGAGATCATCAAGGGTGCAAAGCTGGTAGCCACCACCTTGGCTCGCTTCCGCACCAACCGGGCCGTCTTCGAGGGCCCCTACGACATCGTGCTGGTCGACGAAGCCGGGTCAGCCGCACTTCCTGAAGTGCTCCTGGCCACCGGCAAAGCCAGCCGGGCAGCCGTCCTTCTTGGTGACTTCATGCAACTCGGCCCGGTCATCCCGAGCGAGCTCAAACAGCAGGAACGCGACGACATCAAACGCTGGCTGCTCCCTGATGTCTTCCAACACTGCGGCATCCTCGAACCTGCGGATGCTCAGGCACACCCGGCCTGTGTATCCCTCACCGAGCAGCACCGCTTCGGCCCTGCCGTGATGAAGCTGGCCAACGGACTGGCGTACGGCGGGATGTTGCGGGGCGGTGCCCAGGCTCGCGCGGAGAGGCCCGACAGCGACCCCGAGATCGTGCTGATCGACACCGACGGCCTACACGAGCTGGCGCGGCCGCACCTGACCGGCAGTCGGAAGGGTTGGTGGCCTGCCGGCTCTCTCATCGCCCGAGCGCTCGTGGAACTGCACCGAGAGCAGGGCGAGGAGGCAGGGATCGTCACGCCGTACGGGGTGCAGGCCGAAGCCACCTTGGAGGCACTACGAGATGTCGAAGGCCCGGGAGGCCGTCCGCTGGCCGAGGTCGGAACGGCGCATAGATTTCAGGGCCGGGAGTTCGACGTCGTCGTCTTTGACACCGTGGAGGGCGGTGCGGACAGCCGTGAACTGTGGATGGCGCTTGCCCATCGACAGCCGGGCGCCGACGAATGGAGACGCAATGGCGTTCGTCTTTTCAACGTTGCCGTCACCCGGGTCAGAACCCGCCTGTACGTCATCGCCAGTGGAGAACGTGTCAGTGGAGCTCGGCCGGGAACGGCCCTGGCTCAACTGCACGCCCTCGTCGGCACCCCCGGCGTCCGGGTGCTTCACGCCAAGAACCTGATTACCGCGCCACAGACACCGACAGCCCCCCGTGGTGAATTCGGCATCGCCCTCGCCGAGGTCCTCGGCCGTCACGTCGAGGTGACCGACATCGATGACGAACGGGACTTCTATCGCGCCTTCACCACTCAGATCCGACAGGCGAAGCAGTCACTGTGGCTCTGGGCGCCATGGGTAGCGAACCGCATCCGATCCCTACTGCCTGAACTGAAAGCGGCAACTGACCGCGGCGTTCGCATCACCGTGTTCATCCGCGATGACACCGATCAGCTCCAGAGAAAGGAGAGCAGCCAGGCACTGATCGCGGACCTGCGTGGGGTCGCCCAGACAGTTGTCCCCATACATGTCATGCACCAGAAAATTGCAGTGATCGACGAACAAACCGTCATGCTGGGCAGCCTCAACGCACTCTCACAGAGCAACACACGTGAGGTCATGCTCACGATGCGCGGTGGCTACTTCGCCCGCAAGCTGCTCACACACGAACACGCCGAAACGTTCGCCCGACCTCCCAAGTGCGGGCGATGCACAGGCACAGAGATCGAAATCCGACGCTGGAAGAACAAGTGGGTCTGGCGCTGCTACGCGTCGGTTTGTAAGACGGGTTCGGCTGGCGGCACGAGAGCCTGGACCCGTGACATCCGTTTGTGACGGGAACGCCCTCACCTCTTAATTTGGCCGGCGCCTTGCTGCCTAACCGTCCATCCTGGATGCATGACTTCCATCGATCCCGCCAGACCGAACGAGCCGCCGACCATCACGGCGGTGACACGACGTGACATCTTCGCGTACCTGCGCGGGATGTCGCGCCCCTGGTGGGGCGAATTGGACGAGGTCACGTTCCTGGAGGGCCTCTACGACCTGGACCGACCTACAGCTGGCAACAGCCAGCTTCCGACGGTCCGCGCCGATATCCAGCAGCACCGATTCAACAACGACGACCTGCCCGACGACTGGATCTTCGAGGACTCCCGCTTGGAGCTCTCCGATGGACCGGACGAGGTATTGCTCGCTCTTCTGGCACGGGTGGTCCATCCGGAAGTGGCGGCTGACGTCGAGGAAGCAATGGAGCACGTCGATGAGTTGAACTCACTTCTAGCGCCGGACGGATGGAGTCTGCGTTCGCGCGAGTTCCTCTCCGGCCGCCCCTTGTATGAGCCGGTACGAGTTCCACCTAGGGGCCCGTTGATCCCGCTGCCACTGGAGAACGCTGACACGGGCAAGCTCGACCTGGTTCTCGGCCAGGTTTTCAGCCTCCTCGACTGCGCCGGCGAGGAGACCGCACGTAACCTGCTCCGCACCGCAGTCCTGACCTTCCGACGTGATGGCGGCTTCTTCCAGCCCACTCCTGGTGACAGTTGGACAGCTGACACCTACGAAGCCGTTCTGACGGTGGAGCGCGAGCTCCTGCCCACCTGCACTACGGAGACCAAAGAGGTGGTCTGGCGGGCGTTGCAGTCCGTGCTCAACCAGCTCGGGCGCATCGACGTTCAAGACCTTGTGGTCGAAGGCGACACCCGGCCGCTTCCCAACATCCCACCGGACTGGCGGATCCAAGCCGCAGCTCCCGCTACTCCCCTCGTTCGAGGCCTCCGACTCCCCTTCTCCACAACTGAGTTCGATGTCACCCGCAGGGACTTCACCGACCTTGAGATCCGCGGTTCGCAGGACAGCAATGCGTTCCACTACCTCTATGACAACCGGGCCCGCCGGATGATCACCGACTTCGTCCTCGACGACCGGCCCCAGGTAGCGACCTTGTGCAGCATCACCATCATTAAGAAGGGCGACACCTTCACGCCCAGGATCAAACTCTGGAAGAAGGACAAGAAGAAGGCTGGAGAAGTCTCCGCCACGCACACAGTGCCTGAGACCGGGAGCACCCGGGCCGTCAGGCGCTCGTCGACACCGGGGACGTCCACGAGAATTTCTGGAAAGTCATCAACTTCCTCCAGGGCTGCACCGGCCTGAGCACGCCCGGCAGTTCCCTTCAGCTCGTGGCCGGCGACGAGTCCCAACTAGTCCAGCTGCTCACCGGCCAGGACCGGACGACGGTTCTCGGTGCGGTCAGGACAGCCATCGGCGGCGGGCTCACAGAGGATGACATCCGGCTGATCAGCAACCGCAAGGAACAACTCCAGAGGTTCGAGCGGCTTCTTACCGATCCGGACTACTTCCGGCGGGAGGAGAGCCAGGCAACGACACGCGGGGCGGAGGCGGTCTGGCAGGCCTTCTTCGAGGCGAATCAGTGGATATTTGGCTACGGCCTCAACCTCATCGCCTGCGAATCCATCAATGACGGCAAACTGGAGCGCATGACCACCGGCGCCAACATCTTCGGCGGAGCCGGGAAACGTATCGACGCCATCATGCGGTCCAAGGGCCTGATCAGCAGCATGCTCTTCTGCGAGATCAAGACTCACGAGACCGAGCTGCTCTCCAGAACCCCGTACCGCTCGGGCGTCTACCAGGCGTCAAAGGAACTCGGCGGCGGCGTGGCGCAGGTGCAAAGGGCGGCCAGCAAGGCCCACCAGGCCATCTCCGGCGAGCTCACCCGGATCTACGAGGGGGACGGCACCCCGACAGGTACCGAACTGTCCACCACCCGCCCGCGACAGGTCGTGGTGATCGGGAGCCTGCGCGAGTTCACATACAACGGCGCTGTGAACCCGGAGAAGATGAGCTCCTTCGAGCTGTACCGGACATCCATCCAGGATGTCGAAGTAATCACCTTCGACGAACTCTACGAGCGGGCTTGCTTCATCGTCGAGGATCATTGAGGTGGACCGCTGTCACGGAGCTCCGCCAACATTGCCGCTACCCGTGACGGGGACGGCTTCCGATCTGAGGGCGGGTCCTCAAGAGACGCAACCACCCGGGCTCGATGCGACAGGTGCGCGAGCAGCCCCAGACCAGCTCTGAACGGATCAACGACGCACACATCGTCTTCGACTTAACGAAGGCTGTCGGTTTACATGATCATCGCTGGACGCCTCTTAGACGTCATTTCAGTTGGTGTGATCTTGCGGCAGTCTGGGGTGATGACTGCTGCGCTTGTCGAGCGGATGGCCCCGGAGGACCTGTGGGAG